>NZ_DAMADT010000008.1:0-91806 GCF_031997925.1 Lachnoclostridium sp. | reverse complement strand
AAAATTACACCAAAGTTTTATCAGATCCGAATTTTTATAAAGTAATGGGCAGAACATTTTTATATACCTTATTCAGCCTTCCTTTTAAAGTTATTATTCCGTTATTAATTGCAGTTTTAGTTACTTCTAAATGGTTAAAAGGTAAAACTGCTGTTCGTACTCTTATTTACATTCCGGTGTTATTATCATCATTAGTTGTTGGTATTACAATTAACTGGATGTTTGGCCAAGAATATGGTCTCATAAATTACATTCTTCAGTCAATTGGCATTGATCCATTACAATGGTCATTAAATCCGAAACTAGCAACCTTCGTAGTTAGCTTTGCCTCAAATTGGGCTTCTACAGGTTTTTATATGGTTATATTTATTGGAGGTATTAATAATATTTCAAAAGAATTGTATGAAGCGGCTGGCGTAGATGGTGCGAAAGGTTTCCAGGTATTCCGAAAAGTTACTCTTCCTATGCTTTCTCCTACAATCTTTATTGTATTATTATTATCAACAATTAACTTATTAAAAGAGTATGCATTGGTTCAGGGAATTACTTCCGGTGGTCCTGGTACATCTACGACCTATATTGTACAGTATATTTTCGATCAAGGATTTACACAGTACCGTTACGGATATGCATCTGCAATTGGTATTATTGTAAGTTTAGTATTTATCGGCATTACTGCAATCCAATTTAAAGTGACAAAAGGAGGGGAAGTTTAATGAAAACGAAAAGCAAACAGACCCTAAAAAGCGTGATTGTTACAATAATTGGATTTACAACTGCAATATTTATGCTGTTTCCAATCATCTGGCTTTTAATGAGTTCATTTAAAAGTTCGTCAGAGTTATTTGCATATCCATTGCATCTTTTTCCTAAGAAATTTTCCCTTGATTCCTACCGTGATGTGCTCAATAGTGGATTCTTAGTATATATAAAAAACAGTTTATTTTTAGCTGTGGTAGGAACGATTATTACACTTATCATTAGCTCTATGTGTGGCTATGGTCTGGCAATTTATCGTCATGAAATTAAATATTCCAATAAAGTTTTTAGTATCTTTTTATTAGGAACGTTAATTCCAGGTGAAATCCTAACAATCTCACAGTTTACTGTAATATCTGAAATAGGTTTATACAATAACATCTGGGGTGTTATTCTTCCAGTGGTAACAACAACGACAGGTATCTTTATGTACCGCCAGCACTATATGTCAATTCCACTATCCTTAGCAGAGTCAGCAAGACTTGATGGAGCTACAGAATTTAGAATTTTTAGATCCATTATGTTACCGCTTGGTTCTTCTGTTACAGTAACATTAACAATCTTCTCTTTTATGTGGAGATGGAATGATTATATATTACCACTGATGGTATTATCCGATCAGAAGAAGTTCACAATTCAGATTGCAATTAAGAGTTATATTGGTATGATGGGTGTCAATTGGAATGCAATTTTAGCTTCCTCTATTATATCTATTTTACCATTAATCATTCTCTTTATGTTCTTACAAAAATACATTACTGGCGGAATTGCAAGCACCGGTGTGAAAGGTTAAGGTATTAGAATGAATCGTTATCTCAATCATCTAATTCGTTCTACAGAACGAAGCGTAGAAGATTTTCTAAGATTACAGATTCAGCTTCCGGGTTCTTTTGAATCCGGAAGAATCCAAAGTGAAATCTTAGAAGGTAAACCGACTATTTATGCATTAGCACAGGCTGTAGCAGTTTATGAACAGCAAAATAGTAAATTTTATCGTAGTAAAAAGTTATATGAAGCAATCAACAATGCATTAGACTTTATAAAAAGGTATCAGCGTGAAGATGGAAGTTTTGATTATCCTTCCTGTAACTTTCAGTCAGCAGCAGATACCTCTTTTTGTTTTAAAAGACTTATGTATGGCTATCGTTTAATAGAAAAGTATGATGATACCGAAGAAGGCGAAGTTTTAAAGAATAAGTACCTATTTATAATGAAAAAAGCACTTGATGCTATTGTAATAGGCGGATTTCATACACCAAATCATCGCTGGGGAATATGTGCAGCCTTACTACAGGGAGCAAATTTATTTCGTTTTGATGTAGAGTTTTCAGAGAAATTGAAAAACAGAGCGAGTGAATATCTAAGAGAAGGCATTGATGGTAATGAAGATGGCGAATATGCAGAGCGTTCCACAGGGAATTATAATGCAGTAGTAAATAATTCAATGATTACAATGTTTGAAGAAACGAAGGATATCACTTTTTTAGGGTATGTAAAGCGTAATCTTCATATGATGCTAACCTATATTGATTCGGATGATTCAATATTTACACAGAACTCAACAAGACAAGATCAAGGGAAAAAAGAGTATGCGGATAAGTACTTTTATCAATTCCTTTACATGGCTAGTCAAAAGGTTGAGTTAGAGGAATCGCTTCGAAAAGAATTTGATGCAGCCGCCCATAAGATAATAAAAGATAATGTAGAGCGAGGAGATATCGCACCAGATTGTCTATTTTATCTTATGCTACATGATTTCATGTTGCAACATGAGTTTAAACAGTATGGATTTTTAGAGACATATCGAGTACATTATAAAGATTCAGGCGTAGTTCGTGTTAAGAATCATAATTTCTGCTATAGTATTTTACATGGAAAACATAACTTTTTATTTATTAAATTTAAAGATACTCCAATCTATGTTAGAATAGGTGAAAGTATAGGGCCAATACGTGCGTTTGCATCCGATACTATAGAAGTTTTACAAGATGACAAAGAGTGTGTATTAACCTCTGAGGTAGAAAGTCAGTATTATTTGCCTTTCAAAGAAGCTCCAGAGTCGAATGACTGGTGGAAGATGGATCATACCAAACGTGAAATTCTAGTTACTTCGATATTAAAGATTCAAGTAAGAATCAAAGAATTAGAAGATGGGATAAGGCTTCATGTAAGTGGGGCAGGGTTAGACCGAGTACCTTTAAGGATTCAAGTGTGCATTCCAGACGGTAGCATAATAGAAAATGAAATGCTTTATATGAAAACTGTCAAAGGGGAAGGCATGGTATTACGAAACGGCCTGATTCATGTGCATCATGATGTGAACAATTTAACCATTGGTCCAGGTTTTGGTACGCATGAATTTTGTGGTCACTACAATGGTGAAGAGCGTAATACGGATGGTTATACTCTATTTTTTAATGAGTATACACCATTTAAAAAACAATTGGAGATTAGGTTAAACGAAGAATAAGAGAAGGCTAAGAGAAGAAGATAACTCATTTTTGAGGGAGGTGAGATCATGGACTACTATATCGGGGTTGATTTAGGAGGTACCAACATTGTAGTTGGGTTGGTAAGCAAAGAGTACAAAATAGTGGACCGTTGTTCGTGTTCCACAAATCTTCCACGTTCTGCGAAAGAAATTGTGGATGATATTGCTCGTTTGATACAACAATTGTTAATAAAACAAAAGATTTCAATAGACCAGATAAAGTCCATTGGCGTCGGTGTTCCAGGAACAGCCAATAAAGAAACAGGAATAGTGGAATATGCAAATAATCTTGGGTTTTATGATGTTGATTTTATATCCTTATTAAAAGAGCATTTCGATACAAAGATTTGTTTTGATAATGATGGAAATGCAGCAGCTTGGGGAGAATATTTAGCAGGCTGCGCGAGAGGATATCATTCCTTAGTTGCAGTCACCATAGGAACTGGTGTTGGTGGTGGAATTATAATCAATGATGAAATTTATACAGGAAGTAATTATGCTGCTGCTGAAATCGGGCATCATGTTATTTGTATGGATGGAATCCCATGTAATTGTGGTAGAAAAGGATGTTTTGAAGCCTACGCCTCAGCAACTGCTTTAACCACACAAATGAAAGCAGCGATGGAATTAGACAAAAAATCCTATCTTTGGGATCTTTGTGACGGTAATCTGGAAAAAGTAGAAGGAAAGATTTTATTTGAGGCTGTTTTAAAAGAAGACAAGACTGCAACGCTGGTTCTAGATAAATTCATTCAATATTTAAGTGTTGGGATTGCTAATATGATTAATATATTTCAACCAGATATTTTATGCATTGGTGGGGGGATTAGTAAATCAGGTCATCTTTTTATAGAACCACTGATCGAATGTGTAAATCAACAAGTTTATACAAGAAATAGTTCAAAACAGACCAAGATAGTAATTGCAACGCTAGATAATGATGCAGGAATTATTGGAGCAGCTCATTTAAAATAGATTGTGCTTTTAAGGTATGGATAAAGCAGGCAATGTATAAAGCAGGCGATGTATAAAGCAGGCGATGAATAAAGCAGGCGATGTATAAAGCAGGCAATGTATAATCTGAGTGTTCTGTATGAAACTATATAATAACCAATTTGACAAAATAATATGGAATAGGCCTTTTACAATAAGGGACAAAAGAAAAGGAGCTGTGCACTAAAAAATATTAGTGCACAGCTCCTTTTATGGCATTTGAATTTAGTCTTGCAAAGTAAAATGCTCGAGTTATACCGAAATTTAGTTTTGCGAAGTTACATTGCTCAAGTCATACCGAAATTTAGTTTTGTAAAGTTACAATGCTCGAGTCATACCGAAATTTAGTTCTGCATTCAACTTAACTCAACTTTTCCTAAATAAAAAGAGGAATTCGAATTATTTTGTAGAATAGTATAGTTAGAAGGTATTATTTAGTATAAGACAATAATCGGATTTGCGGCATGAAGAGCACGCCTTTTATCAGAAGTTTGGAAGGCAACTTCTGATAAGTTGTATTACCATAATACTGTATCGTGATAGTTTGGGACAAGGTTCGAATTCTTTAAAAACGGAATAGGATGTTAATAAGACCCGGATGGCTACGTTTATTTAGGAATGGAGGTTAGGATGGAGCAGTTGAAACTGAACATAAGAAAACTTCAGGAGCAAAGAGAGCATGAATATTTGAGTCCCTATGCAGCATTCAGTGATTGTTCCCTTGGTAGAGATATCGAAGAGGTTGCTTGCGACATTCGCCCAGTGTTTCAAAGAGACCGAGATAGAATTTTACATTCTAAAGCATTTCGTCGACTCAATGGAAAAACACAGGTGTTTTTAGCACCAGAAGGAGACCATTATCGAACCAGAATGACCCATACTCTCGAAGTTTCGCAAAATGCGAGAACAATTGCTAAGGCACTTCAACTAAATGAAGATTTAACTGAGGCAATTGCATTAGGACATGATTTAGGCCATACCCCATTTGGCCATGCAGGAGAGAGAGCACTAAACCGTGTATACGAAGGTGGTTTTGAACATCATTTGCAAAGCATACGAGTAGTGGAGTTATTAGAAAAGCATGGGAAGGGGCTAAACCTTACGAAAGAAGTAAGGGATGGAATAAAAAATCATCAAACAGCCGGAAGCCCATCGACCTTAGAGGGTAAGGTAGTAAGGCTATCGGATAAAATTGCATATATAAATCACGACATAGATGATGCCATTCGTGGGCAAATTATAAAGGAGGATGAGATTCCGAGAGAATTCACAGAGGTCCTTGGGTATAGCTCGGTAGAGAGGCTAAATACCTTAATTCATGATATTGTTATTCATAGCTTCGGAAAAGCCGATATTATTATGTCAGAGCGAGTAAAAGAGGCTATGTTAGAGCTTAGAAAATATATGTTTCGCAGTGTATATACGAATCCTGTCGCCAAAGGGCAGGAGGCAAAAGCAGAGAAGATGATAGAACAGCTTTATCGTTATTATAATTCGCATCTTGACTCCTTGCCAGAAGAGTACTTGTTTATGATAGAAGAGGAAAAGGAACCAGCTGGAAGAGTTGTGTGTGACTATATCGCTGGTATGACGGACCGATATGCGGTTGCGAAATATAAAGAAATCATGATTCCTACATCGTGGGATGTGTATTAGGAAATGATGATTCCTAGGGTATAGGGTAATAAGAAAATAATGATTCCTAGAGTATAGGGTATTAAGAAAATAATGATTCTGACATCATAATATTAAATTATAGATACAATAAATGTTAGTAAATATATGGTAGTATATATTTTTGAAAAATATGAGGTACATTCTGAAAAAGGAAATTTAATATACAAATCCTTGTAGTTGTTAGGATGAGAATGAATAAGTGAATGAATCTAAGAAATGGAGCTAACTATGTATTATCCAGAGGAACTTGTGGAAGAAGTTAGAGAACGCAATGATATCGTTGATGTGATTGGTTCTTATGTAAAATTGCAAAAACGTGGCGCCAACCACATGGGACTATGTCCATTTCATAATGAGAAATCCCCGTCATTTTCCGTAAGTGGTTCGAAACAGATGTATCACTGTTTTGGATGTGGTGTTGGGGGAAATGTGTTTACCTTCCTGATGGAATATGAGAATTATACCTTCGTGGAAGCGTTACGAGTATTAGGTGAACGAGCTGGAGTGAAACTACCAGAATTAGAATATTCGGAAGAAGCAAAAAAGGCAGCAGATTTAAAAACAAGAGTCTTAGAGCTTTATAAAGAGGCTGGTAAGTACTATTTTTACCAACTAAGAAGTAAGCAAGGAGAAGAAGCACTAGCTTATTTAAGAAATCGAGGACTTAGCGAGGAAATAATAACAAAGTTTGGACTTGGGTATTCTACCAAATACTCCGATGATTTATATCAATATATGAAAAAAGCTGGGCATGAAGATACGTTATTAAAACAATCTGGCTTATTTACAATGGAAGAAAGTAAAGGAGCTTATGATAAGTTTTGGAACCGAGTCATGTTTCCTATTATGGATGGGAACAATAAAGTGATAGCATTTGGTGGCCGAGTGATGGGCGATGGAGTACCAAAGTATTTAAACTCTCCGGAAACAATAATATTTGATAAAAGCCGGAATTTGTTTGGCTTAAACTTTGCAAGAACATCAAGAAAGGATTATTTTCTTATCTGCGAAGGTTACATGGATGTAATAGCACTTCATCAGGCAGGATTTCAGAATGCAGTAGCCTCTTTAGGAACTGCATTTACATCACAACAGGCAAGATTATTATCTCGTTATACGAAAGAAGTGTATCTTACCTATGATAGTGATGGTGCCGGAGTTGCAGCAGCGATTCGAGCGATACCGATACTGAAAGAAGCAGGGCTTTCTGCGAAAGTAATCGATATGAAGCCATATAAGGATCCGGACGAATTTATCAAGGCACTTGGAGCAGAGGAGTATCAAAATCGTATTGATCAAGCAATGAACAGTTTCTTCTTTGAAATTTCTGTATTAGAAAGGGATTATGAGTTACAAGATCCGGAGCAAAAGACCAAGTTCTTTAATGAGATGGCGAAGAAACTGTTAGTATTTACAGAGGAAATTGAGAGAAACAACTACATTGAGGCGTTGTCAAGAAAATATAATGTTTCCTATGACAATTTAAGAAAACTGGTAAACCGTTACGGTGCCCAAATGACAGTAGTGAACGTAGCGAAGGAAACAAGAGAACGAGAAAAAGAACAAAATGCGAAAAAAAGCAAACCAGAAGAAGGGATGCTTCAGTCGCAAAAGATATTGCTAACCTGGTTGATAGATGATTCTAAGGCGTTTGATAAGATTCGAGGTATTATAACAGCGGATGATTTTACAGAGGAATTATATCGCGAGGTTGCTAACATGGTCTTTGAGCAATACGAAAGCGAACAAAAAGTTACTCCTGCTAAGATTATTAATCGTTTTGAAAGCAAGGAGTTGCAAAATGAAGTAGCCAGTCTATTCTCGACTTCCATTCAGCTTGAGATGACAGAGGCAGAGAGAAGAAAGCTTTTTGCAGATACGGTAGTACGTGTGAAAAGAGCGAGTCTTGACATTGCTTATAAGAAAGCAATTGAAGACAATGACATTATGGCACTTCAGAATGTCATGAAAGAACAGCATGGCTTAGAGAAATTGCATAGTTCTTTAAATCATGGTTAAACTGTGAAAATATAGGGTATCGAATTATACAACATTCAGACGAAGAAAGAAGGAAGTATTTATGGATGAAACCATGGCAAAATTTCACGACAAGCTGAAAGAATTGTTGGAGTATGCAAAAAAGAAAAAGAATGTACTAGAATACGAAGAGATTAATGACTTCTTTTCTGATATGGAGATTGATGCGGACCGTATTGAGAAAATCTATGAGTATTTAGAGGCACATAATATTGATGTTTTGCGTGCACCAGAATTAGAGGAAGCTGATGAGGTTGATGAAAGCGATTTAGCTTTGATCGAGGCAGAAGAAGAGGAAATATCTAACATTGATCTAACTGTACCAGAGGGAATTAGTACGGAAGATCCGGTGCGGATGTATCTAAAGGAAATTGGTAAAGTACCGCTTTTAAGTGCAGATGAAGAAATAGGTCTTGCACAACGTATGGAGCAAGGTGATAAAAATGCAAGGAAAAGACTTGCAGAAGCGAATTTAAGACTGGTAGTTAGCATAGCAAAACGCTATGTTGGCCGTGGCATGCAGTTTTTAGATTTGATACAGGAAGGAAATCTTGGATTAATTAAAGCCGTAGAAAAATTCGATTATCGAAAAGGATATAAATTTAGTACGTATGCAACCTGGTGGATCCGTCAGGCGATTACAAGAGCGATTGCAGATCAAGCAAGAACGATCCGTATTCCGGTTCATATGGTAGAGACCATAAATAAATTAATCCGTGTGCAACGCCAGCTATTACAAGAGCTTGGTAGAGAACCATTACCAGAGGAAGTTGCGAAGGAAATGAATATTCCAGTAGAACGTGTGCGTGAAATTCAGAAAATATCGCAAGAACCAGTTTCTCTTGAGACTCCAATTGGTGAGGAAGAAGACAGTCACTTGGGTGATTTTATTCAAGATGATAATGTACCGGTTCCTGCAGAAGCAGCAGCATTCACATTATTAAAAGAACAATTAATGGAGGTACTTGGCACATTAACAGATCGTGAGCAAAAAGTATTACGATTACGTTTTGGGTTAGATGATGGTCGTGCCAGAACACTGGAAGAAGTAGGAAAAGAGTTTAATGTAACGAGAGAGCGAATCCGTCAAATTGAAGCAAAGGCACTTCGCAAATTAAGACATCCAAGTCGTTCTCGCAAGTTAAAGGATTATTTAGAGTAATTAATCCATTTAGATTAATTAATATCGTACCAGAGGAAGGAAACTAGTTTTACATGAACTTATCAAAACGATTACGAATGGTGGCTGATTGTGTCACAAAAGGAAATGTGGTTGCAGATGTAGGCTGTGATCACGCCTACATTTCCATATATCTTGTAGAAGGAAAGATTGCACCTAAAACGATAGCTCTTGATGTAAATGAGGGTCCGCTGTTGCGGGCGCAGGAAAACATCATAAGCTACGGGATGGGGAATCTGATAACGACAAGGTTATCCGATGGACTTCATATGTTAGAACCAAATGAGGTGGATTCGATTGTCATCGCTGGCATGGGGGGACCCCTAATGATTAAAATATTAGAAGAAGGCAGCGAGTGCGTCAAGGCGGCAAAAGAGTTAATCTTACAGCCACAATCTGAAATCTGGCGGGTACGAGAGTATCTACATAATCTGAACTTCGAAATTACTAAAGAGGATATGTGTATTGACGAAGGTAAGTATTATACGGTACTTTACGCGCAGCCCCAATTTTTACGGGGCTGTGTTGCATTGCCTCAATCTTTAGGTGGCGGTGCTGCAATGTCTCAATCTTTAGGGGGCTGTTCTGCATTGTCTCAATCTATAGGTGGCGGTGCTGTATTGTCTCATGAAAAAAGGGATAGTGCTACATTACCCCGAGAAGAGGGTAGTTTTCGTGAAGAGAGGGAAGTCACGAAGGAAACCAAAGAGTTATATAATAGGTATGGGAGATATCTCTTAGAAAATAAACATCCGATATTGAAGCAATTTCTTGAGAAAGAGAGGACAAAAGCATATCAAATAAAAGAGAATTTAGAAAGCAATAGTACTCCTAAAAATCGAGAGAGATATGCAGAGCTTTTAAAGGAAATTGAAATGTTAGAGGATGCATTGCAATACTATAGATCTTAGAGGGGACTAGAAGTGATTTGTCTTGCGAGCAAGACAAAACAGAAAAGAGGTAATAAGTATATGGGAATGTTTAAAGTAACGATTGATGGCGTAACAAAGGAATATAAACAGGGTACGACTTATCTGGAAATCAGTAAGGAATATCAGTCTCAGTTTAAGCATGAGATAATACTTGTTTTAATGAACGGAAGATTACGTGAGCTTTTTAAAACATTAAAGCAGGACTGTACGATTGAGTTTGTTACAATCTCTGATGATGCTGGTCGTAAAACTTATGCCAGAGGGCTTATTTTTGTAATGATACGAGCTATTTATCGTGTATTAGGTCATGAAAATATTGATAAGGTAAGGGTGGAACACTCGATTGGTTCAGGCTTGTATTGCGAATTAGACGGAAAAGTTAAAGTAGATGCTACATTAATGGATAAGGTTAAGAAAGAGATGCAATCCATTATTCAGCGAGACATACCATTTATGAAACGTTCCATAGCTACTGCGGAGGCAGCAGAATTATTCCATAAGTATCAGATGTATGATAAGGAAAAACTATTTCGCTACCGCCGTGTATCCAGTGCAAATCTCTATAATTTAGATGGATTTGAGGATTATTATTATGGTTATATGCCTGCAAGCACAGGAATCTTAAAGTATTTTGATATATTTCCATACGAAGATGGATTTATCTTGATGCTACCAACGAAGGAAGAACCAGAAACAGTTCCAGAGTTTAAACCAAGAAAGAATCTATTTGAAACACTTCAGCAGGCCAATCAATGGGGAAGAACCATGGAGATTTCTACGGTTGGCTCCTTGAATGATGAGATAACGAAAGGGAATATGAATGACATCATTCTGATTCAGGAAGCATTACAGGAGAAGAGAATAGCAGAGATAGCAGAAAAGATTAAGAGTGCAGGGAATAAGAAGTTTATCATGATTGCTGGACCGTCCTCTTCTGGCAAGACCACATTTTCTCATCGTTTGTCAATTCAGTTACGTACCCTTGGATATAAGCCACACCCGATTGCCATCGATGATTACTTTGTGAATCGAGAAGATACTCCAAAAGATGAATTTGGAAACTTCAATTTTGAATCGATTTATGCAATCGATATTGAACAATTTAATAAGGATATGACTGCATTATTAAATGGTGAAACGGTAGAACTTCCAAACTTTAATTTTAAATCTGGATTACGTGAATATAAAGGAAACTACAAGAAACTAGGACCAGAAGATATTCTTGTTATTGAAGGAATCCATGGATTAAATGATGAGCTATCTTATTCTCTTCCAAAAGAGAGTAGATTTAAAATCTATATTAGTGCCTTAACTCAGCTAAATATTGATGAACATAACCGTATTCCGACAACCGATGGAAGATTAATTCGCCGTATGGTAAGGGATGCAAGAACGAGGGGAACCTCCGCCCGTGAGACGATTGCGATGTGGCCATCGGTGCGCCGAGGAGAAGAGGAAAATATCTTCCCGTTTCAAGAAGAAGCGGATTGTATGTTTAATTCCGCTCTTATATATGAATTGTCTGTTCTAAAGCAATATGCAGAGCCAGCTTTGTTTGGAATTGATAAAGATTGTAAAGAATATATAGAAGCAAAACGATTATTAAAATTTTTAGACTATTTTCTTGGAGTTAGCTCAGAAGATATTCCTAAGAATTCGATTATTCGTGAGTTTATTGGTGGAAGCTGCTTTAAAGTTTGATATCTTCTTTAGTACTGGAAAGATAAACTTCTTTACAAATGAAATGATTCATGTTAGCATACTAAGGTTGAGTAGTACAGATGATCGCGCCGATTTTAATCGGTGAGGAAAGTCCGGGCTTCATAGGGCAGGGTGCCGGATAACGTCCGGTGGAGGCGACTCTAAGGCCAGTGCAACAGAAAATAAACCGCCTAACCGAAGGTTAGATAATAACACGAAGGTTAGGTAAGGGTGGAATGGCGGTGTAAGAGACCACCGCTTCTCTGGTAACAGAGAAGGCTGTGTAAACCCCACTTGAAGCAAGACCAAACAAGTACCTTATGGTATGAGAGCGATACGGCTGCCCGTCGTGCTCTTAGGTAGGTCGCGTTTTGTTCGGTAACGGGCAAATGAGCTGTATGGTAACATACAGTCAAGATAGATGATCATCAAATACAGAACCCGGCTTATAGTACTACTCAATTTCAATAAAAACTTAAGATGAGCCAGTAAAATTCTGACTTGTCATTTATGAGACTGGTTCCGGTCCGGCATTATGCAGAACATGGAGACAGTCTTATTTTTATTTATAGAAACAGCATTAGGAAATACAGGAATAAGCTGGATTCCCTTAGAAATAAGTATAAGAAATACTAGGGTTTTGTAAGAAAAAAGTAAAGATTTTGGGACTATGGTATGATAAGATAAATCTAGTGAGAAGTTAGTTTGAAAAGACAAGATTTTTCAAACAAAAATTTGTGCTGTCGCCCAACATTTGCAGAATTGCGACAGAATGGAGGTCGGTAAGAATGGCAGAGGAGATAAATATATTAGTTGTTGATGATGATAAAGAGATAGCAGAATTAGTTGAAATCCATATGGTTAGTGATGGATATCAGGTTTTTAAAGCATACAATGCCATGGAAGGACTCGACATCCTCCAGAAAGAGAATATTAAGCTTGTTATACTGGATATTATGATGCCAGGTATTGATGGACTGAGTATGTGCAAAAAGATCAGAGAAACCAGTACTGTGCCAATCATTATGTTAAGTGCAAAGTCAGCAGACATTGATAAAATTATAGGTCTTAGCACAGGTGCCGATGATTATGTGATTAAACCATTTAATCCACTAGAATTAATGGCACGAGTTAAGTCACAGCTAAGACGTTTTACAAAGTTTAATCCTAGTACCTATGAGGACAAAAATGAGAAAGAAATTAGTGTGACTCATTTGGTAATTAATAAAGAAACCCATGTTGTTATGGCATATGGAAAAGATGTGAGGTTGACGCCAATAGAGTTTGATATTTTATATTTATTGGCCTCTAATGCAGGAAGAGTATTCAGTACGGATGAAATATTTGAGCGCGTATGGAACGAAAAGATGTACGAAGCAAATAATACGGTTATGGTACATATCCGAAGACTTAGAGAGAAAATCGAAATGGACTCAAGGAACGCAGAAATCATTAAGACCGTATGGGGTGTTGGATACAAGATTGAGAAGTGAGGATAACGATGGAAGAAAAATTTATTCATAGTTTTCGGTACCGAAACTTATGGTACAGTATCCTAAGTGCTATCTTAGCCTTACTTACCGTACTGTTTTTTCTCGGAGTAGTTAACTTTATCTCTTACACTTTGCTATCCAATCAGGAAGTAAAACAAACGCTTGAAACGTCGGCATCGGATTATATAACTCAAAACTCAAATAGTATCAATAATTCGGTAAAAGAAGACATTTACCGAGAATCCATGAATTCGAAAAACGTACAATCAGACGCAAAACCATTAAAAAGCAGTCAAAGCAATGACAAGTATGATCCAGTCATCATTTTTATCGCTTTATTCATTGGTTTTGCATCTTTTATTACTTATTTCTTGATTTTTACTAAGAGGATGAGTAGTTATCTAAAAGAAATATCAAAAGGTATTGATGAATTATCGATTGGTAATTTTGATGTGAGAATACCACTTCGCAATGACGACGAGTTTACAAGAATAGCTCAGAATCTTAATCGTATGGCAGTGGAAATAAAAGCGATTATGGAAGAAGAGCGTAGCACGGAAAATAAGAAAAATGAGTTAATTACAAATGTTGCTCATGATTTACGAACACCGTTAACTTCAATTATTGGTTATTTAGATTTGGTATCAAAAAAAGACCTTCCTGCGGAAATAAAGGATAAGTATATCGGTATTGCCTTCAATAAATCAATTCGATTGGAAAAGTTGATTGAGGATCTATTTTCCTATACCAAGTTTGAATTTGGAGAAGTTAAATTTAACAAAGTAGAAGTTGATATCGTTAAGATGCTCTATCAATTATTGGATGAGTTTTATCCAAGTTTTAAGGAAAATGGCTTAGAATACAGCTTTGATGTGACAGTGCCTTCTGCGATTGTAGGTGCTGACGGAGATTATTTGGCTAGAGCATTTGCTAATTTAATAGGAAATGCAATAAAATACGGCGCAGATGGTAAGAATGTAAATCTGCGGTTAGACGTAAAAGATAAGGAAGTAATTGTAACAATCACAAATTATGGCGAGGTTATACCAAAGAAAGATATTGCGCATATTTTTGAGAAATTCTATCGCGTTGAATATTCTAGAAATGAAGAGCACGGCGGGACAGGTCTTGGTCTTGCTATTGCAAGAAATATTTTTGAGTTGCACGGTGGTCAAGTGACGGCTCGAAGTGGTCTTAATGGAACGGTTTTTGAGGTGGTATTACCAATCGGTATATAAGGAAAGGAGGAGCTCCATGAAGCATAAACGTGTACTTTGTTTACTGCAAGAAAAATCATCTCTGGCAATGATATTTCTTATAATGATATCATTGACTGCTATCATGTTATTACCATGTAAAGTGGTTGATGCATCTGTAGCAAGGGCTCCGCAAGTGAATGTAGGAAATACCGATCAAAGTGAGAAACCGATCATTTTAACGAATGACCGTGTTGTAGTGACGTTACAATATGGGTTTGAACAACAAGCCAGATATGGTCGAACCATGCAGTTAACTGCAAAAATCTATAATAAAGGCGAAAGTTTTACTGGTGAAATAGCTACTACTTTAATGAATGAAGAACAAGATAACATTCGTTATGCAACAACAGCTTCGATTGTAGGATTAGAAAAAAATGTCGTAACATTAAATATTCCTATGAACAGAGCTAGTAAAGGCATCAAATTTGAGATTCTATCTTCTAGTAATGATACAATTGTAGAAGAGGTCATTCCTCTTAATGTCGTTAACTTGGGAACCTATTATTACGTGGGTATTTTAAGTGATATGTCGACTCCGCTGTCATATTTTGAGTATTTTGGAAATAAGTGCGTTAGCTTGGATAAAAGTAATTTCCCAAGTGACTATCTTGGGCTTGATATTCTTGATGTATTGGTGATTGAAAATTTTAAGATATCTAGTCTAACCTTGGAGCAGCAACAAGCAATCCTAGGATTTGTGAAACGTGGCGGTACGCTGGTTCTTGGAAGTGAGGCTTACTACGAGGATGGAATATCTGCAATTCATTGGCTTAGTAATCAAAATATAATAAGTCTTGATAAAACTTCCGACGGCTCAGTTCAGAATGCAAAGATATCTATGAAAGAACCATCTGAATTTTCAGATCTTTTATTAAAGGTGAAGGGATATGAAACATTACGAGCTTCCAACCTAAAATATAAAGAGGATTTGAAAAAGGAAGATCCACAGAAAGATTGCAACTCATATATTGGGAAATCGATTCTGGGTACAAAGATCATTAGTGACTTAAAGTTCACTACGGTAGAAAAAACTGTTTCTGTATTTTCTATCGCGAATGCTACAAAAAAGAAGGAATCCAATCATCTAACTATTTATGAGAAGGTACCATATGGAGAAGGCAATGTTTTGGTATTTCATTTTCCACTTGGTATGGAGGGATTAACGGAAGAAGAGATCTTAGTGAATGAAGGGGTAAGTGGAGAACTACTAAATACCTTTTATCTTTCTGTGGTTTCGCAGGTACTAGAGGACATTCCGATTGTTGTAAAGAATAAGGTTGAGGTTGAGCAGTATGCAAACACTGATAATTACAGAGTCCAGGGAATTATAAATAACTCTGATTCTATCGAAGTCCCGAAAGTGTTTCCTTATACGATTCTATTGGTGGTATATATTATTATCATTGGACCTCTCCTGTACTTTATACTTCATAAAAAGAAGAAAAATATCCTAGTCTGGGTGTTAGTTCCTAGTTTCTCTATTGTCTTTTCCTGTATTGTCTATGTGATGGGAACGAATACAAGAATTACAGAGCCGTATATTTCTTATTTTAGTGTAGAAACTTATGATCCTAATACAAAAACACTTGAGGGAAAATCTAATGTAAATGTTTATTTGTCCTCAAACCAAAAGACGGAGCTTAGTCTTTTTAATGCGAATGAGGTCATTGCAGGTAAGTATCAATATCCAACCTTTTATGAGGTGATTGATAAAGAGAAACCATATGATACTCTAGCTGATAGTGATGCTGTTACTACCTCAGTATTAAAGTTGAAAGATAGTTACTCCTTGATGTTTGACCATATACCAGCCTTTACACCACAGTATTTTTCGCTCGATTACTCCAGAGGATTTGAGGGTGCAGTAACAGGTCAGGTTTCGGTTACAGAAAGCTCCATGAGTGGTAGTGTATCAAATGAAACTTCGGAAAATTTTGAAGAAGCATATGTTTACTGTAACGGTAGAGTCGCTTTGCTTGGAAATTTAGAAAGCGGTGAGAGTGTTTCAATTGATGAGTGTAGCCAAGAGTTTAGTAGTAGTATATATAGTATGTTATATAATTCAAATTCGATTAGCTTAGAGCTTGGAAACCCAGAAACGAAGTTATCTCCAGATCGTATAAGGAAAAATGATGCACTTAGTATGGTGATTGAAGATGGACTTTATGCGAAAGAAGGAGCATTCCTTATTGGCTTTATAGATAGTTTACCTAAGGAGCATCCATTTTCGGCTTTATCTAGCAATCGTGCTAGCTATGGGGTTTCTATGATGGTAGTTCCTTTGAAACTTAATACAACAACCGGTAATGAAACTCTGGTGCCAAACCTTGATCGATATCTAAAGACAGGTGGAAGCAACTATTATGATAGTGCGCTTCGCTATGTTTACACAAATAGTATTGAATTAGAGTATCAACTACCAAAAGAAGATGAGATTTCAAAGCTAGTACTAGCAGATGTTTTTCAACTCAGCCAAGATCAAAATGCAAATTATACTTTAATGGCAAAGAAGATATATTTCTACAACAGAACAACCAGCCAGTATGATTTGGTATTCCAATCTGATTTATTACAAGATGGTAGATATCAGAAGGTGAACGCTGATAACGGTGAGGGAGATGTTTCCTTAAACGCATCAGAACTTAAGGATTATCTGAGTGAGAATCATGAATTAACGATTAAGTATGAAGGAGAAGAGGTTGAGATGAGTGGTGTACTCACTATTCCGGTTATCTCCTATATAAAAAAGGCGAATTAATGATTTTAAATGTTTCTAGTAGAAATGTTTCATTTAAGTGATGTGTGCTCAGCCTGTGGGTTTGGCATATTAAGAACAAAGAAAGGAGGAGCTATGCTAGTAGTTAAGGATTTAGTAAAGAAATTTGGTAAGTCATATGCACTTGATGGGCTGAATATTGAGCTTCATAAGGGTGAACTATATGGCTTTGTGGGTCCCAATGGTGCAGGTAAAACAACCACAATGAAAATTATAGCTTCTCTTTTATCAGCGGATTCTGGTGAAGTTTGGGTTGATGGAATTGATGCTCTTCGCTATCCAAGACATGCAAAAGAACGAATTGGATATATGCCTGATTTCTTCGGTGTTTATGATAACTTGGATACCCAGGAGTATCTATCCTTTTATGCTACGATCTATGGAGTTGTTGGTAATGAAGCAGAAAGAAGAATTGATGAACTTCTTGAGCTTGTGGATCTTAGAGATAAAAAGCATGACTATGTGGATGAACTCTCTAGGGGTATGAAGCAGAGACTATGTCTTGCTAGGACATTGATACATCAACCCAAATTGCTGTTATTAGATGAACCAGCTTCTGGTCTCGAACCAAGAGCGAGGTTAGAACTTCAGGGAATTTTAAAGAATCTTTGTGCACAGAAAGTAACAATTTTATTAAGCTCTCATGTCCTAAAGGATCTTTCGGAAATGTGTACAAATCTTGGAATTATTGAGAGTGGTAAACTTGTCATACAGGGGCCTATGAAAGAAATCATG
Organism: Lachnoclostridium sp.; assembly: GCF_031997925.1. Lineage (NCBI taxonomy): Bacteria > Bacillati > Bacillota > Clostridia > Lachnospirales > Lachnospiraceae > Lachnoclostridium > Lachnoclostridium sp. The sequence continues at coordinate 73,773 of NZ_DAMADT010000008.1, read as the reverse complement.
GCAAAACAAAAGGCAGAAAACCCTCTTACGATGAAAATTATAGAAGGTCATGACACTGCAATTAAGTTACTAAAAAGAATACCGGAGGTAACGAATATTGCAAGTAAGGAAGGGAGCATTTCTTTCCACTTTTATGGAGAAGAGAGTAAAGAAGCGGAATTATTATCAGGGCTGATCGCTTCTGGTGTATCCATAGCCTCTTATAAGAGAGAGGAAGGAACTTTAGAGGAGATTTTTCTTAGGCTGACCAAATAGAAAGGAGAATTTAGTATGTGGCATATGAACTCTGTCTATCTTAGAGAACTTTATCAAAATGCAAGAATGAAAAAGACTGCGGTTTTATTGTCAGTATTTAATGGAATCCTATCTTTATTTGGGCTTTTGGCTTTCTATCTCACTTTTGAGGGGGCACAAAAGCTTGGTAACTCAGTTAATTACTCTGATATCCTTACCATTTACGGAATTATCATTGGCGCTCAGTTTTTACTTGTGCTATTTTTGATACCAGGGATTTCGTCTGGTGCAATATCTGGTGAGAGGGAAAAGCAAACACTAGACATTTTACTTTCGACTCGAATGACACCATTACAAATTATAAAAGGAAAATTACTCGCGTCCTTAAGTTTAATGCTTTTACTAGGAATTTCTTCATTACCAATTACTGCACTGGTCTTTGCAGTAGGAGGAATTAACTTTCTTCAGCTCCTTCAATTTCAGTTATTCTTGTTTGTAACTTCTATTTATCTTGGAAGCATAGGTATTTTCTTTTCAAGCTTATGTAAACGAACAACACTCTCAACAGTTTGTACTTATACAACCGGATTGATTATAACAATAGGACTTGCGATGTTACTGCTTGGTGGCCACTTGCTTGAATCAATAGGAAGTATGAGACATGAGGTGGTTTATGGAGCTAGCAAAATGAGTGGTACGGCTGAAGTAAAGATTACAATTACTGCCCTTTTATTCGATCCTATGTTTACTTTTTTCGCTATGTTAAAAAAACAGATTGGAATTGAAGCAGGTGCATTTACGGATTGGAGAACTTATAGTAGAGCGACCAAGTATCTGATTAATCATTGGTTTACAATAAGCCTTCTAGTACAAAGTGCGGTGTCTATACTACTTATTGTTGCTTCCTCATGGCTTATTACTCCGGTGAAAAAAAGAAAACGCACGCGGTAGCGTGCGGTTCTTAATGCGCCATATGGCGCTAAATATGAAAATGGAAGAAGAAAAATATAGTTGTATTATATCATAAATTATCGAAAAAAGGTACCTTTTTTTAAAAAAAGTTTTCAGACAATTTATTACTGGAGGAAAAAAACATAATATGTTAATTAAAGTCTCCTAAATCACGAAGCTTTTTGCTGATTCTAAGGTTATTATATAGTTTGGCATAGGTGATATCGTTAACCCCTTCGATATAGTTTTCGGGGAAGTCTTTTTTTAAACCTTTACTCTTTAATAAAGACGCAGCTTTGTTATAAGCGATTGCAGCTTCCACTTCACTTCCGTATTTTCCAACAATATAATCACCGTTGATATGGATTCTTGTTGTATAAAGTTCTTGACCTTTTACAACTGTTTTTCGAACTCCATGATACCGGTTTATAATTTTTATATTGCCATAACGAAAATCCGTTGAATCACCATTTACAAAACGATAGTCCCGCCCAGCAACCGCAAAATTTTTAATTCCATATCGGGATAGGATATTTACCTGCATCCCAAAATCCGATACAAATAAATGACCGCCCCTTTTCATAATACGATGATCCATATAATAAAACAAATCATCTGCGTCAAATTTAAGAGGAGTGTGTTCATCCAGATAATATAAGAAGTATTTGTTTTGCAAATAGATCGGATTGCGACAGTAAATTCCGTTATCCCTAAAATTTAATAACATAATCCACTTATCGAAAGTGATTGGAGAACGTAAGGCATAAAAGGCATCCGCAGTCGGAATGCTTTTTTTTATGCCTTTTTTCTTATTCAATATTTTCAATGCAGATTGGTATGCCACGTGAGCAGCTTTTTCTGTATCGAAACTTCCGAGACTGATATGTTTGTTTTTAAAGGTAATGGAAGAACGATAGTAGGTTTCTCCATTTTTTTTGTTTGCCACATAGACCCCCGGTAATGGCATGCTACCACCTCTTTCTGGTATGAGTTTCTTCTATATATAATATGTATTTTGAAAGTGCTTCCACTTTTGGTATTGAATAGAGATTTTCTGATTTAACTATACATGGCAATCAGACGGAATGCAAGATTAAGAAGTATGTCGAAGAGTACGACAGTAATACCTAAATGCGACTAATTGTTACATAATTATTACACTGATTTGGATAAAAATTGACACCCAAATTATCATAAATATAGCAAATATAGGTGTTCTACAGCTATAGAACTGAATGATATTAGACCTGAATGTATAATAATTAATTTCTATGTATATAATTCTTAACAAAAGCGTAACAATTTGTTTTCTTGAGTGTAGTAAAAATATATAATTTCATGGACATTTTATCTCCGAAAACTTGTGCACTTTTCACACATGTGGAAAAGTGAGGTAATTTTCTTATCTCCGTATGTGACGAAAATAAGGCAACCTTATTGACAGTAAAAAGCCCCATGCCTATAATACAACTCATGCGAAAATACCATTCATTGTGGGGATGTCTGGAAACGCTTTATATAGATGTCGAATTGACTAAGTCGACTGACGTGCTATATACGCAGTAGTCTTTGTCAGAAAAGTTAAAGAAAGAGGAAATATTATGTTAAAAATATATTCATTTCTTCGGACGATGAAAGACAAGGAAAAGCACTTTGAGAAAGGTATTCAATATAAACACAGCAAAAGAATTGCAATTGTTGCCTATGTTTTGGCTGCTATACTTCTTGTCACATCCTTCGTAGATATCCCTGGTTTACACCTGTACTCCCTAGAGTATATGGTAAATGCAGCTACGCACGATGCCACGGGACAAGAAGATGGTACACAAGATTTGTCGTATCAGAAAGATGCGAAGCTGCTAGAAACATCACTACTGGTGAATCCACTCGGACAAATGTACCAAGGGGAATTAGCGAAAGAAGACATAGAATCATTTACGGATAACAACACCGAAGCAAAAGTAGCAATTGCAGATCCTATGGAACAATTAAATCGAAAGCTTACTGATATTGCGAATCCAGATGATGGAGATATCGTTCTATTAAGCCTAGCGGATTCCGAAAAGGAATTAATCAACATAAACGCCACATCACAATATGGAGCAGAATTAGCTTTAGCAAATGTGTCTGTGGAAAATACCGCAATCATAGAAAATAATGAGAAAGCGGTAGCTAGTAAGGATGGTAAAAAAGCGGAAGCTAACAAGGATAGTCAAAAAGCAGATTCTAGCAAGGACAAAGAAAAAGCGAAGGATAACGCGAAAGATTCTGCTAGTAAGAAGGATAAAGCGACCACTACTTCTGCAAAATCAGATGCCCTTGTAAAGACATTAAACAAGAAAATGATAAAATCTTTATCAAAAGATGAGCTTGATGTTTTATATCGTATTGTTGAAGCAGAAGCAACTGGTGAAGACATTTACGGTAAAATCCTTGTAGCAAATGTTATATTAAATCGTGTAAACAGCAAACAGTTTCCGAATACGGTAGAAGAAGTTGTGTTCCAAAAGGACGGAAATACTTATCAGTTCTCCCCTACAAAAGATGGCAGGTATTGGTCTGTGAAAGTGTCCAAGGAAACGATGGAAGCGGTAAACCGTGCGCTTGCGGGAGAGGACTATAGTAATGGTGCTTTATACTTCTTTGCGAGAAAGCAAACTAGTAAGACGAAAGCTTGTTGGTTTGATAACAGTCTTCGTAAGGTAGTAAAGTATGGGTGCCATGAATTTTATAAGGACAAGTAGTCGGTGTTAGTATAGTTACTGACATAGGAAGGCTACAATAACAAAAACGGGTATAGTAAGAATGTCTAGTTAAGCATAATGCTTTTGGGATATTCAGTCTGTACTCGTTTTGTTTAATTTATAAGCAAACTAATTAAATAATAATTATTTAAAAAAATAAATAACTATTCGGTTTTTACCCATTATTACTTGTCACGTCTATGATATCATGATATAATACTCTGAATTAAATTAACAAATTAAAGTGTTAAATATATTACCTTAGAAAATATATTAACCTTAAAATAGAACAGAAGGCTATAAAGGAGAGAAGATCATGAATTTACTGTATCAAAGTACCCGTGATAATCGTGAACAGGTAACAGCATCCCAGGCTATCTTAAAAGGACTTGCTTCGGATGGTGGACTGTTTGTGCCAACCGAATTGCCAAAGCTTAATATAAGTTTAGAAGTATTAGCCAGCATGAGTTACCAACAAATAGCTTATAAAGTTATGAAACTATTCTTAACAGATTTCTCTGAAGAAGAATTAAAACACTGCATCAATGCAGCTTATGATGATAAGTTTGATACAAAAGAAATAGCACCAATCAAAAAGTCGGATGGAGCATATTATCTGGAGTTGTTTCATGGACCTACCATAGCATTTAAAGATATGGCTCTTTCTATATTACCTCATTTGCTAACGACAGCTGCGAAGAAGAATGAAGTGAAGGAAGAGATTGTAATTCTTACTGCTACTTCTGGAGATACAGGAAAGGCAGCACTTGCTGGTTTTGCAGATGTTCCTGGTACTAAAATCATTGTTTTCTATCCGAAAGACGGAGTAAGTCAGGTTCAAGAGATGCAAATGGTAACACAAAAGGGTGATAATACTTTTGTTATCGGTATTCATGGAAACTTCGATGATGCACAGACTGGTGTAAAAGAAATGTTTAACAATAAAGAGCTTGCAAAGAGCTTACAAGATAAGGGCTATTTATTCTCATCAGCAAATTCTATTAATATAGGTCGATTGGTTCCTCAGGTAGTATATTATGTATATTCATATTGTCGTCTACTTCATAATGGCGAATTAAATAAAGGTGAGCCGTTAAATGTTGTAGTACCAACTGGTAACTTTGGTAATATACTAGCAGCATATTTTGCAAAAGAACTTGGAGTTCCAATCAATAAATTGATTTGTGCTTCAAACGAGAATAAAGTGCTATATGATTTCTTCACAACCGGCGAGTATAATAGAAACCGTGATTTCATCTTAACAAGTTCACCTTCTATGGATATCTTAATCTCAAGTAACTTAGAACGCTTGATATATATGATTTCCGGAGAAACTGCTAAAGATCGTGCAAATGAAAATGCAACACTTATGAACCAACTCTCCAAAGAAGGTAAATATGAAATAGCTCCACAGATGAGACAAAAACTATCCGACTTTGTCGGAGGATATGCAAAGGAAAAAGAAACAAAGGCTGCTATTAAACGTGTTTATGAAAAAGCGGATTATGTCATTGACACACATACAGCGGTAGCTGCAAGTGTATATTATAACTACAAAGCTGCTAGTGGCGATGCAACAAAGACATTAATTGCTTCAACAGCGAGTCCATATAAGTTTACTCGTAGCGTGATGGAAGCATTAGAGGCTGAGACAGAAAGTAAGTCTGACTTTGAATTAATAGATCAGCTTAGTGAAATAAGTAAAACAAAGATACCTCAAGCTATCGAAGAAATCCGTACCGCACCTGTACTTCATAAGATGGTATGTGAGACTGAGAAGATGCAGGAGATGGTGGAGAAGATACTGGGGTTATGATAGGGTAGTTGTTGGTTGAGGAACGTGGGTTAAGAAAATAGGATAAGTATATAGACAAGTAAATGGATAAGTAAATAGATAAGTAAATAGATAAGTAAATTGGTAAGTAAATGGATAAGTAAATTGATTAAGAAATAGATTAAGTAAATATAACTAAATAAAATAGGTAATATGAATTTAGAAACAGTTTGTGAAAAAAGGGCTTTGCTGATGTTCAATCAGCGAGGCTCTTTTTTAAAACGAAGTTAGAGTTATAAATATGTAATTGGTAAAAGGAGGTTCCAAAAGGTTCTAGGGTAATAAAAAAGAAAAATAACTAAAAGAAACCTTATTTTATTGTACATAATCACAAAATTCAAAATAGTCTAAATGTGACAAGAGCATGACATAACTTTGACACAAAGAAAGAGCATTATAAAGGTAAGTCAAAACCAAATGCCCGGGACTACTGCGAGCATGTCTATGAGACAGTATAGGTCACATCCAGACAGATGTCCTGTAGGGATGTAAGTAGGGGTTTGGAGAATTGCCCAACGAGGCAGGTTATTTGGCTAGATATAATCAATCCAGTTACAAGATAGTAGGATTGTAACCCAGTTGTTCTGACCAGTTTGTACAAGAATTTTTATTTGTCGAAATATTGTGGCAAATCAAATGAAGTTCTATGGAGAATTGTTTAGAAACATGACTTAGAATGGGGTACAAAAAGTGAATTTGTAAGCAAAAAGACTTGACCTTTCCTACGATAGTTGTTATAATCATCTTGTTATTGGAACGATTATATTTACTTATGCACATTTTAGAGTTTTTCGAATTGTTAATACATCATTAACAATTTAATTATACTCGATATGTGACGTAAGTCAATATAATACAAAACCATATATTTTAAGGAGGAAGAAAGAATATGAAGAATTTCTTTAAAAAAATCGCCTTCGTATTAGCTCTTGCTATGGTATTAGTATCTGTTGCGCCAGCTACAGCTAACGCAGCTGCTAAAGCACCATCTCTTAAGAAGACTAGCAAGATCCTTTACATCGGTGGCGACCTAACAGGAACGATTTCTGATAGTTATCGTTTCACATTTAATAACGCAGCTGGATATACAGCTACTTGGAAAAGTAAAAATACTAAAGTAGCTACTATTGAAGGCAAGAACGTAGTTGCAGTTGGTGTTGGTAAGACAGAAGTAGTTGCTACTCTTACTAACAAAGCTGGCAAGTCAGTTCAGAAAACAGCAACTGTTTATGTAAAGCAGAACGCTGAAGAAGTTGGATTTGGTAGCACAAAAGCTATCGATTCTCCATTAGCAGTAGGTGCTAAGGCTAAGATCAATGTTTACAGACTTGTTGGTGACAAGAAGATCTGGAGTCAGACTGATATGGCTACATGTACAGACAAAATCGTTTGGACTTCTAGCAATGAAAAAGTTGCTACAGTTGACAAATGGGGTACAGTAACAGCTGTTGCAGCTGGTGAAGCTACTATCACAGCTACAGCTACTCAGCCACAGGGACCAACTGCTGGTGCATCTGCAAATTACAAAGTAACTGTTGCAGCTGGTATCCAATCTGTTAAGCAGACTGGTTTATCAACAGCTGTAATTACTTTCGCTGGTGATGTATCCGCTGAAGCTAACAAGGGTAACGTAACAATTAAATCCATGATAGGTTCTACAGGCGTTAATGTAGTAGTTAAAGATCTTAAGTTTGATGCTGCAGATAAGACTAAAGCTACTATTACAACATTCACAGAGTTTGCTAAGGATAAAGAGTATGTTGTATCTTACAAAGATACATCTGCAAGCTTTGTAGGTGTTGACACATCTAAGGATGCTGTTGCTTCTATAAAGTTTGATACAACTGAAGTTGTTAAAGCAAAAGCTGAGCCAATTAAGTTCAAAGTTTTTGATAAGAACGGTGTCGACATTACTAGAGACGAGTTCGTTAATAGAATTGATGTTTCTTTAGTAAATTCATCTACAGATTGCTTTTTAGATCCTAGTGCAAGAACAATTACTTTCTTTACTTCCGGTAAAACTGCAGAAGTTAAGGCAACATACCATACTTATACTTATGGTGCTGACTTTAAGGAAGTAACTATTGATGCTGTTGGTACTATCGTATCTACTGATTTAGCAAGTACTTCTATTAAGAGTATTGATGCATTCACAGCTTACACAGGTGATGCAAGTGATATTGACTTTACAAAGCCTAACACTACTATCTCTGTAAGTGATAAAGATGGATCTTATAAAGTAGCAGTTAAGACTACTAACAATAAAGATAAAGAATTAAGCAGCGTTGGCAATGTAACTGAAGATAAGTTCTCATTTGAATCTTCCGATACTACAACATTACTTATTGTTGGTAATACCTTATACCCAGTTAAAGAGGGTGGCGCTATGGTTATTGTTAAGTACAACAAGACAGTAATCGGTGCATATGCAGTAACTATCGGTTCTAAGAGAGTAGCAGCTGATGTAACAGCTAAGTTTGATAGTGCTCAATTAGCAACAAATGCTAGTGACAGCATTAAATTAACTGTAACAGTTAAAGATCAGTTCGGTGCTGAAAGAACAAGCTTAGAATCAATTGATGTAAAATTTGTATCCGGACCAACTGGTGCAAATCAGGCTGTTCCAACTGCAACAGGTGACAAACACAATGAGTTCGTATTCAAGGGTGATCTTTACAACAAAGTTGGTGGATATCAGTATAAAGTTACTGTTGATAACCAAGTTAGATATGTAGGATTTACAACTGATAAAGCTGAAGGTACTCCAAGTTACTATCAGTTATCTAATACTGGTAAAGCAGTTGATACAGCATTAAAGGTTGGTAATACTAATAAGACAGATAACAAGGAATTTAAGTTAGGTTTAGCTGGTTATGCTTCTAATACTTACAAGATCCTTAATGTTCCTATGTTAGAAAGCAAGGCTGATGCATTTACATCTACAGGTTCTGCAGTTTATGTAGAAGTACAGGGCCCTGCAAAGAAAGATATTACACCATTCGTTTCTGTTGTTGATGGTCAGGTAGTTGTTAAACCAGTTGTTTTCAATGCATCTGGTGCAGCTATTAAGGCACCAACTGGAAGCTATACAGTAAGTGTATTTGAGATTACTGATAAGACTGATAAGACAGTAGAAACTGCACCTGTTAAGGCACTTATTGTAGGTGGTTTTACAATTACTGATACTCAGCAGGTTCCTTCTATAACAATTAACAGTACAACATCTAAGTATACTACTGCAAAAGAAGCATTAAGACATGAAGATGATGTCGTTACTATTAAGTTTGGTGAGCAAGAATACAATGGCAAAGTAACTGACGTTACTGTAATTGGTACTGGTAAGGAAATCAATGTTACTGAAGTTACAATCGCTGTTGATGTGAACTACAATGGTACACTTACTACATTTGAGCAGAAAATGCCTCTTGGACTTACATTTAACTTAAATATCAATTAATTAATAATCAACTCATAAAAAAAGAGATTCCCATTTGGGAATCTCTTTTTACGTTATAAATATTTCTACTTTAAAATTAAGTTCATATTTACATCAATAATAATTGGATATGTGTAAGAAACACCAGCATAATTTACAGTAGCATTATAATTCACATTTTTAACAAATACATTAGTATTAGAAGCTTCAATACCAACGAATTCATTTACTGTACAAGAAGCGTTAATCTTATCTAATTCACCATTGTTATTTACATCAAGTTCAATTACGATATCACCATTTACAAGTGCACCGTTGATTGTGCTTGCAGTTGACTTGATTTCCTTCTGTGTTACAACAGCTTTAGTCTGATTATCAGTAACATTGATAAACTCAACACCAACTGGTGCAATTACGAAATCATTCTCTGCAGTCTTTGTTAACTTGTATGCAGAAACTTTATAAGAACCTGCTTTTACTTTAGAAAGGTTGGAACCATCAGCAGTAATAGGTTGGAACTTATTTGTAGAAGTATTAACAACTGCAGATAAGTCTGTAGAACCAGCTACGCTACTGTTATCTGGACCTGTTACTTCATAGTAGAAAGCAGTTCCTGTAGTAGATGTAATAGATTTCTTAGCATTTTCTAAACCATATACTAAATTAGTAATTTCGGATTCTTTGTAACCGAACTTATCAACATTGTATAACATGATAGAAACACTCTTATCTGCATTTGCATTGGCATTATTAGACACAACTAAAGTTGTATCAATTTTATTTGAAGATATTTCAAGTTTCTGACCTGTAACTTCACCAACCTCTTTTACTTCTAATGCAAATACTTTTGTTAACTGACCAATTGTTACCTTGTACTGGTAAGTACCTGGCTTATTGAATTGGCTACCGTTAAATTCAATTTTACCATTTTCAACTGTTGTAGCAGATGTATAAGGAGCTACAGAGCCAGCTGGAGATGTTAATAACTGAACCTTAGCAGGAGTTTTTGTAAAATCAGATCCTAACTGATCCTTTACAACTACCTTTACAGTTGTTGTGTCAAATGCCTTATCTAAGGAAAGAAGAGTCTTACTTGTTTCAATAGTTAAGTTTGCTACTTCTCTCTCTGGTAAAATACTTACATTAACAGTACCAACAATAGTGCCATCATATTTTACAAGAACTACTACATTTCCAGTTTTTACTGGATGTAAACGACTTCCATTAATAATTAAAACACTGCTATCTGAAGATTCAAAAGAGAATTTATTATTATCTTTGCTATTAACAGTTTTCTTGTCAGAAGTTAAAAGTTGTACCATTAAGTAGAATCCGTCATCACTTAATGATAATTTTTGATTTAATACATCTTTAGAGAAATCTACTGTATTGTTGTTAGCAGTAATTGTCCAAGCATTGATACCAGTAACAGAAACAGCTTCTTTATCAACAGACTTAATTGCAGTTGTAGTTTCAATAGTCTTTTCTACACCAGCTTCATTGTAGTTATAAGTATGAAATACAGCTTTTACATTTGCAACCTTACCAGATTCAAAGAAAGTAATTGTCTTTCTGGTGTTATCGATATAACAATCATAGCTATCAGAAGTGATATCTACTCTTCCTTCAATTGCCTTTGTAATGTCTACACCATTCTCAGTATAAAGAGCATATTTAATATCTGTACTTTCATGTTTAACAGCTTCATTTGTTAAAATCTCAATTTTTGCAACGCTCTCTGCTACTGGATTTACAGTAACAAATTCAACAGTCTTACCACCAAATTCAACTACATAAGTAGTATCTTTTATAAATGGAACGAATAATTCTAATGTTGCGTTCTTAGGATTTTTTTCATCAAATGTTACATTCTTAACTGACTGAGTAACTTTAGTGTTGCCTACTAAAGAGTATACTTTAACAGTATTCTTGTTAACTTCTTTCATATCGTCTGCTTGACCAAAAATTAAGCTCATGCTATTTAAGTCTTTTTGAGTAGCAGAAACAAGGCCTTTCTGACCTACAGTAACAGTTAATTTCACTTCTTTTGTTGTTGGAACATTCTTAGCTTCTGTCTGTAATGATTTTGCAGTGATTGTTGCAGAACCTTCACCAACAGCCTTTACAGTACCCCACTTGTCAACGGTAGCAACCTTTGTATTGCTAGAAGACCAAACGATGTAATCTGTAACAAGTGTCTTATCAGCTTGCTGCCATGCTACCTGACCAGTAATAGCTTTTCTGTAGATATTAAGCTTAACCTTATCGCCAATAGCTAATACATTATCAAGCTTTGCAGCAGATGCAGCAGAAACACCAATTTCTGTAGCATTTCTCTTAACCCATACTTTACACTCTAAGTTCTTTACAACCTTACCAGTTTTAGTATTAGTTACAGTAGCTTTTAATAAAGCTTCACCAACTGCTTTTGCTTTTACAGTACCATTTGTTGAATGGATAGTAGCGATTTCTGGATTCATACTCTTGTATGTTACCTTGTAATCACCCTTATTCCAAACCTTTAACGTAAAGTAGTCTTTATAGTTTCCTGTAGCTACATCCTGTTCAAGATATAACTTTTTGCCTGTAGTGTTTAACTTTGGCGCTGCTGCAGCACTGGCATTTGCTGCTGGGGATATCGCAAGGACAACCATTGCCAAAGCTAAAACGAAGGCTAGTTTCTTAAAGAAATTCTTCATTTTCTTCTTCCTCCTAGTATATGTGTTTTTTCTTATATTTACTCTGCAATTTCATGTATTTTTATTACCAAATCATGTACTTTCTGGCATCTTGTTAATGATGTATTAAGTTATCAGATTACTACATAAAATATCTCTAAGTTAGTAGAGTCAAGAGAAATTTCATAAGAAATATTTGATGATTTAATGCAATGATGCCAGATTGATGCCATATGATGCCAGTCATAGGAAAAAAAGTGGCATCAATGCTAGGCCTACGAAAGATTAGATGATGCATCTTTTGATTTGAACTAAGTTTGACAGTTAAAAACTTGGATTGAATTCCTCTTAGAGGAGAAAGGTGAAAAAAATGGATCAAGGAGTCGAAAAAATACAGATGAGAAAAAACGAAGAACTAAAAAAAACAGAAAGAGAATTAGGTGTGGAAGATCTGAAAGGAAGTAAGGAGGAAGTAAGTAAGAAAGAAAGCAAGAAAGAAATTAAAAAAGAAAAGAATGAGAAAAAGTCATTAAATTTACCGAAAGGAATTACTAGGTGTTCTGACGGTCGTTATCAGGCTAGATATACTTATGAGGGACATCGATATTGTTTATATGGGAGAGATGTAAAAGAACTTGAGGAAAGACTAAATAATGCAAAATATGAGATACAACATGGTATCTATGCAAAGGAAGAAAGAATTTCACTAAATACTTGGTATGAGACATGGATTAATGAATACAAATCAATGACAGTGAAACAGGGCACCGTGGAGAGCTACGAGTGTATGTATCTATATTATGTGAGACCAGTATTAGGTAAGAAACTGATAAAAGATATTCGTGGAGAGCATATTCAAAAATTGTATAATGATTTATCCCGAGATGGTTATTCGAAGTCAACAATTTCACTTATCCATGTTCTACTTGGTGCTATGTTTAAGCAAGCTCTAAAGAATGAATTAATTAAAAAGAATCCAGTGGATTTGACAACCTTACCAAGAGCGGAAAAGAAAAAAGAAAGAAGAGTCCTAACATTAAACGAACAAGAGATATTATTAAAAGAGATCACAGGGCATGAATTAGAACCGGTGATACGTTTATCATTAGCTACGGGGTTAAGGGTTGGAGAGGTTACAGGATTAGAGTGGTGTGATGTTGATTTTGACAAGAAAGAGATAACTGTCCGTGGTACATTAAAATGTACAAGAAAGGGAATGGAATATTATAAGGATACTCCTAAAACTAATAAAAGTACTCGAAGCATTCCGTTGTTAGACAATATTGAATTGATGTTGAAGCGATATCGAATTATACAAAAGGAGCATAAGCTTTCTATGGGGAGTGATTGGAAACCAATCGAAGGTCTAGAAGACTTGGTATTCTTGAGAGAGGATGGTAAACCATTTTCAGGTCAACATATTAGACAGCAGCTTGTTCATATTGTGGATGATATTAATAAGAAGTATTATTCAAAGAAGTCAAGTAGTAAAGAGAAACTCCTGGAAGATAAGTTTGATTATTTTACACCACATGCTCTACGCCATACTTTCGCGACGAGAGCCCTTGAGAATGGGATTCCACCGAAGGTAGTTCAGGAGATATTAGGGCATAGTAGTATTACTATGACGCTGGATTTATATACACATGTTTTACCGCAAACAAAGGCACAAGAAATGAAAAAATTAGAGGCGTTAATGTGATTATTACTTTAGTTGGATAATATTATAAAAATAATTTGTTACTATAGAAAAATAATTATTTTCTATAGTAACAGATTATTTTTTATTAAGGAGATGATAATTTTACATGGATTGTGAGAAAAGTTAATATAAAACTAATATCTATTTAAAACTTGTATTTTTGCGATTTGGGAATTCTTGTATTGAAAAGTGAAAATGGATTATGGTATAATATTGTTAAAAATAGGAAAATCTATGAGGTGATGTGGAATGAAAAATAGAATACGTTTTTTAGCATTTTTTATTATACTAGCTAATGTCTTTTTATTTAAATCAGATGTTGGAGCAGCAAATGTTATAACTCAGGTCAAGAGGATTCCATTTAATAAATCTGTATCTGAAAGTATCAGTATTTCTAATGAGTTATATTATATGTTTGATTCAAGCCAAGCTGGTATTGTCACATTATTAATGCAATTAGAACCAAATACAAAGTTATCAGTAGAATTATGGTCTGTAGATGATGAGCAAAATGTAGAGTGTTTTAATATAATGTCAGAAATTTCAACATTTGATTTATATATTCATCCAACAAAATATTACATAAAAATTACTACACAGTATAGTAATGTAGATTTTAATATGCAATTGAACTTTCAAAAGTTTAATACTGTGGATAATAATAAGCAAAATCTTACATTAAGCGATGCTCTACCATTGAGCGCAAAAAGCAGATATGATGACTTTCTTGCTTTTAATGAAAAAGATAAGTACTATAGCATAAGTGTAGGTAAGAATAAAAAGCTAAATTTAAAGATCAAAGGATTTGATGAAAGAACCACTAACGTTTTCGTATTTGATTCTAAGCAAAATTTAGTATTGAATGATTGGTTTTTTGGTACTAGTAAAGTATTTGAAATAAATGAGAGTGTGGATAGTGGAATCTACTATATTAAGATTAGTATGAGTGGAACTATGAATACTAGTGGAAGGTTATATTCTATCGAGACTGAAGATTATATTGGTATTGAGAAAATAAGTCTCGATAATTCAAAAAAAACAATTTATATTGGTGAAAAATATAAACTAAAAACAGTTACCAATCCAAAAGTAGTAACAGAAAAATTTACATATAGTAGTAGTAATACAAAAATTGCAACAGTATCATCCAATGGAACGGTTAATGGTGTAGGGAGCGGGGTAGTAACAATTACAGTTCAGTCTAAGGATAGTAAACGAAAAGCCACCTGTACAATAACGGTAAAAAAGATAGAGGTAGTAAGTGTTAAATTAACTGAAAACCAGAAGACTCTAATTATAGGTGATTCTTTTAAGTTGAAAGCTACAATTAATCCAACCAATGCAACGGATAAAGATATAACATGGAAATCATCGAACACGAAAGTGGCAAAAGTAGATAGAAATGGGAATATAACTGCAACCGGAAATGGTGAATGTACGGTTAGTGCAATAAGTGGTAAGATTACTGAAAAATGTAGCATTACAGTAAACCCAGCACCAACACCACAACCGATTAAAAAACCTAAGACTACGCCAGCGCCTACTCCAACTATTACACCACCTAAGCCTACTGAAGTTGCTGTTGATAAAATTACGATGTCGAGTTCAGCAAAGAGAACCGTTGGAGAGACTATTAAGTTAAATGTAATAATATCTCCAACAAATGCCACGAATAAGACATTGACTTGGTCATCTACTAATACTGATGTTGCTGCAGTGTCAGATGGTGTTGTTACATGTAAAAGTGAAGGAAATGCAACTATAATTGTAACTACAGAAAATGAGAAAAAGGCTTACTGTTCCATAGTGGTAAGTAAATAGGTATGAGGAGTAAAGCGAGAATTAGGGTTGCTGTATCTTCGCATCAAGGCCGTAGAGATTCTAATGAAGATAATTTTTATACAGGGAAATATATATTAGAAGATAGTAGGCAAGCTAGTTCATTTGGACATAAAGTTAGTATTCCTAGTCTTTGTGCTGTTTGTGACGGGATGGGAGGAATGACGAATGGTAAACTAGCGTCAATGAATGCAGCTACCTATATAAAAGAGTACAATGAACTCAAATTAAGGCAACTTCAAACAGAATGTTGTGACGATTATCAAGATTCTTACGTCATAACGTGGATTAATAAGTTTATTAATAACTTAAATGCCTCAATGTCACCAAGTATTCAGAATCAAATGAACTATGGAAGTACTGTAGCTATGATATATTTAGATCGACAGAAGATTTATCTTTCGAATGTTGGAGATAGTCGAATTTATGTTTTTCAAAATAATAGCATGAATCAATTATCTGTAGACCATAATCAGCGAGCTAATGCAGTAGCGTTAGGAATCAGCCCTGTAGATATCACATGGGGAAGTAATATATTGACACAATATCTTGGTATGCCAAAGGATGAGATCCTCCTAGAGCCACATGTAATATCTTTAGAATATAGTCCTATGACAATTTTAATATGTAGCGACGGATTGACGGAAGCCCTAGATGACAAGGAGATATTTAATTTATTTTTATCTTCGAGATGTATAACATTAAAATCAATGTCAAAAAAATATATTCAAAAAGCGCTAGATAATGGGAGTAAAGATAATATAACAGTTATGCTAATTAAGATAATTATTTAATTATAAATTAAGAGGAAATGATATGAGTGAATTTAATCCACATGACTTAGAACCATTTTGGGAGTCTTGGTACATAGATAAGGAATTAGGCGAAGGTAGTTTTGGCTATGTTTATAAGATATATAAAGAAGAGTACGGTACTAAGTATTATAGTGCATTAAAGATTATCCCTGTTCCTAGAACTGAGCTTGAAGTTAAGGAATTACAATATGAAGGACTGGATCAAAATACATCGTCAGAATATTTTAAGGATATAGTAGAGGTAATATACCGTGAAATTCAAATTATGGCCGAGCTTAAAGGAAGAACGAATATAGTAAGTTTTGAAGACCATAAAATTATTCCGAAAAAAAATGAAATTGGGTACTATTTGCTTATTCGTATGGAGCTTCTGGAGAATATTAGCGACTACCAATTGAAGAATCCACTAACCATTAGCCAGATTGTTAACATGGGAAGAGATCTATGTCAGGCTTTAATTTTATGTAACAAGAAGAATATTATACATAGGGATATCAAGCCTGGGAATATTTTTGTAACATTGGATGGAGATTTTAAACTTGGAGATTTTGGAATAGCGAAACAATTGGACTGCGCGAACGAAGGGATGTCTATTAAAGGTACCTATGGTTATATGGCACCCGAAGTATATTTTGGTAAGGTATATGATGCTAGGGTCGATATTTATTCTCTAGGTATGGTTTTATATTATTATCTTAACAATAAAAAAGGGCCATTTATAAGTTCATCAACAACAATCCAGAAGTTTAGTGAACGACAAAATGCTATTAATCGAAGATTTCAAGGTGAAAAGATACCAAATCCTGTACTTGCAACAGAGAATCTCTCAAAAATAATTTTAAAAGCTATTGAATATGATCCTAATGATCGGTATACATCAGCAGAAGAATTTTTAGATGCTTTAATTAATATTCTTCCTGACGACTTAATGGCAATTGATTTAGCGACAATAGAAGCTGAAACAGAGACTAATATTAATGATGAAAATTCAGATGGAGGAACCATTTGGTTGGATGGCATAGGAGGCAAGAATCAGGAGATACAAAAAGAGCTTAGTAAAATTGAAGAAAAGGAAATTGATAATGAGACCAAGACAAATGATTCAATTGAACTTTTAACTCCTGAGGCTAAAAGAAAATATTCTAAATTTAAATATATAATAGCAATATCAGTAGCGGTTGCATTATGTTTTGGTATATTTATTTTTATCTCGAATATGGTAGCATCAAATAATTCGAAAGGTATTGAGATTTCAAACAAACTACCAACAGATATACCAACTTACGTTCCAACAAAAGTACCAACGAAAACACCAACTCCAATACCTACGGCTACTCCGACACCTGTTATACCAGAGTATGAAATGAATTTGGACGAAATTGGGATAAGTGATTTTAGTATTATCGACAATTGCGAAGCATTAACAAGCCTGAGTGTTGCATTCAATGATTTAAGCTCCTTAGATCCCTTAAGAGATTCGATTAATTTAACATATCTTAATGTTCAAAAGAATATTATTGAGAATCTAGATGGAATTGAGAAGCTAAGTAATTTAGTATGTTTCAATGCTTCGGATAATTTAATACATGATATTACAGTATTAAAAGAATTAATCAATTTAAATATATTGCATTTATCCAATAACCAAATAGAAAATATAACACCTTTAAAAGATTTATTAGGACTAACAGAATTATATATGGATGGAAATAGAGATTTAATTGATATCGCGGTATTAAAGAATTTAGAACAACTTCAGATTCTTATATTGAGCAATACGGGTATATTAGATATTACATCTCTTTTTGGTTTAGAAAACTTAATTCTTTTAGATCTATCTAACACAAATGTTTCAATTGAGGATGTAGAGAAAATTAAAGAAAAGTTACCTACTTGCCAGATTGTATATTAATAATATTAACGGAAAGATATATTGGAATTAGTGGGGAAGGGAATTAGTATTTTAAAAGATATAATTATTTTCTCACTGTTAATGGAGAAATATTATATAAAAAAGTATAAGAAAGGGGATTTGTATGAGTAAGAAAATAGTTGTTGACCCACAAAAACTAAAGGATGCGGCTACAAATATTGATCAAGTAATAGCAGATTACAAGTCTATTTATGTAGCATTATTTGCTAATGTTAGTAAATTAAGTAGTGCTTGGAAAGGAGCAGATAATACTGCTTTTACTACACAAATTGAGGGTTTTAAAGATGACTTTGATAAGATGGCCAAATTAATGGAAAACTACTCATCATTTTTAAAAACTAGTGCTTCTACATATCAAGCAGCTCAGGATGAAATTGTAGTTGCAGCAAAAAAACTTACAAATTAGGGGAGGGGATGAAGTATGACAGATTTAGGAATCAATATATCTACGGCTGAGGTTGCAGCATTGGCGACAAGTATTCGAAGTGATAATCAAAAGATGTATGATGATCTTAAGACAATAAAAAAAGCAATGGATGAGCTATCTAATACTTGGCAAAGTGAGGCAGGTGAAGCTATTCGCTCAAACTTTAATGCAGAAGCGCCTAAATTTGATAATTATAAAGAAATTATTGAAAGTTATTCTGATTTCTTAGATAAAACAGTCGCTAGGTATGAGACGGATGAGCAGACAGTAACAAATAATGCGAATCAATTTAAGTAGTTAGATTAATTTAATATACCGGACAGAGTTTCTGTCCGGTATATTAAAATAAGAAGTGGGAAATTTAGGAGGGATTAGGGGTGCAATTAACACTTTTAACAGAATCACAAATAGCTCATTTGGCATTACCGGATAATATAAATGGATGCCACTGGCTAAGGATAAAGAATTCCAATAACCAGTGGGAAAAACTGATATGTATTGAGGGAGCCATTCAAAATTGGATTATGTCCTCTAACCCTAATATTATGATTTATGATGAAGAAGAACATACCCTTGTAAAAGAAATCGTATTAGAACCTCTAAAATTTTATAGTGTAAGATTTTGGGCAGATACGATAGGGTTAATATATACGGAACCAGTAACAGAAGATAGAAAAAAATATAAGAAATATAAAATCTGTAATAATAGTACTTTAACAATTGGACGTAGTTCTGATAATGATATAGTATTTCAGAATCCTTATGTATCTTCATTTCATGCAAAATTAGAAATACATAACGGTATATTGGAGTTAAATGATCAGCAAAGTTCTAACGGTACCTATGTAAATGGGCAGCGTATTATTCAAAAGGAACTTGAGATCGGTGATGTTATATATATTCTCGGATTTAAAATAATTATTGGAAATGATTTTATATCTTTAAATAACCCAGATAATAAAGTATTGATTTGTGATAGAAATTTGTTTCCATATACACGAAGTAATTTAATCGAAGAACAGTATGTTCAGAATGAAATAGTAGTTGATGATATATTTTATCGTTCTCCTAGATTTAAAAGAGATATAAATCATGAGAGAATAAGAATAGATTTACCACCTCAACAACAGAATCAACAGCCCATGCCTTTGGCTCTAACGTTAGGTCCATCGCTGACTATGGGTATGGCATCTCTCTCTATGGGGGCATTTACGGTTGTGAATGCTGTTGTTAATGATACAACTTGGTTGCAAGCAGCACCCAGTGTAGTGATGAGTAGTAGTATGTTGTTAGGAACATTAATGTGGCCAATATTAACCAAAAAATATGAAAAAAAACAAAAATCTAAACGTGAACAGCTAAGGCAGAACAAGTATGCAGAATATTTGGAAAACAAACGGATTGAGATCAGAAGAATATGCCAAGCTCAACAAGAAATTTTGCTTGAAAATTATATTTCTATTGATCAATGTATCGAGTTAATAAATACACGTAAACGTTCTCTTTGGGAGAAGGCTCCTTGGCATAATGATTATCTTCACGTTCGCCTTGGTATTGGTATACGAACTATGTTTGCAGAAATTGAATTCCCTGAAAAAAGGTTTTCACTTGATGATGATAATCTTCAAGAAGATATGTATCATCTTGTATCAGAACCTAAGTTACTAAAGAATGTGCCAATCACATATTCTTTACTTGAGGAATATGTTAGTGGTGTCATTGGTACTCATGAAACAGTTATTCCATTTATACGAGGTATGATTCTTCAATTAGCAACTCTGCATAGCTATGATGAAGTTAAAATGATCTTTCTCTATGATGAAAAGGATTTAAATTTATGGAATTTCGTTAAATGGTTACCGCATACATGGAATAATCAAAAATCTTTTCGATATATTGCTAGTAATCATGATGAATTAAAAGAATTAAGCGTATTTTTAGATCGGGTAGTTAGTGAGAGGATTGCAGATAGAAATGTTGAGGGATTCATATATGAACCATACTATATTATTTTTTCTAGTAGTATGGAGCTGTTACTAAAACTGGAATCACTAAATACTCTAATGAAGAGTGATAAAAATCACGGCTTTAGTATTGTTACAATAAATGATAATATACATAACTTACCGAAGGAGTGCTCTATTGTTGTTGAACTTGAGAATGATAGAGGGAAGCTTTACGATAAAGATGATGTTACTGGGAATAAGTTAGAATTTTATCCTGATATCAATATTGGTGATGAAATAATTAATTATACAAAGCAATTATCCAATATACACCTTGATATATCAAAACAAAGTTTTAAGTTTCCGGAAATGGTTACTTTCCTTGAATTGTTTCAAGTTGGTAAGATTGAACAATTAAATCCATTACTCCGGTGGAATGATAATAATCCAACACTGACGTTACAAACGCCAATAGGTGTGGATGCAAGAGGAGATATATTCTACTTAGATTTGCATGAAAAATATCATGGACCTCATGGTTTAGTTGCAGGTATGACTGGTTCTGGTAAAAGTGAGTTTATAATAACATATATTTTATCTATGGCAGTGAATTACCATCCGAATGAGGTTGCTTTTATACTTATTGATTATAAAGGTGGTGGGCTAACAGGTGCCTTTGAAAATGATAAGGTAAAATTGCCTCATTTAGCAGGTACAATAACAAATCTAGATGGCGTGTCAATCAAAAGATCACTTATATCGATACAAAGTGAATTACGGAGACGACAAGCCGAATTCAATGAGGGCAGACGTTTATCAAACGAAGGAACAATGGATATATATAAGTATCAGAAGTTATTTAGAGAAGGTATTGTTAAAACTCCAATGCCTCATCTGTTTATTATATCAGATGAGTTTGCTGAATTAAAAGCTCAACAGCCAGAATTTATGGAACAATTAATCAGTGCTGCAAGAATAGGGCGAAGTTTGGGGGTACACTTAATATTAGCTACTCAAAAGCCTGCGGGAGTTGTAGATGATCAGATATGGAGTAATTCTAGATTTCGCGTTTGTCTAAAAGTGCAAGAAAAAGCAGATAGTATGGATATGATTAAAAGACCTGATGCAGCAGAATTATCTAATACGGGAAGATTTTATCTACAGGTTGGTTTTAATGAGTTTTTTGATATTGGTCAATCAGCATGGTGTGGAGCTCCGTATGTACCATGTGAGCGTCTAGAAAAGAAAGTAGATAATAGTATTCAAATTATTGATAATCTAGGAAGAGTAATTAAAGAAGCTAAACCAAGGAATGGATTGATAAGTAATTGTAAGTTAAAACAAATTGTTATTATAACAGATTATTTATCCAAACTTGCAAAAGAAGCTAAGGTATCGGTTAGACCTTTATGGTTGGAAGCAATTGCACCAGTAATTGATTTAGGGTATTTAAAGGAAAAATACGGTGTGATTGATGTAGATGATATGAATTTAAATCCAATTATCGGAGAATTAGATGATCCATTCAATCAATCACAGAGATTGATTACAGTTCCTTTTAGTAGCGAGGGTAATACCTTAGTATATGGTATATCTGGAAGTGGTAAAACAACCTTTATTACAACAATGCTTTATCATCTGATGCAAAGTCATTCTCCGAGAACTCTTCATACATATATTTTAGATTTTGAGGCAGAGACATTAAGAGCATTTTCACAGGCACCACATGTAGGAGAAGTGTTATTAAGTAGTGATGGTGAAAAAATAGATAATCTATGGAAAATGTTATATAATGAGATAGGAAAAAGGAAAAAAATGTTTTCCGAATATGGTGGGGATATGTATCATTATCAAAAAGCAACCAAAGAAAATATTTCGAACATATTAATTATAATAAACAATTATTCTGCGTATGCTGAAAGCTATCCAGACACTGAAGAAAGTATAATTTATTTAGCTAGAGAAGGAACTAAATATGGAATTTACTTTTTATTATCTGTTTCAACACCAACTGGAGTTCGGCTTCGATTACAGCAGAATTTTAAACAAATATTTTTATTACAATTAAATGACAGATCAGAGTATTCTGCCTTAATAGGTACTACAGAAGGGGTATATCCATCCAAGTATAAAGGCAGAGGAATTATAAAGACTGAGCATACATATGAGTTTCAAACGGCGTTTGTTACAAAGAAAACTGAGAATGTTTTTGATATTGTGATGGAGTTTTGTAAAAATTTAAAAGGCAATTATAATGTTTCGGCAAAACGTATACCAATTCTACCAGAGAATGTGAGCTATGAATTTTTACTAGATTATGTAGAAGATTTTACTGCTGTACCAATCGGTGTTGAGAAAAAGTCTTTAAATATTATTAAAAATGACTTCACACCTTATATTAATCTTACATTGGCAGAAGATAAAGCCTTGTTACAGGATTATGCAATTGGTTTAGCGAATATACTAAAAGCTACTGCAGATAAGGTGGAAAAGAATGCGCAAATTATAGTGTTAGATTCGGGGAATATGTTAAATGAAAATGAGCTAAAGAAAGGGATTCAGTACTACTCTAAAGAATTGGAAATAAAGGTCATAGAGATGTTCCAAAACTTAGTAACCCGAAATAATGCTCAACATGATAATGACAAAGAGGAACTTAATCTATTAGATTATCCACGCAATATATATATAATTACATCAATGAAATTCTTAATGGAACAGCTATCAGAGGATGGAAAAGATAAATTAAGGGTACTCTTGGAAAAAGGAGAAAAGTCTTATCAGGTTAGCATTATTATTTTAGAAGAAGCTAGCCAAGTAGTAACGTTTTCCTCATCGGTATGGTATCGTAAACATGTGAATGGAAGCACAGGTGTATGGTTAGGAAACGGATTTTGCAATCAATATGTGCTAAAAGTGAATAAAACTTCGAATGATCTTTATCAAGACATTGGAGAAGAGTTTGGGTATATTTTAGAAAAAGGGAGATATGTATTAATTAAATCATTAACATCAACTAAGAAAGAGAGGGTAGAAGGTTAAATGATGGAAAAGGTATTAGTAGAAGTCTATTTACCAATGGCTAACCAGACTTTTGAAGCATTTCTTCCAAAGATGTTAACCATAGAGGAAGTTATCATTCTACTCTCTCGAATGCTTGAAGAATTAGCAAGCGTATTTTACTCTAGGACGGAGAATGAAGTGTTATGCAATAGGGAAAGTGGAGAAATTTATGATTTGAGTAAAACGGTTGAGCAGCTTAGAATTATGAATGGCTCGAAACTTATGTTGATTTAAGGGGGAGTAAAGATGTCAGCAAATGATTCTTTAAATTCAATAAACAATGCATTAACTACTTACAAGGGCAGTCTATCACAAGCTTGGACTGCTTATGAGGTACAATACTTTATTCAGGCAATTGATAAAGAAAAAAGGGAGATAGGTAGCATATGCAGTGATATATCCGACCTATATTCAACGATTCAGAAAGCTTATCAAGATATACGAGATGAAGAAGAGGAGCGGGCTAGACAATTGGCTTTAAAAGTTAAATAGATCATCAAGTGCAGGATGTTTCTAGATGTTTAAGTAGCAGATTTTAGTAGGTGTTATTTTTACTTTGTTTGAAGGGAGGTTAGGGGATGGCCTTGATATCTGTGGATACGGAATCCATAATACAGGCAACTTCAATATTATTTAAGAAATTGCCAGATGTGCATTCAGCTAAGTTAGATATAATACGATTGCAATCGAGCCTTTCTAGTGATGTGAAGGGGCGTAGAGGGATTGACGGAAAGATATCCAGTATTATAAGTAAGATAAGTAGTTTGGACGGAAGAATTAGTAATATACCATCAACAGCACAGTTTGCTATGTCTACATACAAGAATGCAGAAAGAGAAATCTACAATAAAGGAATACAAAGTATAGGATTCCCTGCTAAAAATGTAAATGAGTCTTATTTTATAGATCAAGTTGCAGAATTTGTTAAGGATTTATTAGATTTTAAAGATATAATGTATAAGATAGATGAGCACCTTGCTCGTATGTTTTTACTTAATGTTAAAGCTCAAAGTAATAAGCTAACTGCTTCATTGTTAACGTATAAGAATATTAATACATATGGGCTCTTAAATGCTTATTATGAGGAGGGAAAGAATAAGTACAGTGCAGGAGTTTCATTATTTCAATTGATTAGCAATAGTCTAACCCTTAATGCACTTGGGTTAGACTTTAATAAGTCTAGACATAAGGTTCAAGTAACTGGATATGGGATAAAGGTAGAGAGTGACGAGGATGATTCACTATACCTATTAAAATCTCAATTTACTGCAAAAGATTCATTAAAATCAAATTATAAATTAAAAATTGACAATGAAAAAAAAGAGAAGCTTTTTGAAGATTTAGGATTGAAATCTCCTACCTTAAGAGATAAGGTAGATAATTATGAGTATAATCCTAAAACAGGAAAATGGGAAAAATCAGATGGGTTAACTAATGCAAAGCGTTTAGGGACTCTAGTAGGACAAGGTATTGGAGTATCTGGCTCTGTTAGCTTATTGGAAGGTACATTATCAGGGAAATCAGATTGGGGAAAAGGTTCTATATCCGCTAAAGTTGGTAATGCAGAAGGAGCAGCTAGCTTAAATGCAGGGTTATATTATGTTGATAAAAGTGGAAATAAACTAATAAGCCCTGGTGTGGGCGCAAAGGTTGGCGGAAGTGTCAGTGCGCTTGAGATGAATGCAAATGGACAAATTGGTACTGATATGTTAGGTGTTTATGGTAAAGGTCAAGTATCTGCACTTAAAGCAGAATCTAAGGCAAGTGTTGGGCTTGGTATGGTGAATGGAAAACCTGAATTGAGCGCAGGAATTGCTGCAGAGGCTATTTTGGGAGAAGCAAGCGGAGAAGTAGGACTTAATGTACTTGGCGGAGAAGTTGGAGCTAGAGCTGCGGTGAATGTTGGCATAGGAGCAAAAGCAGATTTTGGTTATGCTGATGGTAAAATAAAATGTCAATTAGGAGCTTCTTTAGGAGTAGGTTTTGATTTGTCTCTTGAAGCCGATATAGGTGGAATGGTAGATACGGTTGGTGATGGAATGAATTATGTCGGTGGCAGAATTTATGATGCAGGTAATTATATATTTTCATTAATTGATTAGAAAGGATAAAGTATGATTATTGCGGGCCTATCTATTTTATTTTTTGCTAGTATTTTCTGGGGTTTATTATATCTGGTCATGAAAGGGAAAAAGAATAAATATCCGGAAGAATTTTGCAATGCGAACGTTCTAGGATATGGGGACGCAGCGAGATATACGGACCTAATCGTACACTTTTTTCTTGATGGAGAGAGTATTACTGTTGATACAGATGTAGTTGATCGTTTTGATTTTCCAGTTGGTTCTGAGGTAAGAATATCATTTCATCGTGACAATTTAGGAAAAAGATTAACTTTATTTGGTGATAGTGATAAAAGGAGCGGATTTGTACGTATTGCTACACCCAAATATATAGAGTCAAGAAGAAAAGATTTGAGGAATACAAAATTATTATTTGCTGTAATAGCTATAAGCCTAACAGCGGTATCTATTATCTTTATTACTTTAGGTTTATAATAGGGTGTTTGATAAGAATTTTGATATGATTCAATGAAAAGCATTGTCTTATAATGTTTAAATAATTATTACAGGAAAAACATATAACAATATATGTTTGATGAAATGGAGGTTTCTATGAAAAATTATTACCCTATCGGTACAGTAGTCTTATTAAAGGACAGCAGTAAAAAACTAATAATTATCGGTTATTGTCAGATGGAAGTAGATGGAGAGCATAAGATTTGGGATTATGCAGGTTGCTTATTTCCAGAAGGGTATTTAGGTGCGGATAAGACTTTTTTATTTGATAACGAGCAGATCGATAAAGTTTTTTATTTAGGATTGCAAGATGAAGAACAATTACAATTTAACGACTATCTTGAAGAAACAATGGAAAAGAAAAAGTTTAAAAACAAAGAGAATGAATAGAGTGAAAGGGGATATAGAATGTTAGAAGGTTTATTACCAGTTGGAACTGTTGTATTATTAAAAGAAAGCACACGAAGACTTATGATTATTGGAGTTTGTCAAAGAGAAGTTGCTTCAGATGTGATTTGGGATTATGCTGGCTGTTTATATCCAGAGGGATATATGGGGGCGGATAAGGTTTATCTATTTAATCATGATCAAATAGAGCATATATACTCTATTGGATATCAAGATGAGGATCAAAAAGCTTTTAAAGAAAAAGTAGATATATTATGTGATGAGTTAAGGAATAGATAAGTTTCAAAAATTTGTGTATATTGATTTCGCTTATGTTAATAATTAGCAGTTAGAGGGTAAAAACAAAACAATTAATAGATTGAGGTGTAGTAATGATTTTAAAAATTATTTTATTATTAATTACAGTATTTAGTTGGTTTTTATTAGTTAGAATAACATTATTTAATAAAGCCAAAGTAAATGAAAATGGTATTGCTGCAAAAACAATTACATCAGGTGTAAAGCTAGTAGCTGGGATAACTGCTGTTAGTTTATTAATTGTAACAGGAATTTTATTCATTAACGATTCCATATTATTTAATGAACAAGAAAAAGTTATTCAGGTGGATAAACAGGGAAACAAGCTTCTTCCGATAGGGTCTGTGATTCTGTTAGAGGATAGTACTAAAGAAGTAATGATTATTGGCTATTGTCAATATGAAATTGGAACTAATGAAATATGGGATTATGCTGGCTGCCTATATCCAGAAGGTTACATGGGAGCAGATAAAACATTTTTATTCAATTCAGATCAAATAAAAGAGATAAGTTTTCTTGGCAAGGAAAGCGCAGAACAACAAGAATTTGCGGATTATGCTAGTAAGATTTTAAAGGATGAGAGGGAGAAGATGCGCTAGATACTGTCATCATTATTAGTTGCTTAATATATCTGTTACTATGGGAGAAATATCTATAGTAACAGTTTTTTTATGTATGATTGGGATTACGGTAGATAATAATCTAAAGATTGGAGTTCATAATTGAAATATACATACGAAATTATGCAATCATTATGTATTTCATAGAGTTATAAGAACAAATAAAAATCGCCTATAATTTGTATTTGGCTTGACAAATAAAACCAAAGGGGGTACGATACTTTAAGTGTTTGATTTTCGAACAATATAAAATAGAAGTGAATTCATAGTATATTATGCAATAGGGTAATAGGTTGAAAGAGGGATTATATTGGTAGAAAATAAAGGTATTTTGTTGGATAATGAGTATACTATCATGTCGGAAATTGTCGGGAATGAAAAGATTACACAGAGAGAACTTTCGAAAAAATTAGGGGTATCAGTAAGCACCGTTAACGTGTTGATTAACAAGATGATCAGAGAAGGCTTGATAAAGATGACACAAGTATCCCATAAGCAGGTATTGTATATGTTAACACCTGTAGGTATGATGGAAAAAGCAAAAAAAACTGTTAGCTATCTCAAGATTCATTATCGAATTATTTATCAGACAAAAGAGAAGTTAAAATTAATTCTAGAAGGCTTGTCTCAGGAATACGATGGAATTTTTTTACTGTTGGGCAATGATGAGATGAGTGGAGTATTGAGAATCGCAATTGATGAAATTCAAGCTTCTTACAAGGAATTTAAGATTGTGATTATTGAAAAAAAAGAGAAAGTAGAATTTATACATAACCAAATACATGTGTTGATACATATGGCGATTAATGAAGATGATTTAAGAGAATATACTAAAATAGATAATTTAAAAGTGATTAATTTAGCTGAGAAGTTATAATGATTCTAGATTATAAAATATATGGTTTCTAGTTTATTAAATGCAATTAGTATTATTCTGTTTAAAATGTTATAGTATTATAATGTAATTATACAAAAAATATACATATACTCTTTGAAAAGGAAGGATTACAGTTATGGTAGAGAAGAATAGTAAAATATGGCTCTCTTCACCACATATGAGTGACGAAGGATATGAAATGCAGTACATACAAGAGGCATTTGATGCGAATTGGATTGCACCACTTGGAACGAATGTAAATGAATTTGAGAAGGAATTAGCAGCTAAGGTTGGTGTAAAACATGCTGCTGCCCTGGTTTCTGGAACCTCCGCTATCCATATGGCATTAAAAGCGGCTGGAGTTAGGGAAGGAGATGTTGTATTATGTCAATCGCTTACGTTCTCAGCAACAGCTAATCCAATTATCTATCAAAATGCAATACCGGTTTTTATAGATAGTAATTATGAAACCTGGAACATGGATCCAGAGGCTTTAGAAGAGGCTTTAGAGAAATATAGTAATAAAGTGAAGGCGGTTATCGTTGTTCATCTATATGGTCTTTCCGCAGACATGGATAGAATTGTAGAGCTTTGCGCGAAGTACAAGGTCGCATTAATAGAAGATGCAGCAGAAAGTCTAGGAACTACGTACAAAGGGAAATATACGGGAACTTTCGGTGATTATGGAATATTTTCTTTTAATGGAAATAAAATCATAACAACTTCCGGAGGAGGAATGCTTGTTTCTAATAATGAAGAAAGAATTAGTAAAGTAAGATTTTGGTCTACTCAAGCCAGAGATCAAGCTAGACACTATCAACATAGTGAGATAGGTTATAACTATAGAATGAGTAATATTGTAGCTGGAATTGGTAGAGGTCAGCTTAAGGTTTTAGAGCACCGAGTTGCCAAGAAGAAATACATCTATGAGTTTTATAAAAGAGAATTAGGTGTACTTGATAATGTAGAGATGATGCCCATGAATGAATGGAATGACTCTAATTGTTGGCTAAGTTGCATTATTGTAAGTGGAAAAGTCAAACCGCTGGACATAATGAAAAAATTAGAAACGAATAATATTGAGGCAAGACCA
Organism: Lachnoclostridium sp.; assembly: GCF_031997925.1. Classification (NCBI taxonomy): domain Bacteria; kingdom Bacillati; phylum Bacillota; class Clostridia; order Lachnospirales; family Lachnospiraceae; genus Lachnoclostridium; species Lachnoclostridium sp. The sequence goes on along the minus strand of NZ_DAMADT010000008.1, from coordinate 44,297 downwards.
ATATGGAAACCGATGCACATGCAGCCTATATTTGAGCAATATGATTATATAGGAACGGGTGTTTCTAATAAGCTTTTTGAAAATGGTGTTTGTTTACCAAGTGATACGAAAATGGCAGATGAAGATTTATATAGAGTGTGCAATATTATTAAAGAGTTATGGACAGAGGAAGCACATAAGTAGATATAGTAACTGTTGCTGAGAAATCAACAGGAGTACAATGATATAGAGTGACATATACCGATTATTGTTTTTCAAATATTCTATAAGTCGTTAATGTCTATTATACTTTGAGTAAGAACTTACATTCATTAAATATATGACATTTTATTTGAACATGCACATAAGCTTACACATCTTTTTTAAAAAAACTAGGACTTGAGAAAAATGAAGCTGAGAAAACTGAAGAAGGGATGTATCTTCTACGTTTTATAATGTATAATAGGTGGAAGCTTTAAGAAAATTTATAGCATAATTAAGGAGCTGAGAAATGAAGCGTAAGAGGGGATTTTATGAAAAGTTTATAAAGAGACTACAGGACTTGATTCTTTCTTCGATTGCACTTGTTATTTTAAGTCCAATATTTTTGCTTATTGCAATTTTGGTAAGGATAAAATTAGGTAGTCCTATATTATTTGTACAGGAACGTCCAGGATTGAATGAAAAAATATTTAAAATGTATAAATTTAGAACCATGACGGATAAAAAAGATGAAAATGGAGAACTTCTACCTGATTCAGTAAGGCTTACCAAATTTGGAAAGATATTAAGAGCTACTAGCTTTGATGAACTTCCAGAACTATGGAATATTATTCGTGGTGACATGGCAATAGTAGGGCCAAGACCTTTGTTAGTTCGGTATTTACCACTATACGACAAAGATCAAAAGAGAAGGCATGAGGTTAAGCCGGGACTATCAGGACTTGCTCAGGTAAATGGGCGTAATGCGATTAGTTGGGAAGAGAAATTTGATCTAGATATTAAATACATAGATAGTTTATGCTTTGTTAATGATTGGAAGATAGTTCTTTTGACGTTTAAAAAAGTGTTTGTTAGAGAAGGAATAAATTCAGAAACATCAATAACAATGGAACCTTTTAATGGAAATACTAAAAAAGTATAAACAAGGAGCTAATGATATGAATATTAGAACAGTGACTATTTTAGGTGCTAATGGGGCGATGGGGTGGAATATATCTGGTGTCTTTGCTTCGTTTGGTAATGCAAAAGTGTATATGGTATGTCGTGATATTGAAGCAGCAGAAAATGCAAAGCTAAAGGCAAGCACATCTGTTAAAGCAGAAGCAATTGCGGAAAAATTAATTCCTAAGACATATGATGACTTAAAAGAATGTATCTTATCCTCTGATTTAGTATTTGAAAGTGTCGCTGAAGATATTAGTGTAAAAAAAGAAGTTTATCAAAAAATAGTACAATACATACAACCACATACTATAATTAGTACAGGTACTTCAGGGCTTTTGATTAATAAACTTAGTATGTGTTTTGATGAAAATATAAGAAAAAGATTTATGGGAATTCATATGTTTAATCCACCATACAACATGACACTTTGTGAAGTTATACCTTCTACATATACAGATGTGAACCTTCTTGCTAATATAAAAACTTATTTAAAAACTGTTCTTTATAGAAATGTGGTAGAAATAAAAGATGCACCAGCATTTATGGGGAATAGAATAGGTTTTCAGTTTATAAATGAGGCAATGCAGTATGCAGAGATGTACAAAGATAAAGGTGGCATTGACTATATCGATTCAATAATGGGACAATTTACAGGAAGAAGCATGGCACCACTTAATACAGCAGATTTTGTTGGACTGGATGTACATAAAGCTATTGTTGATAATGTTTTCAATAACACAAATGACTATGCTCACAAGACATTTGTACTGCCTGAATTTGCATTTAAGCTGATTTCAGCGAATAAACTTGGAAGAAAAACTGGCTGTGGTTTATACCAAACTGTTGTTGGTCCAGATGGTAAAAGAACAATTAATGTATATGATATTGCTTTAGGAGAATTTCGTGCTAGAAAAAACTACGCTTTTCCATTTGTTAAAAAAATGATTGAAGAGTTCAAAATTGGTAATTACAAAGAAGCTTTCGAACATCTAATAAATGATCAATCGTTAGAAGCAACGATATGTATTAGCTTTTTGATTAAATATGTTTTATATGCTCTTGTTACGACGCGTGAAATTGGTGAGAATATTCATTCTGCTGATGATGTTATGGCGACAGGATTTAACTGGATTCCTCCACTTGCTGTTATCGATGCTTTTGGCGGAGTAGAAACTTTTAAATACATTGCACAAAAAAAGTTAACATTGGAGTTCCTTTCTCAAATAAATCTAAATGATGTATTAAGAGATATACCTAAGTCTAATTACGATTATAGACCATTTTTTAAAGCGAAATAGGAGAAATGAGATGGATAAAAGAGTATATATTATAGGCGGGGCTCAGACTGATTTTTCACGTAATTGGAGCAAAGAGGGAAAAGGAGTTATTGCGTTATTAAAAGAAGTGATTGATGATGGTCTTAAGAATATCAATGTTACATACCACGATATTATTGAATTGAATAAGAAAGGTAAAGTAGCGTGTTTTGTAGGAAATTTTATCGCGGAGTTATACGTAAATCAGGGGCATTTAGGTGCATTACTTACAGAGGTTAATCCAGCCTTTTATGGTGTACCTTCTGCAAGATATGAAGCGGCCTGTGCATCTGGATCAGTAGCTTTAGATGCAGCTATTACTAAGATCAAAGCAGAGGATTATGAGCTTGTTTTAGTAATTGGTTGGGAACTTATGAAAACAGTTGATGCAAAAACTTGTGGAGATTTCTTAGGAAGAGCAGCATTTTATCAAGAAGAGGCATTAGGGGTTGAATTTCCGTTTCCTAAGCTATTTGGACAATTAGCTGACGAATCTATCATTAAATACAATATAGATGAAGAAAGATATTTAGATAGTTTAGCAAAAATTTCAGTAATAAACTATGAAAATGCGAAAAGGAATCCTAATGCACAAACGAAGAAGTGGTTTATGAGTGAAGGCCAGGCTAAGGCGCGAGGAACTTCAACGAATAGTATCATAGGTGGTAAACTTGCAATATCAGACTGTTCACAAGTTACAGATGGAGCAGCTTTTGTAGCATTGGCTTCTGAAAAGTTTGTACGAGATCATTATAATTCAAATAAATTTCCAATTGTTAAAGGATGGGGACATAGGGTAGCACCTATGAAATTTGACACAAAATTGAATGAAAGTTCTAATAGCAAATATATACTTCCATGGACCAGACAAGCAGTCCTTGATGCATATGAAAGAGCTAATTTAGGTGTGGATGACATTGATTTCTTTGAAACTCATGATTGTTTTACTTCAAGTGAATATGCTGCGATTTCTGCTTTTGGCATTACAGAACCTGGTTTGGAGTATGAAGCTGTTGAGAGTGGTAGAATAGCTTTTGGAGGCGATAAACCGATTAATCCAAGTGGTGGTTTAATTGGTTGTGGGCATCCTGTTGGTGCAAGTGGTGTAAGAATGTTCTTAGATTTATTTAAGCAGGTTGCAGGCGAGTCTGAGGGATACCAGTTAAATAAAGCTGATAACGGTTTGATGTTAAATATTGGTGGAAGTGCTACCACTAACTATGTGTTTATTGTTGGGAAAGAATAAGGTGTTAAAATATAATGAAAAAAATAGTAATAGTTGGTGTTGGTGGATTTGGTAGAGAAGTTGCATGGCTTATTGAAAGAATAAATAATATTAAACCAACATGGGAGATTATAGGCTTCGTTGATGATAATATATCTTTACATGGAAAAATAGTTGGGGGATATAAAGTTATAGGAGACACTGATTGGTTAAATGTACAAGGTGAACAAGTATATGCAGTTTGTGCTATAGGAGCAGCAAAAACAAGAAAGAAGGTCATTCAAAAATTAGATAACGTAAAGTTTGCTACATTGATAGACCCCAAAGTTGAGCTGTCTAATCGGGTACAAATAGGAGAAGGAACCATTATCTGTGCAGGTTCAATCTTAACAGTTGATATTAGTATAGGTTCCCATGTTATTATTAATCTTGGTTGTACAATTGGTCATGATGCTATAATTAATGATTTTGTTACTTTGTATCCTAGTGTGAATGTATCTGGTAATACGCTATTTCAAGAGTGTGTTGAGATAGGTACTGGAACTCAGATTATTCAAGGTATAAAGATAGGAGAAGAGGTTATAGTTGGTGCTGGAGCGGTGATAGTTAAGGATATTATTGAAACTGGGACGTATGTTGGGATTCCAGCGAGGAAGATAAATTAGCTTAGGAAATGGGTCTGCGAATGTTTGTATCGCTTGTTAATGGGTGAAGAACTTGAATACAATGAAAATTATCGAGATATTAGGATCCAAGAAGTGCATTCAAAAATTAAAGATTTTGTAATAATAGAATTCTTAGAATATTTTTATATAGTTTTTTCTGTTTGGATGCTATAGAATATATGAATTAGGAACACGTACTGGAGTTCCAGTGAGGATAATTAAAAAATGAATATATTATTTTTAACATTACTAGATTTTTCAAATATAAATGAAAAAGGTATCTATACTGATTTATTGAGAGAATTTGTAAAAGATGGCAATGATGTTTATATCATTTCTCCCACAGAAAAACGTAATAATAAAACAACAAGGTTATTGCAGAGTGGAAATACAAAGATTCTAAAACTTCAAATAGGAAATACTCAAAAAACTAACTTATTCGAAAAGGGTATCTCTATATTAACTTTAGAGTCGAAATTTAAAAAAGGAATAAAAAAATATTTTGGTAACATTAAATTTGATTTAGTAATATACTCAACACCACCAATTACCCTAGCAAAAGCAGTAGAGTTTGTAAAACGAAGAGATAATGCTAAAACATACTTACTCTTAAAAGATATATTTCCTCAAAATGCAGTGGATTTAGGAATACTCAAAAAATCTGGTATTAAAAGCTTTGTCTATTGGTTCTTTAAAAATAAAGAAGAAAAGTTATATAAGATTTCAGATTATATTGGATGTATGTCTGAAGCCAATGTTAATTATCTATTAAATAATAATCCATCAGTTTCAAATAAGATAATTGAAGTATGCCCTAATAGTATAGAACCTATAGAAATAAATATTACAGAATGTGAAAAAAATCAAGTAAAAATGAAATATAATATTCCGATTGACAAGACGATTTTCATTTATGGCGGGAATTTAGGAAAACCGCAAGGTATTGAGTACTTAATCGAATGCTTAAGAGCGAATGAAGAAAATCATCAATCATTTATCCTAATAGTAGGATCAGGAACTGAGTTTAATAAAATTAAGAATTATTTTGATAAGGAGAATCCACAAAATGCTAAACTATTAGATCATTTACCTAAAATTGAATTTGAAGTATTAGCTAATTCATGCGATGTAGGATTAATCTTTCTTGATAAAAGATTTACGATTCCTAACTTTCCGTCAAGATTACTATCTTATATGCAAGCTAGTATACCAATTATAGCAGCAACTGATATTAGCACTGATATTGGAATGGTTGTAGAGAGTGGAGAGTTTGGCTTATGGTGTGAAAATGGTTATATATATAAATTTAACCAGCATTTAAATAGACTTTGTTGCGAAGATTTACGCAAAAGAATGGGTAAAAATTCAAGAATATATTTGGAAAATAATTTTACTGCAAAACATTCATATGAGATTATTATAAAACACTTTAAATAAAGGAGATAGATTTAATGTTTAAAGATAAAACTTTAATGATAACTGGTGGTACAGGTTCTTTTGGTAATGCTGTACTTAAAAGATTTCTTGATACAGATATAAAAGAAATTCGAATTTTTTCTAGAGATGAAAAGAAACAAGATGATATGCGTCACAAATATAATAATGATAAAATTAAATACTATATAGGAGATGTAAGAGATCTACAGAGTATAAAAAATGCACTACATGGAGTTGATTATGTATTTCAAGCAGCAGCATTAAAGCAGGTACCATCTTGTGAATTCTTTCCTATGGAGGCGGTTAAAACTAATGTTATAGGTACAGATAATGTATTAACTGCTTGTATAGAGGCAGGAGTTAAAAAAGTAATATGTTTATCTACTGATAAAGCAGCTTATCCTGTAAATGCCATGGGTACATCAAAAGCAATGATGGAAAAAGTAGCGGTAGCTAAGTCAAGAACTGTAGACCCAAATAAAACTTTAATTTGCTGTACAAGATATGGCAATGTTATGTGTTCTAGAGGTTCAGTAATTCCATTGTTTATAGAACAAATAAAATCAGGACAACCATTAACAGTAACTGAACCAACTATGACTAGATTTATAATGAGTCTTGAAGAAGCTGTAGAACTTGTAATATTTGCTTTTAAAAATGCTGAGAGTGGAGATATTATGGTGCAAAAAGCACCAGCAACTACTATTGAAGTATTAGCACAGGCAATAAAAGAACTGTTTCATGTTGAAAATGAAATAAAAGTAATAGGAATTCGCCATGGAGAGAAAATGTATGAAACATTACTTACTAATGAAGAATGTTTACATGCTATAGATATGGGCGACTTTTACAGTGTTCCTGCCGATAAAAGAGATCTTAATTATGATAAATACTTTAAAGAAGGAAATCAGGATAGAAATAAATTATCAGAATTTAATTCAAATAATACTAAATTACTTACGGTAGAACAAACAAAAGAAAAACTGCTTACATTATCATATATAGTAGAAGAAATAAAAGCATGGGAGAATAGGTAATGAAAATTTTGGTTACTGGTGCAAAAGGATTTATAGGAAAGAATCTTATTGCAGAATTAAGAAATCGAAAATACGATGACATTCTAGAAATTGATATAGATACTGATGCGTCACTTTTAAATGAATATGTTAAGGAATGTGAATTTGTTTTTCACCTTGCTGGGATAAATAGGCCAAAAAGTGATGAAGACTTTATGAAAGGAAATTTTGGATTTACTACGGAACTTCTTAACAAATTAAAAGAAAGTGATAATAAATCACCAATTCTGATTACTTCCTCTATACAAGCAGAATTAGATAATCCTTATGGAAAAAGTAAAAAAGCTGGTGAAGAAGTAATCTTAACATATGAAAAGGAAACAGGAAGCAGGGCATTAGTGTATCGCTTACCTAACGTATTTGGAAAATGGTGTAGGCCTAATTATAATAGTGCAGTTGCAACTTTTTGTCATAATATTGCAAATGATTTAGAGATTCAAGTTAATGACCCAACTGTTATTATGAACTTAGTATATATTGATGATGTTATAGATGAATTTATTAATGCTCTAGAAGGTAGAGAGAATAAGTTAAATCAGTATTGTTTTGTTCCTGTTGTTCATACTGTGTCACTTGGTAACATAGCAGAGTTGATTCAATCATTTAAGGAAAGCAGAATGAGGCTTTCTATTCCAAACATGAATAATGAATTTGAGAAGAAGCTATATAGTACGTATTTAAGTTACCTACCTAAGGATAAATTTAGTTATCCATTGAAAATGAATGTAGATGAAAGAGGTTCTTTTACTGAGTTTATCAGGACTTCTGACAGAGGACAAGTTTCAGTTAATATTTCAAAACCTGGTATTACAAAAGGAAATCACTGGCACCATACTAAAAATGAAAAATTTTTAGTAGTAAAAGGAAAAGGTTTAATTCAATTTAGAGAGATTCATAGCAAAGAAGTAATTAGTTATCATGTTACTGGAGATAAATTAGAAGTAGTCGATATTCCAACTGGATATACTCATAATATTATTAATGAGGGTGACACTGAATTGGTTACAATTATGTGGGCAAATGAAGCTTTTAATCCTGAAAAACCTGATACATATTTCCTTAAAGTTGTTGAATAGATAGAAAGGAACTATATTAATGAATAAATTGAGAGTAATGACTATTCTTGGAACTAGACCTGAAATTATTAGATTATCAGCTTGCATAAAAGCTTGTGATAAATATTTTAATCATATTTTAGTCCATACTGGACAAAATTGGGATTATACCTTAAATCAAGTTTTTTTTGACGATCTTGAACTTAGGGCACCTGATTATTATCTAGAGAGTGTAGGTAAAGATCTAGGAGAAACAATGGGTAATATAATTGCAAAGTCTTATGAACTATTGCAGGAAGTTAAACCTGATGCCGTATTGATTTTAGGTGATACCAATTCAGCTCTTTCAGCAATATCAGCCAAAAGGCTAAAGATTCCTATTTTTCATATGGAAGCTGGTAATCGTTGTTGGGATTGGAATGTATCAGAAATGATAAATAGAAAGATTGTTGATCATATTGCTGATATAAATATGCCTTATACAGAACACTCTAGACGATATTTATTATCAGAGGGTATTGATGGAAAAACTATATTTGTAACAGGTTCTCCAATGAGAGAAGTTTTACGGAACTATATAGACAAAATAAAAAAATCAGAAGTGTTAGAATGTTTAGGATTAGAAAAAGGAAAGTATATACTATTATCAGCACATCGTGAGGAAAATATTGATCTTGAAGAAAACTTTATGTCATTAATGACATCAGTGAATCAAATTGCAGAGAAATATAAGATGCCTATTATTTATTCAATGCATCCTAGAAGTAAAAAATTCATAGAACAGCGTGAATTTGTTTTTCACCCATTAGTTAAGAGTATGAAGCCTTTTGGTTTTATTGATTATAATTATCTTCAAATGAACGCTTTTTGTGTTATGTCAGATAGTGGAACACTATCTGAAGAAAGTGCAATGCTTGGATTCCCAGGAGTACTTATAAGAACTTCTACAGAACGTCCTGAAGTTTTAGATAAAGGAACGGTTGTTATAGGAGGTATCAATGGTAATGATGTTGAACAAGCCGTTGAATTGGCAGTGTCAATGAATAAAAATGGTGAGGAACTTGTTATAGCTGAAGATTATACTGATACCAATGTATCTGCTAAGGTGGTAAAAATTATTCAAAGTTATGCAAAAATCGTTAACATAACAGTTTGGGGTAAATAAATTTTTAAAAAAGTTATGATTTGAAAAGGATGAAATACTAATAAATGAATAGGTATGATAAAAAAATGAACAGTGTACCTAAAGTCCTGGTAATTAGCGGAAATTGTTTTAGTACACAAAAAAATAATGGAAAAACATTAGGTAATATTTTTAAAAATTGGCCTAAAGAAAAATTAGCGCAATTATATATCTATCCTGAGTTTCCAAATAGTAATGTTTGTAATAATTATTTCAGAATTACAGATACAGAATCATTAAAATCATTACTTAAACATAATGAAAAATGCGGAGGCGTAGTTCAATTACGGCATGAACAGGAAGATAATACAAAAGCAATAGTTTACAAAAGTAATTGGAAAAATTGGCATATTTCTAGATTTGCAAGAGAATTCATATGGATTGGAGTACATTGGAAAGATGGCCTACTTAACTGGGTAAATGATTTTAAACCTGATATAGTTTTTTATGTAGGAAGTAACTATGCATTTTTATCAAGGATGGTTGATTCTATATGTAAAGCAAGAAAAATTCCATTAATTATTTATTGTACTGATGACTATATTTTACCTAGGTTTACCATTATGCCATTTTTTCATATACATAGGATATGGATAGTATTCTGGTTAAAAAAGCTATTAAATAATAATAAATCCAAATTAATGACTATTAATGAATTTATGCAAGAAACATATAAATTATATCTTCATAAAGATAGTAAAATATTAATGAATATGATTGATATACCCCTACAGTGCCCAGAATATAGACAAAAAGATAACATTATAAGTATTCTGTATATTGGTAATCTGGGACTTAATAGGTGGAAAACTCTTGGAAAATTTGCTGATTTGATGAGCAAATCCCAATATTGTAATAATTTTTGCGTAGAAGTGTATTCTGGAATTGAACCTAAAAAAGATGAATTAAAATATATTACCCAAACATCATGCATGACGTATAAGGGTAGTTTGAATAAAGAGCAAGTTAAACAAAAACAAATGGAAGCAGATATATTATTACATGTAGAAGCTTTTGATTATAATAGTAGGAAAAATGTTAAACTCTCATTGTCTACAAAAATTACTGAATACATGTCTGCAGGCAAACCAATATTAGCTATTGGCCCTAAAGAAGTTGCATCAATAAAATTTTTACAAAAGTATGGTGGTGCAAATTGCATAACTAAACTCGATAAAAAAAATATACATAAAGTGCTATCTAACATGATTGAGTTTAATAATAGAAAAAATATGGGAATTACAAATTGGGAAAGCATAAATAGGATAATAAATTTAAATAATATGGATGAAATAATTAAGCAATCAATAAATGAATTAATAAATTAATTGTGAAAAATATTCGATATTAAATAAATATTCGATATTAAAAAATCCTCCTAATATGCATTAATAGTAAAGGAAAAGATGGAGAATACATGTGAATGAAAATATATTACATACTGGTATAAAAAAAATAATTAATGCAATGATAACGCAAATTTTTATATTGATCTGTTCATTAGTTACTGGTTTTATATTACCTAAATATATGGGAACAGAAATGTATGGATATTGGCAGATATATTATTTTTATTTAAGTTATTTAAATTTTATTACGCTTGGATTTAATGATGGTATTTCACTTAGATATGGTGGTGTTGAAGAAAATGAATTGCCATTAAAAAAAATACGTAGTGCAATACAAATACTCATGCAGTTTATTTTAATATTAATGTTTATATTTATCATTTTGTTAAAGATAGTAAATATCAATATAGAAATGTCTTATATTTATATGGTCCTTATATTGAGTATACCATGTGTTTGTATCATGAATATTATTGTAACTATATATTTATCAATTAATAAACAAAATATTTATAATAAAATTAATTTAGGGAACAAGCTTGCTAGTACTCTAATATATTGTATATTGTTATTAATAGGTATGAAAAATTTTAGAATAATTATAATGTCTGATTATATAGTAAGAATATTTATGACTATTATATGCATTGTAATAGGTAGAAAGTTTATTTTCGGCTCTAAGGATAATTATAAAAAAGGGTTAAAAGAAGTTCAAAGGAATTGCTCTATTGGTATATTTATAACTTTTGGTGCTTTAGCTTCTTCATTTATTCCAATGGGAGGAAGAATTGTAATAGAACATAATGAATCTATACAGGTATATGGTATTTTTTCATTTGCAATGTCATTATTAGGAATCATTGTGACATTTACTAATACTGCAGGAATGATTTTTTTCCCTATACTTAAAAAAATATCTAAGGAAAAACTATCAGCATATTATCCGAAAATAAAGGAAGCGTATAACTGTATTTTATATATTTCATTATATTCTTATATACCAGCAGTATTTATAATAAATCATTTTTTACCTGATTATAAATCAGTATTATCATATGCCTTTATTTTATTTGCAATGTGTATTCCTCTTGGAAAAATACAAACATTAGTTACAACATACTATAAGGCTTTTAGAATGGAACAACAGTATTTTTTTGCTAATTTATTTGGTATAATTTTAATGATTACAGGAACATTTTTTGTATATAATATATTTGAAACAGTACAATCGGTTGCAGTAATAACAACAATACTATTTACCATATGGAGTTATGGATTAGAAATCTATTTATTAAAAAAATTAAATTATATAATTAATATACATACTTTTGAGGAACTTTTTGTTATGTTAGTGTTTACTTTTTTTGCCAGTACTCAAAACATATTGATATTTCTAACAGGATATTCATTTGTAATATTTGTAATGTTTATTATTAAACGAAAAAAACTAGTATGTATTTGTAAAGAAATAACAAATTAATAAAAAATTTATATAGGGAGAAAAATATGAGCTTACTAAAGAACAAAGAAAAAATAAGAAGTATATATGTATATATGATAATACTATTTGCTTGCTTAATATTTCCGAATCCTATGAAAGGAATTAAAGATATACCTATGTTAATATTGGGAGTATTAGGGGGAATATATTTATTGTGGGATTTATTTAGTGAACGGCAGTTTTTAAAAGCTAAATATTTGGGTTTATTAATTTTGTCTTGTATTTTTTTTGCAATATCGATGATTGTTAATTTTGACAGTCAATGGCTTAGGAATACTAGAGCGCTTGTATTTGGAATTATATTTTATTTTATTTTATATTGCTGTAATGTAAATACTCCTAAAGAGGAAATTAAGAATCAATTAAGTATTATAAATAAAATAGTAATAATAGTTACATTTGTTTACGGTGTTATATCATTATTTTTATTTATATTACATATAGGTATAATATTTATAAATCCATTTGGAGATATATTTCCATTAGGATGGGAATTAAATCGTTTCAATGGTATATATGGTAATGCAAATGTAATAGGTCCTGCAGCGTGTATATCTGCCATTATTTCAGGGTTTGAATTGAAACTTAACTCTACTGGTATGAAAAAATATCGAATTTTTTTAATTAGTAATCAGATAATCCAGCTAGTTCTATTAATTGCTAGTGCAAGTAGAGGATCTTTTTTAATGTTGATAACAACCATTCTAGGAATTGTTTTCCCTTATATATATTCAAAAAAAAATAATTTTATATATACTATATTTAAAACAATATTAATTGGTATTATTTCTACGATTGGAATATTTATTATTAGCAGTTTTATTAATATAATAGTTATAAAGGAAGCAAGAACTTATTATGTAGACTTTAGTCAAAACGGATTAAGATTTGAGAAGGTAATAGTTGAAGATGAATTATCTAATCCAACATTAGCGCAACGTGTTTTAGGAATAGAAAATAGTAGTGAAATAAGTCAAACAGATAATCAAGACGAAAATAAGAATATACCAGACAATGAAAATGATGAAGTTACATATTCAAGCGGTAGAACAAAAATATGGAAAAGTGGATTGCAGGTCTTAAAAAATCACACTTTTTTAGGAGCAGGTCTTTATGGTTTAGAAGAACACATGCGAGATGAATCAGATTTATTCCAAGGAGAAAGCGCTACATTAATTGAACAAAATTACATTCATTATTTTTCAATACATAATGATTTTCTACAGGCATATGTTTCAGGTGGTTTAATTGGAGGTAGTATATTTTTATTATTATTTATTTTGATTTTTGCTTACATTATAAAAAAAATATTTATTGTTATTAAGAGAAAAAGTGATAATTTTAAAGAATTAATTTATTACAATGGCTTATGTTTAGGATTTGTAGCTTCATCATTTTTTGCTTTTGTATTATATTTTAATGCAGGTAGTTTAGGGATTTTATTTTGGACATATTTAGGCTATACTATGTACTTTGCAAGAAATGTAGTTGAGTAATATAAACGATAGCTTTTTGTATTTTACTTTTTTAACCTTTCACCACTTGCGTAGACATACCTAAATGAGTGGTTACTTTCTTTATTGTAGATTTCCTGTAAATTGCCACCTTTATCTCATTTAGAAGGATTTCATCAAGATAAGTACTTGTTATATTAACTTTCTATTTATTTTTAAAGAACTGCATTGTTTGGTTTGGTGAACATTCAGAGTTTTCAGAAGATTACATTCCATAGAATCCAGAAGTTTAGAAAAGAAGCAAAAGTAAATAATGGAGAAGTACCTACCAGAGGATCTGGCAATTATGAAAGTGATGAAGCAAAAGTTTATTTAATACGTGAGCGCCTAATTTTAGGGGTATGCTAAAAAAGATTTCGGGGCCATACGTTAGGCTTCCGAAATCATCTCATTACATTTTTGGTTGCAAAGCTGCTGAACATTCTCATCCCAAGGAGCGAGTTTGGAAAGCTCCTCATCTGTCATACTATCACTAGGTCGCTGTTCAAATAAGAACTTTAAATATTCATATAGATTTAAATGATAGGACTTAGCCATTTCAACAATGGTAAGAAAATGAGTTCGCTGTTGCACCATCCGTTGTATCACTAAAAAACCAATTTTTTCTTCCTACAGTTACTGGGCGTAATGCATTTTCGCTAAGATTGTTGCTCAAACTGCAGCGTCCATCTTCGTAAGCGTCAACTGAAACACGCCTATTAAAAAATACCACATTCCAGTATAATGATTCTGGATGTGGTATCAATTTATTTTTTGACCTTACATTTTTCAGGAATAGAATCAGACCAAGGCAGCAATGTTTCAAGTTGCAGGTCATTGATCTTTTGTATCTGCTCAAAAATATATTCCATGTAATACATTGGTTTTAAATCATTTGCAATTGCTGTTTGTATTAAACTATAAATTAGTGCAGACGACGATGCTCCATTTGGATGTCCTTACTGCAATACTCCTTATGAAGTATTAGGTGAAGAGGCTGTACGTAGAGAACTACAGTACGTTCCTGCGAGTGTTAAGGTCCTTGAATATGTCAGCGTTACTTATATATGCCCACAGTGTAAGGAAGATGATGTTCCTTATATCGTTAAGGCCAATGTTCCCAAAGGACTTATGAAACATAGCCTTGCTTCCCCATCGTCAGTTGCTTGGGTAATGTATCAGAAGTATGCCAATGGCTCGCCTCTATACCGACAAGAAAAAGACTGGAGCCAGTATGGAATCGAACTAAGCCGTACGACTCTTGCTAACTGGATTATCTACTGTTCCGAGAAGTATTTTAAGCCTATGTATGAATACTTCCACAAACAGTTACTTAAGCGGCAGTTCCTCATGGCGGATGAGACAACAGTACAAGTGTTGAATGAAGTCCTCATATTGAAATAGCTTGTTACAGTACTGAACTCCTTGTACAGCTGGATTACTATAATCGTATTCCTTACCTTTGGGAACTGCTTCAATAAGGTATCTACGAACATGAGCCCAACAACAGCAACGAATGATATCAGCCACTTTGTTATATCCCTGGTAACCATCCGTTTCAAGGTAACCATGGAAACCAGTCAGGAACTCACCTGCATTATCCCCAGCTCTAGTTGGCGAATACCCATATAAGATAATGGGTGGCAATTCATCTTCACCGGTACGGTATAGCCACATGTATGACTTACTCTGTGGCCTACGTTCTGGTGGGTTACTCCCATGAAAAACGTAAAGAGATGCGTCTTGAACAAGAAAAACCTGTTTTAGATGCTTTTTGGTCATGGCTTGATCACCAGCATCCAGTTCGTAATTCAAGAATGGAGAAAGCTGTTACCTATATCCAGAACCGTCACCAGTTCCTTGTGACCTATCTTGAAGATGGTCGTTGCAGTTTTTCTAATAATCTCAGCGAGAATGCAATTAGACCATTTACAGTCGGAAGAAAGAATTAGTTATTCAGCGATTCAACGAATGGAGCTACCGCTAGTGCTACAGTTTACAGTATCGTAGAAATGGCAAAGGCACATAACTTAAATATATACAAGTATCTTGTTTATCTCCTCGAACATCGCCCGGAGGACACAATGTCAGATAAGGAACTTGAGAGTATGGCTCCTTGGAATCAGGTAGTGCTCGATGTTTGTGGAACAAAATGAAGTAAAATGCTCTAAATATTTGGATTAATAACGGGAAAGTGGTAGTGAAATGCTCCACTTTCCTAATTATTTGGGTGACGTGTTATTATTAAACGCTTACATTTCAACAGCAGGATGTTCCGTGCTAGTTGGGCACTCTAAAGCTCTTATGTTTTCATTTGATTTTATTGGTAGAGTAGCGTCTTTATGAACTAGTTCTAGCTTCACAACTTCTTGCTTTAGTGGAGGTTTTTTCTCATCCGATAAAGCTTCCGGAATTTTAGTCACTTGCTTATGAATACGGGTGACCCAGTTATAAAATGTACTAGAATTAATGTCATGACGTTTACACCATTGATAATCTGAAAGCCCACTATTGCGACATTCCATGATAAGTTGAAGCTTCTCATCAATAGACTTTCTTTTGGTTTTCATAAATGTAAGCCTCCTAAAATAAAGTAAAATGCTCGCATTCTCGCAAAAAAGTGGAGTGAAATACTCATTTTCCTACTAATGATTAAAAGATAAAGATTAGTAAATGGAATCCACCCTGAAATTAGGCGCTTACTTTAATACTAGCCGCTTACGGTATAAAATATAATCCGGGGAGTATGAGTATCCACATTGATGTAGTAAGCGGAGTGGAAGGGCTTATGAGTGCCAGAGAAGAATTTAAGACTATGACAGGATGTGAATTGGAGGAGGAGTGATATAGCTAATAAGAAGTTGCGAAGCAAATTCTCATAAAAGGTGCATCTTTTGCATCGTTAATTCGAGAGTATATTTTTTGGTTCAATCAATAAAAGAAACGGAAACATAAGTAGTTATACTAGAATACTAATATTCCGTTTCTTTTCTATATTTACTGTTTTTTTATTTCTTTAGAATCTTGAATCGCAATTCTATTAATAGCAAACCCAACCCCCATCAACAACCAGAATATTGGAGCCACCGATATACTAGAATCATTTGAGATTCCACTAACCATATAGCTTAAAGTTCCCACTAATATAGCAATACCTAATGCATCTATATTACTAAATTCTTTTTTTCTTATATACAATAGAAGACTTTGTACAAAGTATATACAATAAAATACAATAAAGCAGATTAATGAGATAACCCCTGTTTGAACACCCATTTGTAGGTATAAAGAGTGTGGCTTTGTGATCAATTCTGCACCAAATCCATAGTTTGTCATAGCAACATAATCGTACTGAGGAAATTCAAAAACAAACGTATCTGCACCTGATCCAAGGATAATATGCTTGGATAGTAATGGTAGAGTTCTAGACCATATATAGCCTCTTCCAGATCCAAAGGATTCGTTTCCGGTAAATACCATACTAGATGCAGTTTCTAATGGTGAAAATCGACCGTATCGGTTATAGAATTGATATTGATTGATGTCATTATTATACTTAAAATACCAAGGAGTATTATCAATAAGTAGACCGAAGTCAACGATATCATCCTTTAGTATTATTGGTAATACTCCATCAAAACGACTATCTAGTATTTTAAAAACATACCCATCTTCTGATTCTATTACTTCTGTATTAAGCAGGTTATTATTCATATCATTAATAACTAAGTTATCTTCATTATCTTGTGATACAAAAAAAGTGTTTCCTTTATAAGTAACTTCAACTTGATCTGAAGTTGTTATCAGATTTGTTAAATTAGGATCGACTGTAGTGTTATTATTAAATGCATTTTTAATTGCATTTAAGTAGGCATTATCCTGCATAGCATTAATTACAACGAAGCCAATGCATGCACATGTGACTAGTGGAATTATAATATACCAACATCGTATTAACAATTTTCGTAACAGAACCAATGCGAGCAATAAAGCTACTGCGATACTTATTAAACCTGTTTTGGATTGGGAACCAAACATACTAATAATTTGAGTAATTATAACAAGTCCATATAGCACATATTCATAAGTATTATTCTTGAAAAATAATAAAACGATATACAAAGGAATAATCATAGAAGCATATACACCTACATAATTGGGATTAAATAAGGTAGCGTATGTTCTTCCTTTTTCAAATGTAAAGCTCAAAATAGATGGATCAACACCTTTTTCAGCTATCAATGATTTACCGAAATCGGTATTAAAAAGATCTAACCCAAATGCTTGGAAAGAACCGATCACTCCAAGGATAAGAGCACCAATCGCTAATGCATTTATTAGAAGTTTTATTTCTGAGTAGGACTGTAAAATTAAAAATGTATAATAAACAACCAATGCATATCCAAGCAAACAGAACACATTCTCGAATTGTTCAAATATTCCACTAAAACCAAAAGAACGATGTTGTGATACTAATGTCGAGATTAGGGTTAATACCGCATAAATAATTAGAGGATAAAAAGCTATATGTAGTTTTAAAAATTTTTTGTCGTTCAAAGCTCTTATAACTATTATAAGAAGACAGAGACCAGCAATAAATACAAAAAACCATTGTTTATAATATAGGAAAAAGTCATTTGCTTTATCATCGGCAGGAAACCAGTCATAAGCCCCCAGTCTAGAGCTATAACTATGCATGCTTACAATAAGTGGAAGCACAGTAACAATGAGAAACAGTGGAAATAGTAGTATTAGTGAAGAGGTACTTAAGTGTTGCTTATCTATGTAACCGCTCTTTCTTTTTTTCTTTAAGTTAGTCATTTCTTATTCTCCTTATAAGTATTGTTTCTTTCGATAAAAATGATATAATCATTATACACTATTTGGATATGGATTCAAGAAGTATGTTTTCTTTAAGGTTATTTTGGACTACAACAGATTTGGGGAATAATGATTTCATGGTAGAATATAAAAAATATTTTACTCCTCATCGCTGGATAAGATTTTTATCATTTGCACACATAACTTATATGTGCTATACTAGTTAAGTTACATAAAATAATTTTTGGAGTTGCATATGAAAAAGTATATAAAAGACAAACAGTTATTTTTACGGAGAATGTGTTTAATTTTTATTGATGTGGGAGCTGTTAGCTTAATCAGTATTTTATCTCTATTAATTCGATTTGATTTTGATTATAAGAATATAGATACGCAATATCTTGATGCAATATGGACTTATTTCCCTATTAATATCGTATCAGTACTTCTCATATTCTATATTTTTCGATTGTATCACAGCTTGTGGATATTTGCAGGTATTACTGAATTAGAGAATATTATTGCTGCATCAATTGGGGTTTCTGCCTTACAAGTAATTGGTTTTAGACTTTTAAAGCTTCCGATTCCAAGAAGTTATTTCTTTATATTTCCAGTTTTATTAATTGCAGCTACCATGGCTTCACGGTTTGCTTATCGCGCTTTTCGGGTGAAGTTACGGAAGAGAGAGAATGGGAAGTCCTGTGATAATGTACTGGTAGTTGGTGCTGGAGATGCAGCCAATATGATAATCAAAGAAATAATAAATAGTGACCACATACATAAAGTAGTTAAGTGCATCATAGATGATGCGGAAGATAAATTAGGTCGCTATATCCATGGAATCAAAGTTATTGGTAATCGAGATACTATCATAGATAATGTGATAAAGTATGAGATAAATGAGATTATCATAGCGATGCCATCGGTATCAAGAAAAGAAATCAGTAAAATCTTAGAAATCTGTAAAGAAACAGATTGTAAGCTATATATATTACCTGGAATGTATCAATTCCTAAACGGTGAAGTTGGTGTCTCAGAACTTCGCGGTGTTGAAGTTGAAGATTTATTGGGAAGAGATCCTATAAGAGTTGATTTAAATTCGATTATGGGTTATGTAAAAGACAAGGTAGTATTAATTACTGGCGGTGGCGGCTCCATAGGGAGTGAACTTTGTAGACAAATAGCAGGGCAAAATCCAAAGAAATTAATTATCGTAGATATTTATGAAAATAATGCTTATGATATACAGCAGGAGTTACAGAAAAGATACCCTGATTTAGATCTAGTAACATTGATTGCTTCGGTACGTAATGAGAAGCGACTTGATAAAATTTTTGATACTTATCGACCTAACATTGTTTATCATGCAGCAGCACATAAACATGTGCCATTAATGGAGGATAGCCCTAACGAGGCTGTTAAAAACAATGTTTTTGGAACATTTAAAACTGTCCAAGCTGCTGATAAATATGGCGTTGAGAAATTTGTATTGATTTCATCAGATAAAGCGGTTAATCCTACAAACATCATGGGTGCAACGAAGCGTATTTGTGAGATGATTGTGCAAACATTTAATAGAAAATCTAAAACTGAATTTGTAGCGGTTCGATTTGGTAATGTACTCGGAAGTAATGGAAGTGTAATTCCACTTTTTAAAAAGCAAATTGAAGCAGGTGGACCGGTTACAGTAACACATCCTGATATTATACGTTATTTTATGACAATACCAGAAGCGGTATCCTTAGTTCTACAGGCAGGTGCTTATGCAAAGGGTGGAGAGATATTTGTGCTGGATATGGGAGAGCCAGTAAAAATTCTTGATTTAGCTACAAATCTCATTCGTCTGTCTGGGTATATACCAGGAGTAGATATTAAAATTAAGTTTACTGGATTGAGACCTGGTGAAAAGTTATATGAGGAGCTTCTTATGGAAGAGGAGGGATTAGGTGAAACCGAAAACTCACAGATATTTATTGGGAAGCCTTTAAAGATTAATGAGGAAAAGTTTCTTCTTCAATTAGAGGAGTTATACCCTGCATGTAATAATGAGACAGAGTATATAAGAGAAATGGTGGGAGAAATCGTAGATACCTACTCTTATAATGCGAAAGCAAAAGGAGAAGTTGCAGCTACTGCTGATTAGGTTTCTACAAAAGGTATATCAGAATCTTTTGCTGGAGAAATCAGTTTTTTCAAGAATCGATGTTGTCCAAAGTTGAAGAATATATTTATCTAAATGGCTTCTAAGAATATTAGGAGTCATTTTTTATCCGTATTAGGGCAAGATTGCAAATCATTCTTTTCCTAGAATACTTAGCGGAAACTTACCTATTGTAGCAAGTTTTCCTATATCTACCAAGTTTTAGTATATAACACGTAATAGTACACCATAATTAAAAAAAGGCTGTTTTTATTAGAAATAAATTAAACTCATTTACAACGAAAATTGGACTGTGTTATACTGAAAGAATTATGGGATATTATTCTACTGGAGATAAAATTGTTAAACTAATGTAGGGATAAGATGATAAGTAAAAAATGTTGATTTCAAGTCAGCTTAAGTGTGCTTTAGTTTATATAAAATAATTCAACGAAGAAAGGATACTACTATGAGATTTATAAAAGACATACTATGCGGTATATTAATCGGAATCGCCAATATCATTCCAGGAGTGAGTGGAGGAACTATGGCTGTATCGATGGGAATCTATGATAAAATTATTGGTTCCATCACAAACCTTTTTAAACAATTTAAGAAAAGTGTAATAACCTTGTTTCCTTATGCGATTGGAATGGTAGCAGCAATTATAGGGTTATCCTATTTTATTGAATCCTTTTTTGAAAACTACCCTTTACAAACTAGTTCATTATTTGTAGGGCTTATCTTAGGTGGTGTTCCAATCCTTATAAAAAAAGTGAAAAACCCTTCCACTGGAGGAAAGAGTGCGAGTGGCCAGTTTGATGTTTTAGATGTGGTATTATTTCTAGCATTTTTTGCTCTTATCATACTTCTACAGGTTTTTGGAAGTGGTAAGGAAGCGAAGATTACTTTAACGGTATCTGTATTTCAGATGTTGAAACTATTTATCATAGGCGTTATCGCATCAGCAACGATGGTAATTCCGGGTGTGAGTGGATCAATGATACTCTTAATCCTAGGATATTATAATCCAATTATTGAAACTATAAATTCAACAATCAAGGCATTGTCACCATGGGATTTTAATACGATACTTCATAATGTTGCAATCCTTGCACCATTTGGAATTGGAGTACTTGTCGGTATTTTTGCTATTGCAAAGATTATAGAATTCTTACTTTCTCGTTATGAAAAAAGAACTTACTATGCTATACTTGGTTTAGTTGTTGCCTCACCATTTGCTATTTATATGGGTATTGGTTTTGGAGTTATAACGGTTGCTAGTGTTATCGTAAGTGCTTTAACATTTGCAATAGGGTTTGTTGTAGCGTATTATTTAGGAAGAGAATAAGTTGATTTGCAAAGGAATTATATAAATTGTTAGGGAACTAGATATGTTGTAGGGGAATTATATAGATTGCAATGGAGTTATATAAATTGCAAGGAGTTATATAAATTGCATGAGAATTAAATAAGCTGCAAGGAAATTAATTAGTTTACAATGGAATTAGTTTTGTGCGAATGCACTAGAATGTAGGATAGAATGAAAAGAAAATTAATATATTTATTATCAGTAATGCTTTTATTATCACTGACTAGCTATGGAGCGATAAAAATAAAAGGTGAAAATAAGCAGTATCAGGGGGAGGGACTTACGATAGTCACCTCCTTTTATCCGATGTATATTGCTTCTCTTAATATAGCGGATGGAATCGATGGAGTACAGGTGGTGAACTTAACGGAGAATCAAACTGGCTGTGTCCATGATTATCAGCTAACGACGAAGGATATGAGAACTTTATCGGGAGCGCAGGTCGTTGTATTAAATGGTGGTGAGATGGAAGAATTTATGGAAGATGTACTAGATCAACAGGAAGGAATTCAAATAATTGATTCTAGCGCTGGTATGAAATTCTTGACTGGTAGCACTCATGACCATAACCATGAGGAGAATGGCGATCAACAAGAGGATTCACATGTTCATAACCATAGTAACATTAATGGGCATGTATGGCTTAATGTAGAGCGTTATATGAAACAAATACAAACAATCACGGATGGACTCTGTAAAATAGATCCATTGCATGAAGGGATGTATCGTAAGAACGAAGAAACGTATTTAGTAAAGGTACAATCATTAAAAGGTGAGTTTGATTCCTTAAAAGAGATTACATCAGGTACTGAAATCATTATTTTCCATGATTCTTTTGCTTATCTTGCGGAAGAGCTTGGAATGGAAGTGGTACATGCAGTCAATACCGATGGTGAAACAGCACTGAGTGCTGGTGAGATTGCAGAAGTAGTGGAAGAAATAAAACTTCATGATATCGCATATCTATTTACAGAAGAGCAGTACGAGCATACTATTGCAGAGCGAATCGAGGCAGAAACCAATGCAACGGTGTATGTGATGGACTCCTTAGTAACAGGGGGACTTGATAAGGATTCGTATCTTAAGGGAATGAAAAAGAATATTGAGATATTAAAGGAAGCTTTCGCAGTAAAGAATAAGTGAAAGACTAAGTGAATGAGTAAGAGAAAGAGTAAGTGAAAAAGTAAATGAAAGAGTAAGTATTGGTATCAAAGATTCCATTGTTATAAATAGGTGTTAATAGCCAGAATTGAGGATAGTATGGAACAACAAAAATCATCCCCTAATATAAAGAAGGATAAATCTCAGATTGAGCTTACTTGTTCTTCTTGTATAAAACAGCATGAATCCTGCTCAAAGGGAGCCTGTGGTCGTCATTGTATTCGAATGAATAATATCGGTGTTACAATAGGAAAGACAACGATTATTGAGCATATTAATTTGCATATCCACTGTGGCAAATTAACAGTTATCATAGGGAAAAATGGCGCTGGAAAATCGACTTTAATTAAAGCTATTCTTGGCGAACTAAAGCATGAGGGAACCATAGAATTTAAAGATATGAAGAATAATACTCTTCCAAAGATGACGGTAGGGTACGTTCCACAATCACTAAATGTGGAGAAAAATACACCGACCAGTGTCTATGATATGTTTGCAGGATTCATTGATCGTCGTCCTGTATTTTTACCAAGAAAAAAACGTCTATATGAGGATATCAAAGAAAAACTTCGTTTTTTTGAAGCTCAGGACTTAATTGATAAGAGAGTTTGCGATTTATCTGGTGGAGAATTACAAAGAGTAATGCTATCCATCGCATGTACTCCAACACCAAACTTACTATTACTTGACGAACCGGTATCCGGAATAGATCGAAATGGTATGGAACTTTTTTATAAAAATATCGCAATGCTTAAAAATAACTACGACTGCGCATTTATCTTAGTTTCTCATGATTTAAAATTTGTAGAGAAATATGCCGATTATGTAATATTGTTGGATAAGCATATCTTAAAAGAGGGAACACCAAAAGAAGTTTTATCAAGTAAAGAATTTAAAGAGGTTTTTGGAGCGTAGTCATTATAAAAAATCATATAAAGGGTAAAAAACCATGGATACAATTTATCATTTAATGGAAGCAGTGCTTCCGTTCGACTTTATTTCCTACAATTTTATGAAAAATGCATTGTTAGCGGTTTTAGTAATCACACCGTTATTTGGTATGTTAGGTACTATGATCGTAAATAACAAACTTGCGTTTTTCTCAGATGCATTAGGTCATTCCGTGTTCACAGGAATGGCGATTGGCGTAATACTTGGAATAGGGGATACGAACATTTCTACGATTGCATTTGCGGTAGTATTTGCATTGTTACTTAACTATATTAAGAGAAATAACACTGCGTCTACGGATACTATAATTTCAGTATTTTCCTCTACTAGTACAGCGATTGGTCTAGTCATATTATCAAGTGGTGGTAATTTTTCAAAATACTCCTCCTTATTTGTTGGAGATATATTAAGTATTACACCGGAAGAAATAGGATTATTAGTAATCATCTTTGCTGTTACACTAGTCTTTTTTGCAACATGCTTTAATAAGTTGCATTCCTTAAGTTTGAATACTAGCCTGGCAAGAAGCAAAGGAGTAAATATAAGTGTAATTGAGAATTTATTTTCAGTATTGATTGCCCTAATTGTCATGTTATCCATAAAGTGGGTGGGGTTACTAATCCTAAATGCACTATTGATATTACCTGCTGCAGCGTCAAGAAATATCTCCTCGAATATGAGAGAGTATCATCTGTTTAGTATTATTATATCAGTATTTTCTGGTATCTTGGGATTAATCTTAAGTTATTACTTAAACCTTGCAACTGGTCCGATGATCGTAATTATTTCAGCAGTTATATTCTTTTCTACGTTATGGATAAAGGGTCAAGTGGAGAGCTAAACTTTCGGAATTCAAGAAACTTTTTATCAGAAGATAGTACTATTCGTAACTAAATAGTCACAGTAAAGTGAATGTTAGCAAAATTACTCTCGCGAAATATACAAAACTCACAAAGAACAACGATTTGTTGTAACGAAAATGAACGAAAATTATGGAATTATGTTGGCTTGATATTGTAAAACTTTACAAAATTTGCTATACTGACTTCAGACCAACATATTAGAGGTGATAAAGTGCAGAAAAATTGGGTCATTTATATTAAAATTATCGTAAACCTATTATTAACAATCCTGTTAGGAGTACTTATACTGTTTGTTGGACCAAAGTTATTAGCGTTCTTTCTTCCGTTTGTAGTGGCTTATATATTATCACTAATTGCGAATCCACTTGTTAAGTTTATGGAAAAAAGAATTAAGATAGCTAGAAAGCATGGTTCTGCCATTATCATCATACTAGTATTGGCTCTAATATTTGGCTTGCTCTATTTGGTTTTATCAATGCTATTTCATGAGATATATAATCTAATTTCTGATTTACCAAATATTGCACAGCAAATCGTCGAATCCCTAGAAGGTATTTCTACTAAGTTTGCAAGTCTGTATGAAGCACTTCCACAAGGCTTAAAGTCGGTCGTAGATAATCTTAATACTAGTACACAAGGAATGCTAGACAAGTTGTTAAGTGGGGTGGATTTAACCAGTGTCTTAAAGGCTGCAGGGGTTGTCATGAATTTTGCCAATACGTTATTTATGATGATCATTACAATATTGGCTACTTACTTCTTTATTGTAGACCGGGATAAGATAATTACAGCTGTAAACAAAATTTTACCAGAGTCTGTGAAGCGATTTAACCGTATCATCAGCGATAATTTTAAAACAGCAGTTGGGGGCTATTTTAAAGCTCAGTTTAAAATTATGATGATACTTATGGTGGTAATGTTTCTAACATTTGAGTTTATGGGAATAAGCTATTCATTTTTACTAGCCCTTGCCATAGCAGTCATCGATTTTTTACCGGTGTTTGGAACAGGATTAGTATTCTGGCCATGGTCAGTTATTTCATTTATAAATGAAAATTATGTAGAAGCCATAGTGATATTAGTACTATATCTTGCTTGCCAAATCATTAAACAGGTATTACAACCTAAAATGGTAGGAGACAGCATTGGAGTCAAACCTTTTCAAACCCTCATCTTTATGTTTATTGGGTATAAACTATATGGATTTGTTGGTCTGATCTTTGGTATTCCAGTAGGAATGGTACTAATTAGTCTTTATCGACTTGGAATGTTTGAACGTATCATACGAGGTGTCAAGATAATAGCTGCTGGTATCAATGATTTCAGAAAGTACTAAATTTTAGAACAATCAGCCCAAAATGCATCAGACTCAAAAGAATGGATATATCTAAGAGGGGAACCAATTTGAAGGGAAAGGATTAATATGAGCGGGGATGTAATAGGAAAATCATCGAAGGAAAAAATCATCAGCGTAAACCAAATCCGAGAGATTTTGGATATGTACAACATTGGGAAAAAGCCATTGGCAAAGTTACTGGGGTGGGGAGAGACCACAGTAATTCGCTATCTGGAAGGAGATATTCCAACTTCAGAATATACAGAAAAATTACAAGAGATCGCAGAAAGCCCAATGTATTATTATCGTATCCTTATGGAGAACCAAAATAAAATTACTAATGTGGCTTTCAAGAAAAGTAAAAAAGCTGTGTTGGAAGTCATGATGCGCTCGAAGCTTCATGCAGCAACACAATATATCATTAATCAGACTAATGCTGAAATTAATGTTAGGCAGATTGAATATATATTATATTACTCTCAAATACTTTCTTTAGTTTTTTTTGGAGAAGAGATATTTGAAGAAGATGCACAATTGACTTACAATCAGATGCCTTATTTAAACCTCTACGAGGTGCTTAAGAAGCAGGGGATTCGCACAATTGAAATGAACCCTGATAAGTTAAGTCGAAATGATAAGGATATTTTAGACTGTGTCCATAATGCATGTGGTTGGTATGGAAATAAAGCTTTTATTGCTATCTTATCAATGGAGAGAAAGGCTACGGAGGATTTAATAGAAAGCCTTAATAGCAAAATCTTAACGAAAGACTGTCTAAGAAATGTATACGGTAAGATGTTTGGTAATTTCCAAATAAAACGCTATCAAGATTTTCCGAAGTATCTACAACAGAGACTCAGTCAGGCACTTGGAAGAGATACTTTATTTTCAACGAATACATATAAAGAAATATAACAATAGTAAGTTGTGTAATACATAATGAAAAACGGTTCGCGGATTATGAGTTATCTTACTTCGCGAACTGTTTTTTTCATATATATCCTAGGAAGATTGTTGGAGTAATATTTTTTTCATCTATATCCTAGGAAGATTGTTGGAGTAATATTTTTTTCATCTATATCTTAGGATGTCTGGAGTAATATTTTTTCATTTATATCCTAGCAAGTTAGTTAGAGTAATATTTTTTGCTTACCAATGTCCTAGAGTGGTGATATGTAAGTATTTAAAAAGAAAAAGGATGAAAGATAAAAGTGGTATATCAAACAATTCTGAAGGACAGTGTTTCATTATTTCAAGTGAAGATTCATCTCCCACCTAAGAGGTTGGGAGTATTCTTGTAAGCATATAGATAAAAATTATAAAAGGTGGTTTTAGTTAATATGAAGGAAGAACGTATTGTAAAGGAATTTTGTAAATTAGTTGAGATTGATTCTCCCTCTTTTGGGGAACGGGAAATGGCGGATCAGTTAAAAACCTATCTTGTGGAACTAGGATTTGAGGTTATGGAAGATAAGGCAGGGGAACATTATAACGGAAACTGCGGCAATATCTATGGTTTTTTACAAGGAGAACTGCCAGGAGATCCAATTCTTTTTTCAGCTCATATGGATACGGTGGAACCTTCAAGGAATAAAAAAGCAGTGGTTCACAAGGATGGGAGAATCACCAGTGATGGCACTACTGTGCTTGGAGCGGATGATATTTCCGGTATTGTTGCTATCTTAGAAGCGATAAGAACAATAAAAGAACACGGCATTCCCCATCGTAGTATTGAGGTACTATTTGCGATTGCGGAGGAAGTCTATATACGAGGAAGCGAGGTTTTCGACTATTCCTTAATTCGTGCAAAGGAAGCATATGTCCTTGATTTAACCGGAGAAGTTGGGACAGCGGCACTAAGCGCACCGACACTTGTTTCTTTTACCGCTAAGATGGTTGGAAAAGCAGCTCATGCAGGATTTGCTCCAGAGAATGGGATAAATGCAATTGCTGCGGTAGCAGATGCTACCTGCCAGGTAAAACAAGGGCGTATTGATGAGATTACAACAGTAAACATAGGCAAAATTTCTGGTGGTTTGGCAAAAAATATTGTATCGGAAGCTTGCGTTATCGAAGGAGAAGCTAGAAGCTTGAACCATGAGAAAGCTGTGCTTGAAGTAGATAAAATTCAAGATATTTTTAAAGCTACTGCGAAAAAATACGGTGCAGAGTGTGATTTTATGACATCCTTTGGCTGTATCGCCTATGAAATAGACAGAACGAATCCTGTCGTTATGAAATATGAAGAAGCTTGCAATAAGCTAGAAATTCCGACCAAATATATAGAGACCTTTGGAGGAAGTGATAATAATAATTTTGTTCTTCATGGAATCACCGGAATTGTCATAGCATGTGGAATGAACAAGGTGCATTCCACAGAAGAGTATACTTTAGTTTCTGAACTTATAAAATGTAGTAAAATCGTTTATGAGCTAATGACGGTATAATTATCATAGGCATAAGAAAACCCCAAACTTCTTAGATTTATAAGGAGTTTGGGGTTTTCTGCAATTAACTATAACGGAGTATCTAATAATTAATTTCTATTTGATCTCTTTCTCATCGTAGGATCAAGAATCTTCTTTCTAATTCTTAAGCTCTTTGGAGTAACCTCTAATAACTCATCGGTATCGATAAATTCTAGCGCTTGCTCTAAGCTTAATACTCTAGGTGTTGTAAGGCGAAGTGCCTCATCTGCACTGGAGGAACGAGTGTTACTAAGCTGTTTTCTCTTACATACGTTAATCTCGATATCTTCAGCCTTACCATTTTGTCCAATTACCATACCGGAATATACCTTTTCACCTGGTCCAATGAATAAGGAACCACGCTCTTGAGCATTGAATAAACCATAAGTAATTGCTTCACCAGATTCAAAAGCAATCAAGCTACCTTGCTTACGATACTGGATATCACCTTTATAAGGGCCGTAACCATCGAAAGAAGTGTTGATAATACCATTTCCCTTCGTATCGGTCATGAACTCACCACGGTATCCAATTAGGCCTCTTGCAGGGATGGAAAACTCTAGACGAGTGTATCCTCCGTTTGCAGTTGACATACCAATGAGTTCACCTTTTCTCTGGCTTAATTTTTCGATAACTGTACCGGAGAATTCTTCTGGAACGTCAAGGTAGGCTCTTTCCATTGGCTCAAGCTTTTTACCAGCTTCATCATGGCGATATAATACTTCTGCTTTACTAACAGCAAATTCAAAGCCCTCACGGCGCATGTTCTCAATTAATACGGATAAGTGAAGTTCACCACGGCCAGATACTTTATAGCTTTCTGTTGTATCGGTTTCTTCTACACGAAGGCTGACGTCAGTATTTAATTCGCGGAAGAGACGTTCTCTTAAATGTCTTGATGTTACAAACTTACCTTCTTGTCCAGCAAGAGGGCTATCATTAACGATAAAGTGCATTGCAATGGTTGGCTCAGAAATCTTTTGGAATGGAATTGGGTTTACATTATCAGTAGAACAGATGGTATCTCCAATATGAATGTCTGAGATACCGGAGACAGCAACGATAGAACCTATAGTTGCTTCGTTTACTTCTACCTTTTTCAAACCTTCGAATTCATAAAGCTTATTTATTTTTACCTTTTTAAACTTATCTGGCTCATGTTCATTTACAATAACAACATCCTGATTGACACGGAGTATACCATTATCAACTTTACCTACACCAATTCGTCCTACGTATTCGTTATAGTCGATGGTACTAATGAGTACTTGAGTACCTGCATCTGGATCACCTTCTGGTGCAGGAATGTATTCAAGGATAGTCTCAAAAAGTGGCTCCATATTCTTTGGAGTATGATCTAATTCAAGAATTGCGATTCCTGATTTTGCAGAAGCGAAGACAAATGGACAGTCAAGTTGTTCTTCACTTGCATCTAGGTCAATGAAGAGTTCTAACACTTCATCAATAACTTCGGTTGGTCTAGCTTCTGGGCGGTCAATTTTATTAATACATACAATAACTGGTAAGCTAAGCTCCAAAGCTTTTTTAAGAACGAATTTCGTCTGTGGCATGGCACCTTCAAAGGCGTCTACTACAAGTACAACACCATTTACCATCTTAAGAACACGTTCAACCTCTCCACCAAAGTCCGCATGGCCAGGAGTATCGATGATATTAATTTTTACATCTTTATAAGTAACTGCCGTATTTTTCGCTAGGATAGTAATACCACGTTCTTTTTCTATGTCACCTGAGTCCATGACACGATCTTCTACAACTTGATTGGTACGGAATACACCGCTTTGTTTTAGAAGCTCGTCTACGAGCGTAGTCTTACCATGATCGACATGGGCAATAATTGCGATATTTCTTACATTTTCACGTTTCGTATTCATTTGAAACCTTCTTTCTTTAATGGTCCATCAATTAATCGTTCACTGTTCAACTTTTGTATTGTAACATATTTTCGTGAATTTACAAGAAAATTCTTGTTTTTACTTTATGGTAGGTTAGGTGAGCGCTGTTATTCAAGGAAAATAATGCGAACTTTTCCTTGTTATGAATAAAGATGTTTATTCAATTATCATTAGGAACTGGAATATTTTATTTCCAGTTTAACCTCAACAGGGAAGTCCTCCGCTTCTTAAAGTGGATTGCGAATATCCACTTTAACTGATGTATCTTTGGTTATAAATTTAAATCATTTTAAATAGGAAGATATTTTTTTAAGAACTGTTTCTGATACAAGATAGATTTATTTAAAAGTATAAGTATATTTTCCGACCTTTATCCACATAACTAACATAGATGTAATGGTAAATTTACCATAGTAAAATTACCATAGTAAATTGATTAAGGTAAATGTATTATGGCTAATTTACCTTAATCGAAACAATAAAAATTTATATAAGGGAAATTCTGCTTATATTTAAGCAAAATACGACAAATTGTAATAAAAAAATAACAATTCTTAACAAAAAAATAACTTGTTTTCACTGTGATTCTAGGTTATAATTAGTAAAAATTCACAAGTAAAACATTTCCAGAGAAACCAAAGTTTTCAAAGTTTTTCTTTACAGATAGAAGTGATTAAAAGAAATTGTGTTCTAACTAAATTAGTTACTGTAAGGATGAATATAGCAACACAAAGAACTGAAATTATGAGGAAAATGGTACAGTGAAACGAGGTTGGGAGTACTTTGACAAGAATATTGTCAAAAATTGAATACCAAAAATGATTGATTTGTAAATATTTTCCTTATATAATGAAGACAGATAGAATACAAATTAGTTGTAGAGAAAATCTGAACGAACCAGAAGAAGAGAAGGGAGTCATACAGCATGACAGATAAAGTATTTGATAACAATCAAGTAAGTGTTGCAGGCGAGGTAATCAGTGAATTTACTTTTAGCCATGAAGTCTTTGGAGAAGGCTTCTATTTATTGGAGGTACTTGTAGGAAGATTAAGTAACTCATTTGATGTAATACCAGTAATGGTATCAGAACGTTTGATTGAGGTGAAAGGAAATTATAAAGGAAAGTTCGTAGAAGTTAGCGGACAATTCCGTTCCTATAATCGTCATGAAGACAGTAAGAATCGGTTAGTACTTTCTGTATTTGCAAGAGAGATTAAAGTGACCGAGGAAGAATCCGAAGGTGCAAAGCCAAACTTCATTTTCTTAGATGGTTTTGTTTGCAAACCACCAGTATATCGCAAGACACCTTTAGGAAGAGAAATTGCTGATATCTTACTTGCTGTAAATCGTCCATATGGTAAGTCAGATTACATTCCATGCATTTGCTGGGGAAGAAATGCTAGATTTGCAGAAAGCTTCGAAGTTGGTGGACATATTCAGGTATGGGGCAGAATTCAAAGTCGTGAGTATCAGAAGAAGACTGGTGAAGTTGATTTTGAAAAGAGAGTAGCATATGAAGTTTCTGTAAGTAAACTAGAGTATGTGAATAGTGAGGAAGAATAATGAAAGCCTTTTTGCTTACTAGTTGCAAGAAGGGACACTGCTTTCCATATATAACATAATAAAAAGAAGGGTGTGAAGCAACACCCTTTTTTTATGTTACGAATATAATAATTATAAAGATGGAATGAATGGAGTCAAAGCGCAGAATTTAGAAATACGTGTGAGATTGGGTTGACAATAGAGGATTGTGATGATAATATTACCTTACAATTGAACAACAATTGGTAGAGGTGCATCAATTATCAGTAAACGATCGGATATGTCAGGCATAAGTGAGGATTGTTGAAAGGATGAGATGCCGAAGCTTTAGATATCCTGTGTATGTAAGGCTGGTCGTATGGTTAAGAATCATGGGACTGTCATCAAGTTTTTGATGGAGAGCTACCTAAAGAATGAATCAATCATATCCTATTTAGAAAGCGTTAGGGTATCACTTGGTAATGCAGTAGAATTCTTTAGTGTCGACTCCGCGTCGGCTTTTTTTATGCCAATTTATTCCATGGAGGTGCTATTATGGCGATTTTTACTGGTGCTGGTGTGGCTATTGTTACACCATTTAAGGAAAACAAAGAAGTTAATTACGAAAAGCTAGGTGAGCTTATTGATTTTCAAATTAACAATGGAACTGATAGTATAATAATATGTGGTACAACAGGAGAATCATCTACCCTGACACATGAAGAACATATCGAGTGCATTCGTTTTGCAATAGAATACACAAAGAAAAGAGTACCAGTGATTGCTGGAACTGGATCAAATTGTACAGAAACAGCGATATACTTATCAAAGGAAGCACAGGTTGCAGGAGCGGATGCTGTACTTTTAGTAACTCCTTATTATAATAAAGCAACTCAAAATGGATTAATAGATCATTTTACTGCGATTGCTAAGTCTATTGATCTTCCAGTTATGCTATATAATGTTCCTTCCAGAACAGGTTGCAATATCCTACCAGGGACAGCTGCTACCTTAGTTAAGACGGTAGATAACATTGTTGCTATGAAGGAAGCTACGGGTAATATGGCTCAGGTTGCAGAACTTGCACATGCATGTGAAGGTAAACTAGATATTTATTCTGGATGTGACGATTCTATCGTACCAGTAATGTCCTTAGGAGGTCTTGGAGTTATATCTGTATTATCCAATATTGCACCTAGACAAACACATGATATTGTGGCAAAATTTCTTGAAGGGGATACGAAAGGCAGCTTAGATCTTCAGTTAAAGTATTTACCAGTGATCAATGCATTATTTAGCGAGGTAAATCCAATACCGGTAAAGAAAGCACTTAACCTTATGGGATTTGAAGTGGGTCCTTTAAGAAGTCCATTAACTGAGATGGAAGATGCTCATGCCAAGGTTCTTGCTGAAGAAATGAAAAAAGTTGGTTTGATTTAATCAGGAATTTAATAAATTAATTAATTAAAATACAATGAATGAAAATATTATAAAGATTTTTGGTATAGAAGAATCTTTCTATGAAAGAATAATGTGCAGGGAATCATTAATACGATTCCCTGCCAATACAGATAGAAAAGGCAAAGGAAAGGTGAAATCATGACAGAGATAATAATGGTTGGCTGTAACGGAAGGATGGGACAGGTAATCAGTAATTTGGTTGCGCAGGATGAGAATGCAAAGATTGTTGCTGGTGTGGATGTTTTTGATGATGGAAGAAATCCATATCCGGTATTTAAAAATCTAGAAGAGTGTACGGTTGCAGCAGATGCAGTCATTGATTTTTCATCTCCTAAGAGCTTAGAGGTGTTACTTCGAGTTTCTAAAAAACGAAATCTTCCTTTGGTATTATGTACAACGGGTTATTCAGAGGAGGATATTAAGAAAATTGAAGAAGCCTCGAAAGAAGTTGCAATCCTTCGCTCTGCCAATATGTCATTGGGTGTAAATACGTTACTAAAATTAGTTAGTGTTGCAGCGAATGTGCTTGCGAGGGCAGACTTTGATATTGAAATTATAGAAAAGCATCATAATCAAAAAGTGGATGCACCGAGCGGAACAGCACTTGCACTTGCAGATGCTATCAATGAGGCTCTGAATAATGAATATCATTACATGTATGACCGTTCCAAGGTACGTGAAAAACGTGATAAAAAAGAGATTGGTATCAGTGCAGTTCGTGGCGGTAATATCGTTGGTGAGCATGAAGTAATCTTTGCAGGTACGGATGAGGTGATCGAATTTAAGCATACTGCTTATTCCAAAGCTATCTTTGCCAAGGGAGCTATTACAGCTGCAAAATATTTAGCGGGTAAAGGTCCAGGACTTTATTCCATGACTGATGTGATTGCATAGGCAAAATACTCATAACTGGTCTTAGGCAAAATACTCATAACTTGACAAATGAAAATACAAAAGATATACTACAAGTAAAAGACAAACCGTTGATCAAGAGAAGTACATAAGTAAGGAGTTTTCAGAGAGCTGTTGTAGGTGGGAATACAGTAACGATATCTTATGGAATGGACTTGTGAGGGCGACTTGAAACCGTAAGGGAGTAGATGTTGACGGAACCCCGACCGTTATTTATGGGACTGCAATGAAGTGTTGCAGATAGAGAGGGTGCTTTGCACCAATCTGGGTGGTACCGCAGAAGTTTAGGCTTTTGTCCCTGTAATAGCAGGGGCAGGAGCTTTTTTTGTTTTTTAACCTCATAAGGGAAGAGACTTGCCTGTTTTAAAATGCCACGTAGTGGCAATGAGGTTATGAGCAAGTAGCTAAGCGGATTGCGAATATCCGCTTTGACTCTATTATTACTTATAAATTATAAAAAATTATATTTATTTGAGAGGATGGAAAATCATGAGTGAAGCAAAGAAGAGAATTTTAACTGGTGACCGTACGACAGGAAAACTTCATCTTGGACATTATGTGGGAAGTCTTTCCCAGCGAGTTGAGTTACAAGATGAATACGATACTTTTATTTTATTAGCTGATATACAAGCCTTAACAACGCATTTTGAAAGACCGGAATTAATTAATTCTAGTATTTACGATGTTGCGATGGATAATTTATCGGTTGGCCTGGATCCAAATAAGGTTACAATATTTCAACAATCCCAGATCAAAGCGATTGCAGAATTAACTATTTTTTATTCTATGTTTGTATCTGTGAATGTACTTCGTCATAACCCGACGATAAAAACAGAGGCTGCTAATTATGGATACGAAGATTTAACGTATGGTTTCCTTGGATATCCAGTGAGTCAGTCAGCAGATATCACTTTCTGTAATGCAGACTTAGTTCCTGTAGGAGAAGATCAGCTCCCACATATGGAGATGACAAGAAAGATCGTGCGTCGTTTTAATGATTTATATGGTGAGACATTACATGAGCCAAAAGCAAAACTTAGTTCTTGTTCAAGACTAATTGGATTAGATGGAAACGCAAAGATGGGTAAGAGTCTTGGCAATGCGATTTACCTTTCCGATGATATGAAAACTGTAAATGAGAAAATAAGAAATGCGGTTACTGATCCAAATCGTATTACATTAAAAGACCCTGGAACTCCAGAAATTTGTGTTGTCCAAGCATATCATAAGGTATTTAACCCTACGGAGCATGAGGATGTCTGCAATCGATGTCGTACAGCTACGATTGGTTGCGTTGCTTGTAAGAAGCGTTTGGCTGAAAAGATTAATGAGCTGCTTGATCCATTCCGTGAAAGACGTGCTTATTATGAAGCGCATAGATCAGAAGTAAAAGAGATTATAATGGCTGGTAGTGAAAAGGCAAATAAAATCGGAGAGGAAACGGTTGCTAAGGTTAAAAAGGCAATGTGCGTGTCCATCGATTAATCTTGATAAGACAAGATGAAGTGGCAAGATGATCCACTTGTCAATAAAAAAAGGGAGCTGTTGTAACCGTATTTATTCACTTTAAATAGATACCATGACAACAGCTCCTTTCTTATTAGTATATGATAAGGAAATGCTCGTAAATCGTGCTTTTTCTTGTTATTTCGTAGTGTCAATTAATTCTTTGTTTTACATTAAGACAGTGGGCTTACATAGGTAAATTACTACTAAAAACTTTGATGTATATTCTAATTCTGTTCCTAATATATTAGCTTATAAGGTAATACAAGCTATAGGGAAAATTACTTAAACTTAAATTTGTGCCATATTATTCATGACTTGGAAAGGTTCGCGTAGCGTGCTTTTTCTTGTATTGGCGAAGACTTCAAAAGCGCATAAAGCTTGTGCCAGAATGGGGGATAGAATGCAGAAAAAGGATTGGATAAAAAAACTGATATTAGCAGGGATTTGTGTTGTTATATTTATCATACTTTTATTTCGTAATATTTTAGGAGGAGCAGGGGATAACGATAGTGGTGAACGGTCTAAATCCCTCTATGGGGAGCGCATTACCCGAGCGGAAGCAATTCGTCTCTTTAGTTACCTTTTCTATGACTCGGAAGGAAGAAAAGGATTATCTTTCCTTAGTGAATATACTGATGTTTCAGCAAAAGATGAGTATAGCGAGTATTTGAATGCTGCAATTAATGCTGGGTTTATAAGTAACGGGGCAAATGAGGATAAGAAAGCAAGGCTGTCAGAGAACATTACATGTGGTGAATTTCGAGACATGCTATTTACAATAACGGATCTTTATGAAATGGATTACAATAAGTTAAAGAAGACCTTCCCAGAGAGATTTTCTACAGTAAGAGAAAAGGACGAACTGTTACTTTCGGAGTTTATCCCTATTTACGAATCGATGATTTCGATGTTAAAAGGAAAGACGAAGCTTTCTTCTAGGGAACTTTATTTTATTGGTAGCTTGCCTGAAACAGGAGAGGTTTTGCTAGCGCAGGATGGAAATCAATATCATACTACATATTTTCGTAACTATGAAGATCTGTTCCAGTCGGAGCAGGAATCTCCTAAAGGGGCAATTCCATTTCGAGGGAAGGAAGATTCTGAAGAATATGTGGGGAAATATCTTTCTGTGTTAACTTGTTCCAATGAATTAGCCTACGTGAAATCTCAGATAGACAAGCCAGTTGTTTTAAAGAATGTTTATATGATAGAGGGAAAAGATAAGGAAATAAAAATCTTTCTCTCAGGAATAACAAGAACATTTGAAACAAGTCTTACCCTTTCGGACAGTTTTACGGAGAAAGTTGGAGATATCACATTAACCAATGGAATGATAACCGGGGTAATAATAAAACCAGATATCATAAGAGGAAAGGTTTTAGTTATTGGCAAAAAAGAGA
This sequence comes from Lachnoclostridium sp., assembly GCF_031997925.1. Lineage (NCBI taxonomy): Bacteria > Bacillati > Bacillota > Clostridia > Lachnospirales > Lachnospiraceae > Lachnoclostridium > Lachnoclostridium sp. The sequence continues at coordinate 7,019 of NZ_DAMADT010000008.1, read as the reverse complement.
TTGAAGTAGAAGGTTATGGAGTGCTGCCACTTGATGAAGACTACCGAATATACAAGCTTTTTGGCGAGATGGAGATGGAAAAAACCAATAACATCTTAGTGGGATATAGTGTTACAGACTTTGTTGTATCAGAAGGGAAAATATGTGCAGCATTAATTCGAGATCAAATCAAAGCAGAAAATATAAGAGTATTAATTAATACGAGTAATTATCAAAGTATTTATCACGAGTCGCTTTCCTTTACGGTTGATTGCCCATTTACCGTTGACAATGGGGAAGAGACTGTACGTTATGATAAAGATGAGGAGATTACCGTATCAAAAGATAGTAAGCTTATGGTCAAAGGCCGAATTAAGATTACACCATTAGAAGAACATGGGAAAGTAGCACTTTTGAATGTAAAACGTAATCTAGGTGTACCTAGATACCGGGGAACTGTAGAAATCTCGACGAATGAAAAAGGACTCATCGTGATAAACGAACTTAGTATTGAAGAATACTTATATGCTGTTGTACCGAGTGAAATGCCGGTAAGTTACGGAAATGTTGCCTTAAAAGTTCAGGCAGTTTGTGCAAGAAGTTATGCCTTTAACCAACTTTATGCCAATAAATATAGTGCTTATGGTGCTCATGTCGATGATAGCGTAAGCTGCCAAGTATACAATAATGTGGCAGAAAATGAAGCGTCTATTATGGCAGTAAAAGATACTTATGGGAAGGTGTTAACGCAAGGTGGAAAAGTAATAACAGCTTACTATTTTTCAACCTCTTGTGGGCATACCGCTAGTATCGAGGATGTTTGGCAGGATGCAAAGCCAACGAAATATTTAACAGGGAATCTTCAAACTGATGAAAATATAACGGTTGATTTTTCGAACGAAGAGGTATTTCGGAACTTCCTAGCAAAGGATACAGTAGCAGTAATAGCGGAAGGTACTAAAAAAGTAGAACCTGTAGCAACCTACGACAGCGGATTCTTAATGTATCGCTGGAATGTGACTATGGATACTGCTACATTAAGCAAACAGATTAACACTTATTTAGCAGATTGCTATAACAGTAATAAAACATCGATCTTAACCTATGTAACCTCACAAGAGTTAAATGATGCAACTGAAATACCAGGAGCAACCATCGTGGAAGGAAAAGTCTTTAAAAGTATACCGGTATCAAAAGTTGGTACGGTGACAGATATGAAGGTTATTACGAGGGGAACCAGTGGAATAATAAAAGAGTTGCTTATTAAGGGGACGGAGAATACGGTATTAGTAAGATATCAAACGAACATACGTAAATTATTAGCACCGGTTGCAACAGAGGTGGTGAGACTGGATGGTAGTACCGTAAATGGAATGTCTTTATTACCAAGCGCATTCTTTGTCATTGATAAGGGTAGCAAGGATTCTAAGACGGCATTTACATTTACCGGCGGTGGATTTGGCCATGGAACAGGAATGTCACAAAATGGCGTAAAAACAATGGTTAACAAAGGTAAGAGCTATGAAGAAATTCTAAAGCATTATTATACGGATGCCAATCTGGAAGTAATCTATAATTAGAATTATTATATCGATGTTACTTAGAAATAATTAATTAGTGAAATTATTATTCAAATGATACCTAGAAGTGATTTAAAGACTTGAAATGTATTATAAAAGATAACATGACAAGCAACTTTCAAAACTTTTAGTAAAGTTATTTCATAGGAACTATATTGTAACATAACAAGAAAAAGTACGCATAAGCGTACTTTTTCTTGTTATGAATAAATTGAATATCCAGTAAGTATTTCCTGTTTGAAATTCGCACAGTTTAACCTCATCAGGGAAGGGACTTGCCTGTTTTAAAATGCCACGTAGTGGCAATGAGGTTATGTGATCAAGTAGCGTAAGCGGATTGCGAATATCCGCTTTGAATTATGTTATTGATAAATAAGAATAATTTTATGAAAGGGGTTTTTACTCCTTTTTACTCCTCGAATGAATTTTTACTAAACAGTTTTTTTAGTGCAGCAAGAACAGTAGGATTTGCTAGTACTGAGTTAACTTCTGCACCAATAAACATCATGTACATACAGGTGTACAACCATACCATACATAACACAATCGCAGTAAGGCTGCCGTAAGTATAAGAGTAGTTACTCATATTATCAATGTAGAAGGAAAACAAATAAGAAAAAATCATCCATCCGCAGGAAGCTAATATTGCGCCAGGAAGCTCCTTAAGTAATTTTGCTTTTCGGTTAGGTACCACCATAAAGATAAATAAAAAGAAAGCAATCAGTAAACAAAGTCCTACGATGGTACGTAAACTAATAATAACTAAAGCGAACTCTTTAAATACCGGAAAACGTCTAACAATCCAAAGATAGAGCTGATTACCAAAAACGAAAATAACAAGAAATAAAATGATCATCAAAGCAAAAAGAATGGTATAAATTGCTGATTTAATACGAATGACGATATAATTTCTTGTTTCAGTATTGGCATAAACTCCATTCATTCCGCGGATAATACTTAAAAAGCCCTTAGAAGAGGACCATAATGTTGCTACCAAGGTAACGGATAGTATTGCGGTTGAGGTAGCCTTTGTGTAAAGCTCAGTAATAATTGAGATAACAAAGCTTTGAATTGCAGCAGGGAAAACAGTTCTACAAGCATTCATTACTTCGGCCTCTGTAAAAGGGAGGTATTGCATAATGGATAATAAAAACATGGTAAACGGGAAAAAGGAGATGAAGATAAAGAATGCTGCCTGCGCGGAAAAGGCACTGATATAATCATCTCTTAGTTTATGACTAAATACCTGAATGACCCTTGCGATTGAAATAAACAGCATTGCATAAACTCCTATCTTAGCTTTAAAAAGCTTTTGATTATTATATTATATCCATAGTAAAACAAAATTGTACTCTTGACAATAGAAAAAAATATGATAGAATTACCCCTATAAGTAAAAGGCTATGAAGGTGTTGCCACAGGCAACCAGATTAAACTTTTCTATCAGAGAGAGGAAGTCACCGGCTGTAAGCTTCCTTAAGTTCAAAGTTTAGTTGATTTTCTCACCGGAGCTGCATATTTGAATTTGTTAACAAACCTCCAAAAAATTAAAGTCACAGGGTTAACATTAGTAGGATATGACGTATATGCACGTTACGCATAACTTAAGTGCCTATGATAGAATCAAAGGAATTGTTTTTCTTGTTCTATGATAGGAATTAGGGTGGTACCGCGGGTAGCTTTTATACTCCGTCCCTTTTTTGGGGACGGAGTTTTTTTGTGGTTAAATTCCAGCCATAGAACAGTTAGTAGTGATTGACAAATGATTTAAGTATTGTGTTTAAGTAAAGAATTGAAGTAAGCGTAAAAGAAAGGAGTATTACTATGAATCAAACATTGATGGAAATCAAGGAAAGAGCACTCAGCCAAATTAATGCAAGTGAGACCTTGGATGCATTAAATGAAATCAGAGTGAATTTCTTAGGTAAGAAGGGAGAATTGACCTCTGTTTTAAAATCAATGAAGGATGTGGCACCAGAAGATCGTCCAAAAGTTGGTCAGTTAGTAAATGAAGCAAGAGAAAGTTTGGAGGAAGCACTAGAGAGTAAGAAGGCAGCATTTGGAAAAGTGCTACGTGAAGCAAAGATGAAGGCAGAGACAATCGACGTTACGCTTCCTGCAAAGAAGCCTATGCTTGGTCATCGTCATCCAAATACGATTGCATTAGAAGAAGCAGAGCGTATCTTCGTTGGTATGGGCTATGAAGTAGTAGAAGGTCCAGAAGTTGAGTACGATTACTATAACTTTGAAGCACTTAATATTCCCGCGAATCATCCAGCAAAAGATGAGCAGGATACCTTCTATGTTACAAGTAATATCTTACTTCGTACACAGACATCTCCAGTTCAGGTACATGTAATGGAGCAGGGAAAACTTCCAATCCGTATGATTGCACCAGGTAGAGTGTTCCGTTCGGATGAAGTAGATGCGACACATTCTCCAAGTTTCCACCAGATTGAAGGATTAGTAATCGATAAGAACATCACATTTGCTGATTTAAAAGGAACTTTAGCTGAGTTTGCAAAGCAGTTATTCGGAGAAGAGACAAAGGTTAAATTTAGACCTCATCATTTCCCATTCACAGAGCCTAGCGCTGAGGTGGATGTATCTTGTTTCAAATGTGGTGGAAAGGGATGTCGTTTCTGTAAGGGATCTGGTTGGATTGAAATCTTAGGATGTGGTATGGTTCACCCACGAGTTCTTGAAATGAGCGGAATTGATCCAGAAGAGTACACAGGATTTGCATTTGGTGTAGGTCTTGAGCGTATCGCATTACTCAAATATGAAATCGATGACATGAGACTTTTGTATGAAAATGATATGAGATTCTTAAAGCAGTTCTAGAAGAGCAAAAGGAAAGGAGAATAATAATGAATACACCACTTTCATGGATTAAGGCTTATGTTCCAGAATTAGATGTGACAGCACAGGATTATACGGATGCGATGACTTTAACTGGAACTAAGGTAGAAGGATTTGAAAGACTTGACGCTGATTTAGAGAAAATCATCGTTGGTAAGATTCTTAAAATAGAGAGACACCCAGATGCGGATAAATTAATTGTATGCCAGGTTCAGATTTCGGAAGAAGGAGAGAGCGTACAAATCGTTACTGGAGCAAAGAACGTTAAAGAAGGCGACGTAATTCCAGTTGTATTAGACGGCGGACGTGTTGCTGGCGGACATGACGGAAGTAAGACACCTGGTGGAATTAAGATTAAAAAGGGTAAACTAAGAGGCATTGAGTCAAATGGTATGATGTGCTCTATTGAAGAATTAGGTTCTTCCAAAGAGATGTACCCAGAAGCACCAGAAGAAGGAATCTATATTTTTAGTGATATCAAAGAATACGATGATTTAAAGATTGGTTCTAGCGCAATTGATGCATTGGGATTAAACGATGTTACGTTTGAATATGAGATAACTTCGAATCGTGTAGACTGCTTTGGTGTCCTTGGTATTGCAAGGGAAGCAGCAGCAACATTTCGTAAATCATACGTTCCTCCAGTTGTGAAGGAAACAGGCAATGATGAAAAGGTTGCAGAGTATGTGGAAGTTAAAATTAAAGATACAGATCTTTGCAGCAGATATGTAGCAAGAGTAGTTAAGAACATTAAGATTGCTCCATCCCCATTATGGATGCAGAGAAGATTATCTGCATGCGGGATACGTCCTATCAATAACATTGTTGATATCACAAACTATGTTATGGAAGAGTTCGCACAGCCAATGCATGCATTCGACCTTGACTTAATTGCAGGAAATAAGATTATTGTAGAACGTGCAAAAGATGGAGAAGAATTTGTTACCTTAGATGGTCAGGTGAGAAAACTCGATTCCAGTATGCTTATGATCTGTGATGGCGAAAAGCCTGTTGCTATCGCTGGTATTATGGGTGGCGAAAATTCAAAGATTACTGATGATGTTAAGACATTATTATTCGAGGCAGCTTGCTTTGATGGTACTAACATCCGTTTATCCAGTAAGAAATTAGGATTACGTACCGATGCATCATCAAAGTTTGAAAAAGGGTTAGATCCAAACACAGCAATGGCAGCAATCAACCGTGCATGTCAGTTAATCGAAGAACTTGGCGTAGGTGAGGTTGTTGGTGGAGCAGTGGATGTATACCCAAGAGTACGTGGAGAAAAGAGAGTAAAATTTAATTGGCAGCGTACCAATAAAGTACTTGGCACTTCTCTTGATAAAGAAACTATGCTTTCTTATTTCAAAATGGTAGATTTAAAATACGATCCTGCAACAGACGAAGTTATCGTTCCAAGCTGGAGACAAGATGTAGAAAGCCAAGCTGATCTTGATGAGGAAGTAGCACGTTTCTTTGGATATGATAATATCCCAACAACGCTTCCTACTGGAGAGGCTACTACTGGTAAGATTTCCTTTAAACTTCGTATTGAAAATGAAGCAAGAGCAATGGCAGAGCAATTTGGTTTCTCTGAAGCTCAGACGTATTCATTTGAAAGTCCTAAGGTATTTGATAAGTTACTATTACCAGCGGGAGATAAACTACGTGAGACAGTAACCATATCAAATCCTCTTGGAGAAGACTATAGCGTTATGAGAACCTCACCTTTAAACGGTATGTTAAGTTCACTTTCTACAAACTTTAATCGTCGTAATAAAAATGTTCGTTTATATGAACTTGCTAATATTTATCTACCTAAGGCACTTCCAGTAACAGAATTACCTGATGAGAGAATGCAGTTTACCCTAGGTTTCTATGGTATTGGTGACTTCTTTGACTTAAAGGGTGTTGTGGAAGAATTTATTGAGAAGGTTGGAATGAAAGGAATCTTAACTTATGATCCTAATTCAGGTAAGACCTTCCTTCATCCAGGCCGTCAAGCAAATATCTCTTATGAAGGAGTAGTAATCGGTTACTTAGGAGAAGTTCATCCAGAAGTACTTGATAACTATGATATCGGTGAAAAAGCATACGTTGCAGTGCTTGATATGCCTGAGATTGTTGCAAAAGCAAGCTATGATGTGAAATATACTGGAATTGCAAAGTATCCAGCAGTAACCAGAGATATTAGTATGCTTATGAAGAAAGAAATCTTAGCTGGTCAAGTAGAAGAAGTGATCCGCAAAAATGGTGGTAAGTTATTAGAACACTACAGCCTATTCGATATTTATGAAGGTGCGCAGATTAAAGAAGGATATAAGTCAATGGCCTACTCTATCAGCTTTAGAGCACTCGATCGTACGTTAGAGGATAAAGATGTAACAGAAGTAATGAATAAGATTCTTAAGGGACTTTCCGCTCTTGGAATTGAGTTAAGACAGTAAAGTAATTTATATTGTTTTAGAATAAGTATAATAGTGAGATGTATTATTAGTATATCTTACATCTATTATGAAAGAAGACCGGGCAATTAAGCCCGGTTTTTTAGTTTGCCCGCCATGGGCGGGCTCTAGCGGGTGCAAGTCCCGAGTGTGC
>NZ_DAMADT010000007.1:149292-163419 GCF_031997925.1 Lachnoclostridium sp. | reverse complement strand
AAAAACCGACCTCCCAATCGTTAGATTTTTGGTCTAACTTTTGGGGGTCGGTTCAGCATCGGATTCAGTCCTTTTAGTTGCTTGATTAAAAAGTACAACATTTGGGTTTCAGTACATTTATGGTCTTAATTTCTTACTTACTATTCTCCAAAATTCTTTGGTTTCCTCATGTGATAATTTATCATTTACTTCATCTTTATCAACAAAAACATATTCGTCAATTTCATCATCTTCGCATTTTAAATTATTCAATTGATCACCTAGTCGCACAATGAACATGGTAGTTTCTTGTACATCATATCCAACAATCCTCTTCAAATTCGAGGGAAACTCAAAATATATTTTATGTGGTAACTCTTCTATATCAGCAACTACATCAAGTCCTGTTTCTTCGAGAATTTCACGCTTTATCGCTTCGATCATGGTTTCACTTTTCTGTATTCCACCTTTTATGAAATCGCAATAATCTACATCGGTTTTTCCTTCTTTTCCATCACAGATTTTTGCTTTATGTATCAATAAAATTTTTTATCTGGCGTAATTAATATGGCACCCACCGCTCTCCGAATTTTTACTAATATTAAAAACATCAATTTTTTCTATATTAGCTAATTCATCTCCTTCAAATGAAAACTTCACAATCCATGGCATCAAAAATCTTATATTTTGAAAATCTTGAAAGCCATAGTTCGGATCGAAATAGTTGATAATTGTACTAAGTGCTGTCCCATGACTTCCAATAGCAATATTTTTATCTTGATGTAATCTCAAAACTTGCATTAACGCTTCAATATTACGATTCTGAACCTCACGTAAACTCTCACCATCGGAAAGCTTATAATCAAAATCATTCCACTGTTGCTCGGTAAATTTATTAAAGTCCTCAATCCATACACTATCAACTTTTCTTTCTTGAAAAGCCTCAACTGTAATTATGGAGTGCTCATATAAAACCACAAAATCTTTTAAAGTTTCAACAGCTCTAGTGAATGGACTTGATAAAACAATGTCTATATTTTTGTCACTTAAAAAGTGTGTTACTAGTCTCCTATCTTCTAAGCCTTTCCCCGTTAATGGCCTCTCCATATCATTATGATTCATATAATCTGGTTCCGCATGTCTAATAAAGTATATGTTTGTCATATTAATTTCCTCATATTAAATTCGAAATCTTTAAGGGGTACGCAACGATTCGTTTTCCCTGATATCATCTCAGATATATTTATATAATTTATCCTAAAAGATAAATCTGTCATTATTTTTAAATTTATAAATTACGTGATCACATAAATAATTTGCCATGTTTTTTATATGTTCGTACTCTTCTGGGTTAGAGGATAAAAACAGCATATTATCAATTATTGATAATGCAAAAAAACTTTCAATCAGTTTTTCATATTCACTTGGTAATAAGAAAATATTTTTATATCCTTTTATGAAGCGTCTACGATTTTCAATACTAAGGTGCATTAATGTTTGTGCTATATCATATAAGTAATAACCAAATCCACATCTTGAAAAATCTATTAAAAAAATACCCTTACCATTAACAATATAATTGCACTCATTTAGATCTCCATGTATTAGCCCCCAATTTTGATCCTTAGATAAGTTTTTCTCTATAAATTCTATAATATTCATCGTACTTTTATAAATCTCATTAAATTTCATATTAGATATAATATCAATATCTACTAGTTTATTTAATTTTGATAAATTAGCCTTACTAGTTTCCAAGTTATATTCTGCTCTAATAAATCCCTCGGGTATTTCCCATTGATTTAAATATTTGTGCAGTTTAGCCATTTCCTCACCTAATTTAAAGACTAATTCATTATACTTCTCATCATTTATATCAATAATTTCTCCATTAATCCATCTAAGTACTGTAACATTTAAATCCTTACCTAAAAATTCATTGAAAACTTTTGTTACAAAACTACTGTATTTATTTTTTACTGGTGCTTGTACTGTAAATAACTCACAACTATTAAGTTCTTGAAGTAATAATAATTCTGAATTAATCAAGCTTTTATTATTTTGATACACATCGTCCTCATTAACGGAATTGTGAATCCTAACTAAGTACCTTTCTTCACTACTCTTTTTTTCAATGCGAAATGTAACATTCTCACTTTGTTGTAAGAAAGAAATATCATCATAATAAATTTCATACTCTTTTAAGACCTTTTGTGCAAACTTATAGTACTCTTTTATATCTTCTTTATATTTTGTATTCATACTACTCTCCCTCGTATAAATTAATTGTGACTAATCTTACTTCGCCATTTCTTACAATTCCGACTTAACTTTCAGGAATATTATACCATCTAAAACTATTTTTACAAGCCTATAACCGTCACAATAAGTAGGGCTATTGAATGAGATGGACTTGTACCTGAAGATGATTCTGTCAGACTGCTATGCGAATGCTTAGCAATCTTTTAATTCAAAGAAAGTCGTAATCTGGGCTATCTAGAAAAACACTTTGATCAAATTAATAATATTTCAAGACTACTGAGTGACTATTCATTATTGACGAATAAAAAAGAATTAATAGGAAAAGCGGTATAACACCTAAGTGTAATACCGCTTTTCCTTAAAAAGAAAATATTCATACAACATATTAACTAATTCTGAATATCTATATCTATTTAAAACTTATAGTCATAATTCTTTAGTATCCCTACTCCACACTTAAAGATCCCTGTGAAATAAACTTTCCATTCTTACGACTAAATAGCATAACACCTTTTCCGTCAAAGTCCAGTTTTACCGTCTGGCCAATCTCATAAAGTACACCACCGAACACAACACCTGTAAATAAGAAATTACCAATTCTTATCTTAACGGTAGTCTCCATACCAGTAGGCATTGCACTGTAGACTTCGCCCGTTAAAGACCCTTGTTCACTGATTTTTACAAATTCAGGTCGGATACCTATAACATAATCAAGGTATGAAATGGACTTATCTTCCTCTATTATCTCACTTTCATCTACTTTCGCAATGTGATATCGGAAGTGGGAATCTTTGTTTCCTTTTTCAACATTTTTCTTATCCTTTTGCTTAGCAAGTTCAGATTGTAGCTTACTATCCTCTTCTGCTTCCTGTTGTTTTATCCAATTTCCCATATCCATTTTTTCTTTTGGCGTATATGTGGCTTTGACATTCTTAAGGATTTCTAAAGCAATGTTTCCGTCTTCTAACTGTACACCTTTTGCATCCATGAAATTTATAACTGGGTTACCTACAAAGTCCGCTACAAATAAATTATTTGGTTTATTATATACGTCAAGAGGTCTATCATATTGATTTAGTACACCGTTTTCAATCAAACATATTTTGGTGGCTAGGGTCATTGCTTCCATCTGGTCATGGGTAACATAGACAAATGTACTTCCCGTATCAATATGAAGTCTTTGTAACTCAGATCTCATCTCAAGTCTTAATTTAGCATCTAAGTTTGACAATGGTTCATCCATAAATAGTACGGAAGGTTCCGGTGCTAAGGTACGTGCAATAGCTACACGTTGTTGCTGACCTCCGGAAAGCTCACTTGGATATCGATCCATAAACATACCAATCTTTACAATTCTAGAAACTCTTCGTACTGCTAAATCGATTTCTTCTTTGTTCATTTTTCTAACTGTCTTAACTACCTTACCAATCCTTACAACTTCATAGTTCTCATTTAGTGAACAATTAGAATCCTTATGTTTTTTTTTCGCACTTTCGATATTAGCTTTTAATTTTTCACTGATTTGTTTTGCTTTTTCTTCTATATTAGAAATTTCCTGTAACTTGTGATCTAAAATTTCTTTTGCAGTGTAAATGGATATTTCATATAAATCAATTAATTTGATTAATGCTCTATTCGTATCAAGAACTTCGGACTTATCCTTACATTCGTTAATTGCCTGAACAACTTCTTTTGGCTTACTTAGTATTTTAATAAGTTTGTCTGCATTCTTAACATCATAATCCACCGATGACATCTCTTCTTTAATGTTTTTCAGACCAAAGCAAATATTTTGATATACTGTCATGTTTGGCCACAAAGCATAGTTCTGGAAGAGAAAGCCTACACGTCTTTTATTCGCAGGAATATTAATTCCCATTTCACTATCAAATACAGTAACTCCGCCAATGGTAATTTTTCCACTTGTAGGGGTATCAAGACCTGCAATCATACGGAGTGTTGTTGTCTTTCCACATCCGGAAGGACCTAGTAATGTAACAAATGCATTATCTTCTATTACAAGGCTAAGATTATCCACTGCATAAAACTTTCCCCATCTTTTCGTAACATTTTCTAGTACTATTTTTGGCATATTAATTTCCTCCAATTCCTTTATCAAGGCTTGCACCCGTCACCTTATTAATCAGCGCGTTGCAGATTATAATGAATACAATTAAAATAAGATTAATACCGCTTGAGAATGCATAAAGACCCATTTCATCAAAATAATCAAGTAAGGTTGTAACAATCTTATTCTGAGAGCATAGCAACATGAATAAAGTTAATTCTCTAAGGCATGTCATAAACGGTAATAGATAACCACTTATAATGGATGACTTTTGAATAGGGATAATAATCTTAAACATTCGCTTAAACCATGGAATGTCTTGGATAATGGCAGCTTCTTCAATCTCACCACTTAGCTGTAACATGGAGTTTAATGAACTTCTACTTGCAAATGGTATATACTTTACAGTTCCTGCAAGAATGATCAAAAGGTAGGTGTTATAAATTCCTAGTGCCGATCCGAAGATAAAGAAGGAAACACCTACTGCTAGGGATGGTATCAGATAAGGCAGGAATGCTATGGCATTTACATAGCCAGCTGCTTTACTTCTTCTGTGTTTACTTACACTGTATCCTACCAAGGTACCAATGGTACCAGCAATTAAAGAACAACATACTGATACAATTAACGTACCTTTAAATGCATTCCAAATGGTTGAATTAAATAAAATACCCAATTGTCCGTACATACCATTTTCCGTTAAGTTCTCTGAGGTAATCCACCATTTTAATGTCAAATTACTTAGATTTCCTGTAGTAAGAAAGCTATAGTCACCTGGGTTTGGTAGGAAGGTTTCCATCGCAAAGGAAATGATAGGATAAATACTTGTAATTGCTGTAAAAATGATTAATACGATAGCAATTGCATATTTACCTATTCTACCAAGATTCACTTTACTAATTTGTCCTGATTTACCTGTTATCGTTGTATAACTCTTTCGACTACTTGTAGTTACCTGATTCATCATAAGAATAACTACACCGAAGACCATCATAATAATAGCAAGAACACTTGCTTGACCGGCTCTATTAACATTCATGCTAACGTACTTCGTTGACAGAGTTTTTAAATTCATATAATGAGGTACCGGATAACTTCCCATGGCACTACCGAAAACTAAAAGGATCGTTGAAAGGATTGCCGGTTTTACCATAGGAAGAGTTACACGGCTAAATATTCTCCACTTTGGTGTGTTCAAAATTACTGCCGCTTCTTCCAGATTTGCGTCCATATTTCGGAAAATTCCACCAATCATGATATAGGCAAAAGGTGCATAATGAAGTGCCAATACTACTGCACTAGGAAAAAGTCCTTTGCACCACCAGCCAGGCATAGCAATCCCAAACAAGGAAGCAAGGATACCATCAGAACCACCGGTCACCCCTTGACTATTAAATAAATTCTGCCATACTACCGCCAATGTCCACTGTGGCATGATATATGGGAATATAAATATTGCACTTAAATACTTTTTAAACTTTAAATTCGTTCTTGTAACAAGATAGGCAAAAACACCGCCAAAGATAATTGCACCTAGACAAGTAAAGATTGCCAATAGCAATGTATTGCCAAGAGGTATCCAAACATTTTGTCTACTAAGGTTCCCGGTAAAAAGGTCGATCCAATTAACTAAGGTATAGCCCGAAGTCTTTCCTGTCAAATGTGAATCTATAGATCCTACATGAATGGAAAATGTATCGACAAAAATAGAAACAATTGGCGCTATCGTTGTCACAGAAAGAATAATACCGAGAACCAACAAAACCACGTTGTGGGGTTTGCTTAGGAAAGTCTTTACTTTATTCATAAAAATTCTCGGTTTCCCCGGTCTTTGTAAAATTTGCTGTTCCATGTTTACCTCTTCCTTTATTAACTAAGGGGCGTATTGTAAACGCCCCTGATTCTGTTAATTATAATTTCAAAGATTATTCTGCTTTCGCTTTATTTCCTAAAATAACGTCAATCCAGTCACTCATATTGAAAGATACCTCTGAACAGTACTTTGGATCTTCTACTACAAGTGCTCCTTCTTCGCTAACCCACCAAGCATATCCTCTGTCATTTTTAGCAGGGAAGGTATCAACACCTTCTACAAAACCATCCTTTGAATGATCTTGATTGATGTTAGGGTTAGCACTATAACCACCCATGTCTTTGCCCCAAGCATAAAAACCATCTTCCGTAGTTACCATATATGCAATGAAAGCACAAGCTGTCCATGGAAGTGGAGCTGTCTTAACAAGCTGAAGATAATGTTTATAAGCAAATCCACCAATTCCTAGATAATTATCCTGATATGCAGCGATTGTTACATTATTTACAGAAACACTTTCGGATTCTTCAACGGAACGAAGTTTTGAATAAACAAGTAGACCACTTTCACCAGCAGCTGAGTTTGTAACAAGGCTATTACAAATAGGGCCATCATCTGTCTGCTCGTTGTATTTTTCGCACCAAAGCTTAATCCATGCTAAAGCATATTTTGTGTTCTCTCCAGTCAATCCGAGACTTTCGCCATCTTTCTCCACTTTATCAATAGTTGTTTGAAAATAAGCCTGCTTTGTGCTGTCTAAAGCATCAAATGCTTTCTTTAGAGAAGTTGCATATTTATCATTGGTTAGCATATATAAGAAATTCTTTCCAACAGGTTCAGAATCAACTCCCATAAATAGTGGGCTTGAGCCTTCATAAACAAAATCCCAACAGTTTGTGTAAGTTTTATCTCCAAGATGATTAAACATAAATACCTTATTTAATGTTTGTAATGTTAATGGATGTCCGTTTTCCTCTTCATTAACACCTGTTGCGTCTTTCCATTCCTTAGGAATGAAATTAAGAACATTCTTAGTATCTAACATCTTGCTCTGAATTTGATTTCCATCCTGAATTAATGTCATAGAATAAGTATGACTAGAACTGGTGATATCTGCATTTAATAAAGTAAAAATAGAGTTGTTTTTAGGCTGTGACCATTCGATAGTTCCATTGTAGGAAGAATCTATTTTCTTCAGTTCTTCAATAAAACCGGTTGCAGCTGTTGCACCACGGCTTGAGTTGCCGATACCATACATGGTTTTACCATTAGATTCTTCAATTGCTTTCTTATAAAGTTCTTGAAGTGTCAGTTTTTCTGCTTGTTCTATCACTTTCTCTGCTTCGCTTTTCTCTTCACTTTTACTTGTTTTTGCTGTTCCGCAACCAACTAGCAATGCGCTGCTCATTGTCAGAACTAAAAGAAGTGATACTAGCTTTTTTTTCATTTTTTCCATCCTCCGCAAATTATCTAATATTTGAAGTCATACAATGTGTTTCCCCCGTAAGTCGCATACTTCATATATACATATTAGATAATCTATGTATAAATTAATACCTTTATTTGTGCATAATTATCATTAAAAATGAACTTTATTATGAAAAATGAACAATCTTGCACAAGAGGCTGTCGCAAAATATGTCCAATAAAAAAAAGCTATTTTGTCAGTGTTGGTGCGCGTTCCAAAGGAACCTAACTAAAATACTTGACAAATAGCCTAAAAAAATAGTGTACAAAAAAGGTACCTTGATTTCGGTTTGTATGCCACTTCAAGGTACCTTTGTTCTTTCACAGATATTATGTTATTGTGCGAATTGCTAACATAGAATTATTTTCGACAGCTGCATTCATAATGAAATTTTCAAGAAAGATGAACTATTGGCTGGTACATCCTTTATTTTTTATAAATTCCGTTGGTGAAGTTTTGGTATAACGCTTAAATACTGCGCAAAAATGTTTATAATCTGAAAATCCTATCATATCTGACACCTGATAAACACGATAAACACCTTCATCAAGAAGTCTTATGGCCTGCTGCACACGGTACATATTTAAAAAGTCCAGATAGGTATGTCCCGTATCTTCTTTGAATTTTCTGCTAAGATAGCTGGAGCTTACCTCTAGTTCCTCTGAAATACTTTCTATACTTATCTTTTCTATATAACGCTCTTTCATTATATCTATTGCTTTCTTAACGTAGGGATTCTTATAAAAGTCACCAGAAGAAAGCAGTTCAATATCCATTCCTTGATTTTTCTGTTGGAGTAACAGTTCCTTTTCGTTTTCATGAGTAATCTCAACTTGCAGCTTACGCATAACTTCTTTTAGTATATTTACATCAACGGGTTTCATAAGATAATCAAATGCTTTTAATTCTATCGCCTCTTTTGCATAATCAAACTCTGCATAGCTTGTGAGAATTACACTTTTAAATCGAACTTCCTCCCTAGCCCGGCGGATCATTTCAAGTCCATTTACTTTTGGCATCATAATATCTGCAAGTACCACGTCTGGTTTTAATTCTTTAATCTTTTCAATTCCTTCTTCACCGTTTGCAGCTTCTCCTACCAAAACATATCCTATGCTTAGCCAGTCAACGGTATAAGCTAACCCTTTTCTAATAATATCCTCATCTTCTGCTATTAGTACCTTAAGCATAACCCTATACCCTCTTTCTCCATATTTACAATATTGCTAAATATCTGAATTCATGTGAATAGGTAACGTTAAGGTTACAACCGTTCCCTCTCCCAATTTACTTTCTAAAGTAACTCCGTAATCCCCGTGATACATTAATTGAATTCTTCGATGTATATTATAAATTCCGTGATGATTTGTTTTATTTACCGGCTGCAGAAGGTTTTCTCTGATTTGCTTTAACAAATCTTCTTTTATTCCGCCTCCACTATCTTTACAAACAAAGATTAAATTACCGTCCTTTTCAAACCCCTTAATTGTAACATGCAGTGTATCTACTTCTTCATAACCATATTTGACGGCATTTTCAATGATTGATTGTATCATTAATTTTGGAATTAAATATTTCTTAACCTTTTCTTCTAAATCAATTTCATAGGTAAATCTTCTATTATATCTAATTTTTAAGATGGTGAGATAACTTTCCGTATATCGCATATCTTCTTCAACCTGAATTTCATCTTCTGCATTACTAATACTGTATCGAAGTAGCGTAGATAGCGCAATAATCATATTATCTGAAGCTTCCGAATCAATCTTACTCATAAAGCGAATGTTATCTAAGGTATTAAAAAGAAAATGTGGATTAAACTGAGCTTCCAGTTGCTTTACCTGCGCAAATGCCACATGTCTGGTCAGCTCTTTGTTTTCTTTTATGTTTTTCTTTAAGCCGTCAAGCATTAAGTTATATGCTTCACCGATTTCCTTAAATTCGATACTACTATCAATATTTAGATAACGATCCAAATTACCTTTTTTAACTTGTTCAAATGCTTCTGCAATTTTAGAAATATCCCTTGTACTTTTTTTTGCAACTTTTCTGCTCGTAAAATAAGTAATTATAATGATTGCTGCAAATATAAATAGAATAAACGTACACATAGTATAAAATATTCTTGATTCCATACCATTGCTTGTAATTGTATACACCTGTAAGTTATCATTGCATATTTTACTTTTGGATAAATAATATCCTTTCTCCTGATACTTAATAAATCCTTCGGAATATTCCATATCTCTTACAAAACGCCCCAATTCATCTTGAAAAACAAAATTATTCGTAAGATAGATCCAGCCATTCTCATCAGTAATAACCGTTTGTGGTGATACCTGCGTCAACAATAACCGAAATTCATCGGCTGGAATCGTTACTACAATATAACCTACCAGAGATCCTTCATTTTGTATTCCTGTACCAATACATAGAATACGTCCTTCCTCTGTTGCAAGTTTTATGGAAATATCCTGTGGTTTTTCACGTATTTCGCGAATGATTCCCCAATCATAACAAGAATTATCTACTAAAAAACCTGGCATATGATTATTGTCGGATAGAACGGAATTCAGTTCCTCATCTAAAATATACAGTTTTGCAAAATATTCTGTTTCTGCAAAAAGTTTATACATGGATCTTCGTATTTCCACCAGTTTATCTGTATTAATAGGCTCTGTAATTAACGTTACATCCTTTGATAAGTTTGATGCTTCATTTACATAGATATCTACTACTTTTTGAAGTACATTACTAACCTTAGCATTGGCAGCAAGGTTTGTGTTATAAACACTATATTGCCATATTCCAAAGATTAGTCCCATACATAAACAAGCAATTAGGAAAGTAGGTATAATTGCATATAAGATAAACGTATGCCTTATATTATCACGAAAGAATCTTATTCTTTTTCTTTTCATATTGCCCCCATTATACATCGTAGGTTAAATGCGATACTTATAATACATTTTAACGTATCCTATTCTTCTTTGATATCAAAAAGTATTTCTTCAAATTTTTCTACTCTATTCTTCTTTGATATCAAAAAATATTTCTTCAAATATTTGTACCCTATTCTTCTTTCATATCAAAAAATATTTCTTCAAATTTTTGTATCCATTGTTTTTTCATTTTATAAACATGTTCAGGATCTGCATGAATAATTGTAATCTCTTCCTTTGCCTTAAGGTACTTTGGAGTTTTTACATCCATACGAACTGACCGTCTATTAAGCTCCATCGTTATCTTTGTCTGTACTTCATATCCGGTAGCAAAATCAATAAATGATTTGGCATTTTGAAGATGAGGTGAATTTTTAACAATTGAAACACAGTCGGGTGTAGATAAAACTCCTTCTTCCATGTATGCAATTTTTATATTGTCTCCATTCGCAACCAAAGCGGCAGCAGCTTCTTCAAATATAAGCCCTACAACAAATTCACCATTTGCAACTCCCCGGTAAACCTCTGTGGAACTGTTTAGTAGATTCCCATCTAAATTCTTACAAAAAAGTTTCACATAATCCCAGCCATCCTCGGGATTACCGTTTCCCATTGCATATAACATGTTAATCAGATGCTCAAAGGCAGATGATGATACATTAGGACTGCAATAAGCTATCTTACCTTTTAGCTCAGGATTTAGTAAATCCTTATATCCATTAATTTGTGTATTCCCAATTAAATCTGTATTCACCATAATGATACTTGGTACATCAGAAAACTTAGTAAACATTCCTTCATTATTCTTGAATTCTTGCTGAATGATATCTTCATTGGCACAGGAGTACTTCTCAAACAGGTACATCTGAGGTTTTAATGTTGACAAAGATCCACCCCATAAAATATCCGCATTAGGGTTATCCTGTTCTTCTTCAATTCTATTGATTAATTGTCCAGTACCTCCGCTGACAACCGTTACTAGAATTCCTGTTCTTGACTCAAATTCTTCGATTAAGGGCTTAAGAAAATCCAATGGATGGGAGCTGTAAATTACCAACTCTTCCCGTTCCTGCTGATTATTTTGTAAATTATGATTTCTTTTTGATGTTGTATATCCTACTAAAAGTATGACAAAGACTGACAGTATAACCGTAATTATTATTTTATACTTCATAGCAATCCCCCAATTATTTTACTGTCATTTGCGAAATATAGATAAGCTTTTATAGATATAAGTTAAAATTTTTAAGTATAAAAGACAGGTGCTTTTTTGTGTTTTTTGTACATTTTACATAATACAAGCTTTTTCTATCTTTATTTTACCATAATAATGCCTAAAAGGTAAATATAAATTAGGTGGTAGTTACTTCAAAATAATCAGAATCCCCCAAATCGCTTTCTTTATGAAATAACGCTGAGGTTTTCATTTTATGTATCTTAGCAATATTTCGCAATAATATGGATACAGTTTTCTATATTGAATATTCTGTCATTGGTTATATAATCTTTAAAAAGTCTCTAGTCATAAATAATTAAATAGCTCGTATTGATAAAGGAAAAAAGATGTAGTATCATATATATTTAGTTGATACTACATCTTTTTTCTTTATTAAAAAATTCTATCTTCGAAAGGAATTGCAAAATGGATAGTACAAAACGCCAGATCACTAAAATTGCACGAGAAGTGAATAAATTCACCGCGCGTATGTTGAAAATGGAGGGCGTGGGAACCGCAGAGTACGACTTCATTCATGTGGTGCGTAAAAATCCAGGCATCACGCAGGCGGCAATTCGGGAAATTCTCAGTCTTGACAAGGGAGCTGCTGCTCGTCGTGCCTCCAATTTGGAAGCAAAAGGTTATCTGATTAGAAAACCCAATCCGGTAGATGGACGTAGTCAGTTACTCTATGCGACTGAAAAAGCTGATCTGCTAAAAACCTCGAAAGCATCCGTGGAAGCGCTTTATTATGAGTGGCTGGAAGAAGCGCTCACTCCGCAGGATAATGAAGAGTTTTGTCGTATTCTAAATATCCTCTACTCACGCTCTAAATCTGAGAGTAAAGCGGGATTTCCACACCTAACTAGGCTCTTTATGGATGGAGGTTGTCAAAAATGAGCCAAAACAGACAAGCAAAAAAGGTAATAAAACCTGACAGCATTTCCTCCTATTTTAAATTAGAGATTTTGCCATTAACATTGGTCACAATTTCGGGCATTTTATATAACATTGGTATGATTGCTGGACCTTATTTTGAGGGACAGTTGGCACAGTGCTTATTCGACATTACGAAGGGTTATAAAACATTTTCTGCTATCGTGTCGTTGGCAATTACTTACCTTGTCGTTATCTTCGTTGTACAGCTGATGCGTTGCATCAAGCGGTTTTATGTGAGGCGGTTTGCTAACGAAACCAGCTGCAATATGCGCCATATGCTGTATAACAGCCTAGTTAACATGAACAAGGATGACCTAGAGAGTGAAAGCCTTGGTGCTGTTATGACAAAGGCGGTGGCGGATGTTGATGCCTGTGTAGAAGGGATGCGGAAATTCACCACAGAGGTGTTTGACACCGGTGTAGTGCTAATTGCTTATCTCTCACTGCTCTTTTTTTATGACTGGCGGCTAGCTTTGCTTTCTAGTATCTTCACTCCGATTGCTTATTACATTGCAGGTCGGCTGAAAAACCGTATCACACGATATAATGCAGAATACAAAAAAAGCGCAGGCAGATTGAATAATGCCACCATGGACAGAGTCTTAAACGCAGTTACATATCGTGTTTATGGTTGTGAGCCGAACCGTGACAATGCTTATGAATCCTATCTAAAGGATTATGAAAAGCGTGCTGTTTCAGCCAACCTCTGGGAAAGCGCAATGCAGCCAATTTACAGTATAATCTCCATGTGTGGAGCAGTTTTAATCATTTATCTAGGTGCTAAAAATGTACTTGGAACGGGATGGGTTAATTGGAACATAGCCGCATTCACTACGGTCCTATCCTGCTTTACAAAAATGGCGCTCAAATCCTCCAAGGCTGCAAAGCTGTTTAATTCCGTGCAAAAGGCACAAGTATCATGGGCAAGAATTAAGCCGTTAATGAAGGAATATGTGGAGCAAGATACGGATTCCACCATTGATTTTTCAAAACCGGTGGGACTCACGGTTTCAAATCTGTCTCTATACATACCAAGTGGTTCACAGATACTTGAAAATATTTCATTTTCTGCTACTCCAGGTCAAATTATTGGCGTAACAGGACCGGTTGCCTGTGGCAAATCTATGTTAGGTAAGGCATTTATTGGCGAGGTCCCTTATGAGGGCAGTATTCGTGTGGGTGAACAAGAACTAGCCTCTCTAAGTGACTATGAACGCAGCAGGCTAATTTCTTACATGGGGCATCAGCCGGAGCTAATTAGCGACAGCATTGAGGAGAATATATGCCTTGGAGAACAAAGAGATATTTTACCATACCTGAAAGCGGTGTGCTTCGAAAAAGAGGTAACTCAAATGTCACAAGGAGCTGATACTTTGGTGGGTAGTAGTGGCATTAGGCTTTCAGGCGGTCAGCAAGCACGAACTGCACTTGCTCGAACGC
>NZ_DAMADT010000007.1:136658-149282 GCF_031997925.1 Lachnoclostridium sp. | reverse complement strand
CGCTCTATAACGCACAGCATATTTTAATTTTAGACGATCCATTTTCCGCAGTTGACCGTGAAACGGAACAAGAAATTTTTGAGAACCTACGTACGCTTGCAGCGGATAAGGTCGTTATTCTCTTTTCTCATCGGTTGAGTTTGTTTTCTAAATTTGATAATGTGCTATTTTTAAATGGAGGAAAAGGTATCTATTCCACTCATGTTGAGTTGATGCTGGAACATGAGACCTATGCAGAACTGTATCATGCACAAGTGGTAGGAGGTGAGCAGAATGAAGGATAAGAACAGTCTTGGTTCTGTGTTGTATAAAATTATATCTGCTTCCAAATGGAAGGTTTTTTTAACTATTCTCACTATAACAGGTGCAATTGCTGCGGCTCTTTTCCCTCCCTTAGTCTTAGAACGCATCGTCAATAACCTGACTGCACAGCAGCAAATTCCGCTCTATCTTGCACTCTCTTACTTAGGGTTACTTGCTATTTCAGGATTATTAGAGTCTGGACAGAATGTCATGATTACTATGTTTGGACAAAGGGTTACTCATGGTCTGCGAAGTGAAATGTGTGCAAAGCTCCAGCGTTTGCCTGCGGGTTATTTTTCTAAGAATGAATCTGGAATAATTACCTCACGGTTTGTAAATGACGTGGATGTGGTGGATTCCCTGTTTACGAATGGAATCATCAGTATGTTTGCTGATGCCTGCAAAGTAATTAGTATTTTGGTGGTCATATTTTATAAAAGTACGGGACTTGGTATGATAATTCTTCTAATTACGCCGCTGCTGTTTGCAATGACTCGCTTGTTTCAGAAGAGGACGCTAAAGGCACAGCTTGTCAATCGCGTCGCTGTGGGTAAGGTTAACAACCATGTACCTGAGACAATCCGCAATATCCGTATGATTCGTACCCTATTCCGTCAAAAATATATGGAGCAAAAATACGATGATTATATCGAAGAAAGCTACCAGGCTATGGATAAATCAAACCTTTACGATTCCATCTATTCTCCCATTGTCATCTTTATTAGCTCCTGCGTCATTGCAGTGATGATGATATGTGCTGCAATGGGCGGAGAAATACAGCAATTCTTCGGTATCACCGTTGGTACGGCTGTAGCCATCATCGCTTATGTGAGTAAGGTTTTTGAACCGCTGGAGAGCATCGGTATGGAAATTCAAAATATTCAATCTGCTATTGCAGGGGTTAAGAGAATTAATGAATTTTTGCAGGAGCCAGAACGGGAAGAAACAGATAACTCTCTTGCGGCTGAAAAACTTACAAAAAACACTGAGTCTTGTATTTGCCTTGACCATGTGGGATTTCGTTATGACAACGATAATGTCGTATTAAGTGACCTGTGCTTTACAGTAAAAAGTGGTGAATCCGTAACTCTCGTGGGAAGAACTGGAGCAGGGAAAAGCACCATCTTTCGTTTGTTGATGGGACTATATAGCCCGAACGAAGGGCGAGTAGTTGTGAATGGTGTGGACGCAGATAAAATCCCTGATGCCCAAAAGCGAAAGCTATTTGGCTATGTAGAGCAGTCCTTTCATATGGTATCGGGCACAGTGGCAGAACAGATTTCATTGTTTGATCCTGACATCAGCAAAAAGCAGGTGGAAGCTGCTGCGATGCTTGTTGGATTACATGAGAGTATCATGGAGCTAGCAGATGGATATGACACACCTGCGGAAAAGATAGCCCTTTCGCAGGGGCAACTTCAACTGCTCTCTATTGCGCGAGCTGTAGTCGCTGGTCCTAAAATTCTTCTTTTAGATGAGATTACTGCAAATCTTGACAGCGATACGGAGCGTCGGATTCTAGGTGCACTGGATCGAGCCACGCAAGGCAGAACCGTACTTTCCATATCTCACCGCTATCAAGAACATACCCATAACCAGCGTACGGCACAAATCGGTAGCCAGAGTACGTAATATACTGAATAGGATTCCTAAAAGGATTGGTTAACAAACAATAACTTTAAAAGAAAAGCAAAGTGGCTAGATAATAATTTTTAGATAGTAGAGGCGCAACACTAATTAATAGTTGTTGCGCCTCTTTTAACCCTTTTAAGTTGTTACTGAAAAATGATAATACCTCTTCATGTAACATAGAAGTAATTCCAAATTTGAATGATTATAAAATACATACTATTTGTTCTGTGCATCAAATCAATATTTTACAAAATCATACGAACACAAATTATCTAACTAACGAAAGCTCAAGCAGATGAATTTCAAAAGGCATTGTTTCCAGTGTATAGATACCCTCAAAAAGCGTCTGTCTCTCATCTGCACAGCGGTCATCACACATAGAAACTAAACGAACCGATTTCACAGCATGATTAAACCGTATGTCAGCCTTTCCTTTTTTCCCTTCCAAATCAATCAGGCGAACAAGGACTGTATCTGTACCTGGTTTGGATTGCATAGAAAGAATTCGAAATGTTTCACTCTCTATCAAGGAAGGTTGTGCAGATAGTATAACCTGACTACCTACAAAGGACGCCTTTTTGGATGCCGCCAATATAGGAGCTGAAGCTTCTAAGGCAAGTCTCTGCTTTTCACCTGTCGTCTCTAATCCAGTCAATGGGAGGAAACGGAAGGAATAAGAAAGATTTTTATCAATCCATTGTGGGAAGTTTGTCCCCCATTGAGTATTGAAAAGATTAAAATATATATGAGGAGTAACACTGTCTCGTTGTGAATAAAACTCATAAATACCCTTTGAATTAATTCCAAACAATGGAGTATCTAATGGAACAACAAGCATTCCAGCATTATTACCTGTAATACTCATCCAGTTTTCACAGCAATATAATGCATGGTTCGCATCTTTTTCCACATCTTCCTCTGGATTTATAACGCGACCGATTTTACCGATTTCAATCTTACATCCATCCATAGCAAATGGAAAAGAAATACTTCCACCTTCTGGAAAAGGAGTTGCTTGTTTATCGTGTAATTTCACAGAAAAATCAATTACATCCTGGGCATCATATAATGAAAGTTTAAATTCAACACTAGTCGCATTTCCAAAATCGGATAAACTTTTATCATTAATCTCACTACGCCATCTTAAGACACTACGACCTTCCTCAGTACAGCGTTCAATAGAAAAATTAGTTGGTGTAAACGTCAAATCT
Source organism: Lachnoclostridium sp. (assembly GCF_031997925.1). Lineage (NCBI taxonomy): Bacteria > Bacillati > Bacillota > Clostridia > Lachnospirales > Lachnospiraceae > Lachnoclostridium > Lachnoclostridium sp. The sequence goes on along the minus strand of NZ_DAMADT010000007.1, from coordinate 146,136 downwards.
GCCTGTTCTGGCATATTGATACGGCACAGATCATCAATCACCCATGCAACAAAACGGTACACATAACTGTTTATATAGCGTTTTTCGCTTTGATCACCATATACATCATAACTGTATTGTCCAAAAGGCTGATTTTTCTCAACATATTCATAGTTGTTTTTCTTATCATAGATAGAACTTATACTACCGTTTTGCTGGTCAACCTCGATTCTAAAGCGTATGTTCTCTAGAACATTTTCTTTGCCTAATGTTTTCCCTTCACTAGAAACCGCACTGCGCTTTTTGAGTTTCAATATCTTCCAGCTCATTGCAGGAATATTTTCAACAAAAGACATGAGTTTTTCATCATCTCTCCAAATGGAAATTTTCTCATTGGTATCTCCATCAAAAAGATCATATCCCTCTAGTAAATTTGCCGCAAATGTCAAATCTGTGATACCGCTGCGAGTCCATGACATGCCATTGAATACCATAATTTCATCTTCATTCTTAAGCACAAAATCCGCAAGTCTCCGGGTTGAAAACGTGGAAATTTCCTTGGTTAGTCTATTCATGGAGGCAGTATGTACACGTTGCTCATCCCATGACTGTTCAGCCAATTTTGGTCCTGGAAGATTAATTTCCTCCATAAATTCCTTCTTTAAAAACTTTCTATTCGTGCCAAGCGAGGTAAGCCCTGCCATTCCCCATGTATGTTCATCAAACAATAATCCTTGTTCATAGGCTTCTTCTATCTTTAATGTGTAGGTTGTAATTTCCTCCTCCGTAAGCAGACCATAAGCTTTACAAAGAGCCAATTCCTTTTCCGCCTCACAAAGCTCATGGCGTGTCTTTCGAATCTCGCTCACTTCTTTTGGATAACTACCTACTCCATGAATCCAGGTATCTGCTAGATCTTTTGTCACAACTGGGATTTCATCTAGCTGACACTGTGAAAGTTCATTGTAAAAATCATCCAATGTACCGATCACAATTTCTGTATCAGGCATTTCTTTGCGTGCCTTATCTAAAAGTTCCTTGACCTGTTCATTTGACAAGGTGCCTTTATTATCATTTGTCTGTGCAAGTGAAAGCCAAACAGGATATTCCCAATCATCTGGTGGTAATAAGGAAGAACCATACTGTCCCTTGCTATACATCGTCAGTACTCTTCCCCCATCCGGCCCCTGCCACCAAAACAGACGTGGTACATCAGGTGGTGTACAACAAGGATTACATCCCAAATGCAGAAACTCTACACCCTGTTTGTTCAGAAGTGATGCCAGATAGGTGGTATGTCCCGGTACATCGGTCATCTTCGCTGATTTTGGTCTGTAACCATACGAATCAGTAAGCGCATCTGAATACTTGAACCCTCTAGCAAGTTCCTCAATACCAGAAAATTCTGTATGCACAGTAAACGGTGTCCGTGTCCACACTAACTGATTACCACGAATACATTCTTCAACACGTACCTTATTTTCATCACTAGTGTATGGAGAAGAGAGCATATAGGTCAGTAACCAAGCCTGCATTGTCCATACATAGCGTTCTCCAATTGGTTTTTCCCTAGTTGCTTCACAGGTATCTAGCATATCAGAAAGCATCCCAGTACAATAATTCTTTAAAACATTTTCTGCAAGGTCTGTATACCCCATATCAAAATGACTTTTAAATACTATAATGACTTTTTTCATATAGATGGCTGTTCCTTTCCTACTGGTTAATGCGATATTTTGGGAATCTACATTTCAATGTTTCCAGTAAACTGTATATCCAATTTTTTATTTTCCACAGTATTAACGATTAACTCCGATTGCTTCAATCCATTAAAAATACTGTTACATATATTTATTTTTGTTTCCTCATAATCCTCTAAGGCATTGTTACCATGGAATAGTATTGTACTATTTCTTAGGCTGGAATTGGTCATATGAATAATATCTACTGGAGTTCCAATTTCCATCATATGTGCTTCCTCATTATGGATAACACGAATACCATCAAATATTAATTGCTCTTGATGGGGAACCTCTGCTCCTGGATAATAGGATCTACTATACCTATCATTGTCAAAGTGAACGGAAAAACCAGTTCTTGGCTTGTGTAAATAAATATCTCTAAAAGTAACATTCCTTACACCTGCAGTATAGGTTACATCCTCTTGAACTACTACCCAATGAATTCCTTCTATAACCTCAATCCCTTTTTCATGGCTAGGGCAAATAGTTGAGATATATTCTGTTCCATCTGGCTCTGCCTTAACACGGTACAGCCTCCCATTTGCAACTACGGTATCTGATTTTTGTAATTTAATACCACGATACCAATCTACCCACGCTCCCGCTAGTATTCTACAAAAATAACCGTCTGTACATTTTCCATCATGAGTTAAATCTTGACATTTCTCAACAACACCATCTTCAATCCATCCTAGTTCAGGATTTCCAACATCATAATCGTGTCCATTTAACGCTACTGCATCATCATAGGTATCAAATATACCTTCACTAATTAAAAATCTTTTTCCTCTTCCTAAATGTACCCCGTCTTTATCGCCTTTTATAATCATATCTTTTACAATCACATCTTCAAAAGTACAAATATGTATTCCATATTGTTTCTTCCCAAGATCCATACAGCGGAATCCTGTAATTCTTAAATCCTTAACATAAAAAAACGAAATTTGTCCATGAAGACCTTCTACTAAAAAGTTGCGAACATCCATTCCATTTACTATTACGTTGAGATTTTCAATACATATACCTGTATCATAATTTTTTGTTAAAGCGCCTTTATTTAAAAATACATGGGTAAAACAACCTTCTTCATCTACCTTTTTGATGAAAGTTTGATTACCAAATTTTAAAGTGGTGTGACTACCAAGAAAAACAGTTCCTGCTAATTTATAAACACCAGGCTTACTTATTACAATTGTACCTCCATCATCTACAGCTCTTTGTAATGCATCTCTATTCTCTATTCCTGTAGCATCTTGTGAAAATCCATAATTAAGTGCATCCTTAAAACCACCAAGGTTTTCTAATTCAGTTAACATCATATACACCAAAATACGACAGAGTTACCTGCCATACTGCCACATATAAAAAGGAGTGAAAGAATCACATCGTGGCAACCTTTCTAAATTAATATTTTCTAAAATTAATATGTTCTAAAATTATATTTTTTAGAATTTACTCTTACTCTTATGGTCTATGCGAAGTTAACAACCCGCATTCCATTGTATTGTACTAATTACTTCATGACATTTCGCAGATTCAACAACCACATGCAATACAAACACAGGCTTTTCGTTCCAATCCACCATATTCTCCTCAACTTCAAACATCATTTTTTCTTTCGATACAAAATTAATGTTGAAAAGCTTCGTAGTTGCAATATTCTCCTTAATCACCCATGGATCATAGGATAGATAAGTAATAAGTAATGGATGTTGTTCTTCAAAACACCATTCATCTTGTAACCTAAGGATAGCTTCTTTTGGTTTTAAGGTTCCTGTTCTAAATCCTTTTATATTAGGACCATAGAGCATACCTGTTTCTACGCTAAATTGATAACCATCTTGTGTCTCTTCCGTATACAAAATCTTCGCCTCAGGTATTCTCATATCTTCTTTTGTTAACGTTTGGTCCAAATTATAAGCTGCATTTCTTGCCGCCATAATTCCTACCTTACTTGCCACTTGCATAGGAAGATCCATCGGACATGCCAAGTTATGATACTCTTTTTTCTCCATTAAAATGCACACAGGATTGGCATAACTTGTAGTACCCAAATCAGGTAGTAATATTTGCTTTCCTACTTCTAATACAATTTGGCCTCTATCTTCATGAAAATGTGCGGTAAATGGATTTCGTTCTGCAGATACCACCAATTTACCCTCTTCAAACTGATAAGCTGCTAGTCCTTCTTCATGAAATAAGATTTCTTTGGTACTCGTGTTTCCTTCTACCAAGCTATCCATGGCTAGCTTATTTCTATATAATTCATAGAATAATGTATCAAAAGAAGTAGTAACCGAATTCTCTTCTAGTTTTAATAAACGTTCCTTTAGATAAGTTTTTCCTATTTCAAAATCACATTCCATTATCATAAAGATAAGAAGTAATGTTTCAATCTCTTTTCCTGATCCACAATTCAGTGGAATTTTAGCACCACAGGTACTTGTAGTAGAAAAAACGGCTTCTAAGTACGCTCCTGAATTTATAAAAGACTGAGGAACAATTTCCTTAAGCGCTTTTCCAGTCATTTTAGCATATACATGCCAAAGCATAATGGCAGCGGTAAAGGAATATTCAAAATAATGTATACCCTCTGCGCAATGACCATCTTTACTTAGATAATTTTCTACTATTTGGTTGAGTCTTTGATAGCTTTCTTCCACATACCTTTCATATCCGCCCCTATAAAGCTGTAAAAAGCAAGCTCCGAGTATTGCTCCTCGGTTACCAACAATGCCTTGGTTCATAAAACTACGGTAGCCTTGCTCCTCACACTTTTTAGTAACCCATTTCCAGGCATCTTCGACTTTATTAACAATTTTCTCTATCCCTTTTTCTGTAAATACATCTCCTAAGAACCCCATGGCAATACATACTTGAGAAGATAGGTGATCTTCAGTAAAACATACATGATGGAACGTAGAACCTTCCATACAACAAGTTGGTCCTTCAAACCACTTCATATAAAGCAAGGAAAGTATCATTCTTGCAGCTAAGTTACTATATTTAGCCTCTTCTAATACATACCCACCGATTGCTAGATTCAAAATATGGTCTTCAAAATTTTCTCTACCCCTGTCACGCACTCGCACAAATCGATACATATGATTACTTACAGGTACAAATTCACGGATTGCCTTTTCTGGCTCGATGTGCATACTTCTTTCTGCATTGTTAATAATCTTATTTTTTAAAGATTCATCTGCTAAAATATACTTTTTAAGTTCAATTGCTTCCGCTTCTGAAAACACTAGATTGTTATTAATTTTTCCTACCGTATTACTATTTAAAAGACCTTTCCACTGACTATCTTTCTTTGGTAAAGATTCTTCTATCAGATACTCCTTTGTAGAAGTAGATGCCCCAAACCAACTAAGTAAAACTACATTCCTATTTCCACTAGAAGAGAACTTTAATTCTATTTTTTCTAATATACTATGACTATCTACTTCTTTTAATATAGGACTTATTAATTCAATTGGAGCGGTATCCCCTTTTGTAGATTGAAAGATAATAGTTTCTTTTCCATCAATTATAGCTCTTCCTTCTACTATTACTTGAACTGGAACAGTAATAAAGCATAGTATCTTATCATATCCGTATAAATCCACTTTTCCATTAAACTGAATAGAAAATTCTCTACTCCCACTAAAACTCAGGGTGTCCCATAATCTTACCATTGTGCAATTATTACTTTGCATTTGATTATCATCACACAAATATTTATCAAAAGCTGGGTAAAATATTGCTTCCGCTTCATTGATAGCTACCATTTTATTATTTACATTCATCTCCTGGAATCCCTTCTATATAAACTTCTATGTTTGTGATACCCTCAGAAATTTCATATTCTAGATAAGGTAGTACTGTTCTTGGATGGAGTAGATTTACATTTGCTTCACATAAAATATAATTACCTTTTCCTTCTCCATGTATTAATTCCACTTTACTACTTCCCTTTTGTCCAGTTAGAAGCACAGACGCTTTGACTTCTGATGATAGATTATCACCAATTCTACTTTCAAATTCTCCTATTTCATCAATTGGTAATGCGAAACCACCCTCAACTGCTTTACAAGCACTGGTTGCATGTACCTTGTGCCTTCTTATATGGCCAGCCCCACATGGAATAATCTCTGTTTCCACAGTAACCCCCGTCATTGGTCTCCATTTGGAATAGATTTTATCTTTTTCCGCGCATATCTCATCACATCTTCTTCTTACGTGATAATAACCATCTCTTAAAAAAGCTAGCATATTATCAGGTGCTGCCTGGGCTAAATGGTAATAAGATCTAGGGGTTTGAAATCCAAAATAACTAGAATAGGCAAATTTCTCATACTTTTCAGCACAATGAACAGGTTCCCATTCCGCATATTGTCCAGAAGTAAGGGCTGTTAAATAACCATCGGTACCTCTTTGAATAATCATTCTTGGATGTTTTAAGAAGCGGGTAGCCTCTAGGGTTGGTAAAGGTTCTTCTTTCGCTTGCCAAAAAGGATGGGATTCGTCTAATGCAAGCACCAGAAAACTTTTAAATGCCCAATATGGAGAGTTTGGCGAATTATACCCCTCTCCCACAGTAAGATTTGGATAACCATATCCCAAAGTTAATTTATTCTCTACATCTAAGATTGGATTATGAAACCAATACCTAAAATGACGATTGACAATTCCTTTAATAATTCCCCAAGGCAAAGCTTCAACATCTGCATATGCAAGGGCGCTCCAGGAACTACATTGTGCAAAGCGATATGTTAAGGAACGACCAAAAGGTAATCCTTCCCCTCTTTCACCAAACCAATAGATAAAATCCTTCGCAAAGAGTTTGGCACGTTCAACATATTTTTCTGCTCTTATAGGGTCTTCCTTTTTCATAACTTTTGCATAAATCATGGCATAAAAATGAAATGCGAAGCCAATATAATAATCCACTTGATTGGTTAGTCCATCGGAATACCACCCATCTCCTAGGTAAAAGTCATCAACACGCTCCAAATCAGTTTCTAATTGTTCCTTGTTATAAACTGCATTTACATTTTTTAGACCACAATTTACTAAAACTCGGAAAAAGAGCCAGTTATTATCGGATATTCGATGGGAATTTATTTGTGATAACCATTGATTAAAATTACATTTTTCCTGCTCTGATAATGGTTCCCAAATTTTATTGGGCGTTATTAATAAGCCAAGTCCAAAAACAGCCATTTCTACATAAGCTTGTTCTCCATCCTGATAATCCCCCCAATATTCTTCATGTTTTGGGTTGCTCCCATTTCTTATTCCCTCTATTACATTGGAATCTAAACAACTAGAACCTCCACCTGTCCATAAAGGTACTAACCCCCAAAGAACTCTAGAAAACCCTTCTAAGCCTATGGTTTTATTTCCATAATGTGTTCCTGTATAACCAGTCTGAATAAATGCCTTACCTTTAGAATAATACTTTTCTACAGGGGCGCACATTTCCCCGAGCGCTTGTATGTAATCTTGTCTAGTTTCAAATTTAATATTCTTCATAGTTAGCCTCCATGCTGCGACTATCTTTAGGAGCAACTAATGGCTCAAGTTTGGCGCAGCACAAACTTGGCGCGTGATATACTTTTACCAAAACAAAATATCATTTCCCTTTATTTTCATAAGTGCCTCAATAAAGTAGTAATCTCCATAGATGATTGGAATGTTGGTTCCTTTTCCATATCGTTCAGTTCCGTATTCAACCAAACTATCCGTATCGAAACTCAAATTACAGAAGTTAGTTTCAATACCTTTTAAAATTCTTATTGCACCTTCAAGGTAGATACCTTTCTCATACTCTGGTACTACCATACTAATCTCTAATAATCCACATGCTGCAATTGCTCCTGCTGTTGTATCCTTATAAATTGGCTCCTTTGGCGACCTAAAGTCACATGGCGGTACCCCATCCTCTTCCACAGTCATATTCGTTAAAAAGAAATGAGCAACTTTTTTGGATGTCATTAAATATCTTTCATCTTTCGTATGTAAATAATTTAATACAAATCCATAAATCGCCCATGCTTGCCCCCTGGTCCATGCTGACCCAACGCTATATCCTTGGCCTCCGAATTCCTCTATCATATGACCATCTTTTATATCAAAAGACACAATATGTCTTACACTTCCATCCTCACGTATAAAATTCTCCATCACCTTATCTGCATGGCGCTTTGCTATATAAGTAAATCTTGGATCCTTTGTTTCTTCACTAGCCCAATACAATATTGGCAAATTCATCATACTATCAATGATTGCCCATCCGGTATTCCCATCTCCATTCCATGCACGAATGAAGTTTCCTTCTATATTATAACGAGATGCTAATACACTGGCAGCCAAAAGCCCTCTGTTCTTTGATTGCTTATTACCAGTGATACGATAACTTGCTACTGCACTGGTAAGCCACATAAAGCCTACATCATGATGTAATCCCTCATAACTATGAAGTGGCCTATCTAATAACTCTTCATAATGCTCTGCTAAAGCCTGATATTTAGTTTTTCCAGATTGCAAATGCAATTCCCATAATATTCCTGGATAAAATCCATTGGTCCACCAATCGTAATTGTCATCCGACTCGTACGCTACCATATGATTATCTTTTACTGTATAAGGGAAAAAATCTACTTTGGTTCGTTCTACAATCTTGCTATATTTTGCTTCAATTCTCTCTAATAAGCTATTTGCCCACTCTATATTATCTTGCCAATTCATATTTTAACCCATTACATATGGCTGAATTACCATATTACCACTAATAAAAAAGTGAAAGAATGCATCGTGGCAACCTTTCAAAAATTATTTTTCTTTCACTCTAGGCTTCCATCTGCGTGCTCTGCACGCATTTGAATATGTTAAAAAATACACCATTCTAAATGGTAATAGAATGGTGTATTTAAATTAATCCTTAATACCTATTTATTTTTCCACGCATCGATTTGTGTTTGTAATTCTTTTACGATATTTGGTAATCCTGCTTGATTTAACTTATCAGTATACTCAGTAATATATGCATCAATATCTTTTGTCGTATATTGAGCATTTTTATATTCTTTTTTTACTGCTGCAACTTGTGCTAATTCTGCCTGCACATTAGCTGGACTAAAAGTAAATCCTCTTAACACAGATACTTGAGCTGTATTGTTTAACTTATCAGTTTCTTCCCAAGTACCATCCACTTGTCCTGGTAGATACCAAGCATTGAATTGGTTACCTACTCTCCATGCATATGCACTATAATTGTATTTAGAATCTGCTACTGGTTCTGCAAAGTTTTCACCAGTCTTAGTATAGTGAGTTCCTTCTAAACCAAATAATAATTCATTGAAAATCTCTTTATCTGTATAAACTAAATTTAATAATTTCATAGCAGCTTCTGGATTTTTAGAGTTAACATTGATAGCTGTCATAGTTTCAATACCTGATATAGCTTTGATGTAGGCACCTTCAATTGGAACTGCTATGTATTCAACACCTTGTCTAGATGTAAATTCTGCACCCCAACCTGGTTTATAAGAACTTAATGTACATACATAACGATTTGCTTTTACATCAGCAGAATTATCTGTTACAGTTGCGATATCCTTACGAATATATCCTTTTTGATACCATTCATTGTCTAACTTTAATTGATCTGCAATTACTTCTGTTGCAGGAATTAATGTTGCATTTGGGTCATCTTTTCTAATAAAAGCAGAATCTGCAGCCAAACCTTCATATGTTTTTTCCGTAACTGC
>NZ_DAMADT010000007.1:129028-136648 GCF_031997925.1 Lachnoclostridium sp. | reverse complement strand
ACTCTTATATCTACTGGGAACAAAGAAGGTCCATTCTTTACGATTTCATCAAAAAATGGTTCTAATTCTCTAACGTCTTTTAATGAAGTTTTATTAAAACCATATTTATCTGCATATTCCTTTTGAATTACTACACCTAATTGTCTTGCAATAATTTGTTGATTTGGAATCGCATATAATTCTCCGTTAACCTTTGCCACATCTAGTAACCATTCTGGTATTGATGCTTGCATGTCTTTACCATATTCATCCATAAGCTTATTTAATGGCATAAATGCATCTCTAGACATATTTTCATCGTAATTATTAAGCCAGCTTGCAGTAAATACTAAATCAAAATCTTCGCCACCTGTACTAGCTAGCTTCATTTTGTCATTATATTCACCTTGAGGAATTACCTCTAAATCTAATTCTACGTTGATTTTTTCTTTAAGTTTCGCATTTAAATCTTTCATAACTAAGTCATGATCTTGTGCCTTATCCCCAAACACACACCACTTCACAGTAACAGTTTTTTCATCTGTAGCAGGTGTAGCAGTATTCGTAGGCTTTTTCTCACCTGCATCTGATTTATTATCTTTGTCACTTGTTACTTCCGTTCCTGTTTTTTGACTCTCGTCTTTTGCTTTGCAACCAGTTAATAATCCAACTGTCATAACAGTTGCTAAGCATAATGCAACTACTCTTTTTTTCATATAAAATACCTCCTCTTGTTTTTTGGTAGTGAAAAATCCACCCCAATTTTAGTTTTTATCATTAAGGGTACATTGTTTTTTAATCAAGAACAACAACCCCTAACTTCATATGACTATTTAGCCCTTGACAGCCCCAACTGTCATTCCTTTCGTAAAATATTTTTGAAAGAATGGGAATATAAAAAGCATAGGTCCAATGGCTACTACCAACATAGCCATTCTTAGATTTTCTCCTGGCAAATCATGTATATTGACCATGACAGGAGCATTTTGCATAGCATCCAATAATGCACGAATATTCATCATCATTCGTTGAAGTAAATATTGAAGTGGAACTAACTCATCTTTTCTAATATAAAGCATAGCATTGTACCACTCATTCCATTTTGACAGAGCACTTAAAAAAGCTACGGTTGCAATTACTGGTTTAGATAACTTAAGTGCTATTTTGAAAAATATATGATACTCACTAGCCCCATCTATTTTAGCTGCTTCAAACAAAGCCTCTGGTAATTGTTTGAAGAAAGTTCGCAACATTATGACATGAAAAACATTGATTAAAGTTGGCAAAATAAGCGCCCACAGTGTATTGGTTAAATGTAGATATTGAGTATTGATAATATAACTAGGTACTAATCCACCACTAAACAGTGTTGGGAAAAAGATGAAAAAAGTCAATGCTTTCTTAAATCGAAAGTTACTGCGTGCTAAACAATAGGCAGCCATAGACATAAATAATACTCCTAAAAACGTACCTACAACAGTAATAATAATAGTTACAACATAGGAATTTATTATTATTTTAGGATTTTTAAACAAATAAGCATATGCTGTAAAATCCACTTTTCTTGGCAGAATAGAGAATCCATTCATGGCCAAATCCATCTCTCCAGAAAGGGAGGCAGAAATTATAATCATAAACGGTACAATACATAAAACTCCAAATAGTATAAAGAAAAGATGTACCCAAATACTTGTTGCGTCCTTTTTTTTCTTTGTGATTCGATTCATGTGTTTTTCTCCTTTACTAGAACAATGCATTCTCAGGTGATTTTTTCTTTATAATAGCATTGGTGAGCATTAGTGTCACAAAACAAATTACCGATTGAAACAATCCAACGGCTGCTGACATACCAAGATTTCCTTGTTGCATTAAGGCTCTAAACACATATGTATCAATAACATCAGTTTTAGGATATAAAGCACCTACATCTCTTGTTACATTGTAAAATAAACCAAAATCTGCTCTAAAAATCTTTCCTATATCTAAAATACCCATAATGATAATAATTGGTACAATCTGTGGTATAGAAACAAACCATGTCTTTTGTAACTTACCTGCTCCATCGATATCAGCTGCCTCGTACAGTTCATTATCTACTCCCATCAATGCAGCATAATATATAATACTGCCAAGCCCTACTCCTTGCCATGTTTTGGTGATTACCAGAATAAAGGGCCAATACTGCGGCTCTGAATACCATGAAATTCCTTCTTTCCCAAAGAGTGCAAGCAACTGATTAACCATACCCTTAGTAGGATCTAACATTGCATATACAATATAGCCTACTGCTACCCAAGAAATAAAACTTGGAATAATAGAAACGGTCTGGTATATCTTTACATGCCTTGCCTTTTTTACTTCAAACATAATTAAAGCAAAAATTACCCCACATACAATACCTACTACTATAAAAAGTAGATTTAAAACTATGGTATTACGTGTTACTCTCCATGCATCTTGAGATTTTAAGAAAAATTCAAAATTCTTAAAACCAACCCATGGACTTCCCCATATTCCTTTTGGCACTTTATAATCTTTAAATGCTAATACGATACCAAACATAGGCCAATAAGCAAATATGCTTAAGAGAATAACGGTGGGCAATGCCAAAGTAAGTAATTGAACATTGTCTTTCAAATATCCCTTTGTTCGCGTATGTCTTTTCTGGCTTGGTATTACCTTCTTTTTTTGTAATAGTTTCAATTTCATTCCGTCCTCTCTAGTTATTTATCATGTATCTAGTATAGCGAAGAATCTATTTATTCGTAATGATACAAATTTTAAAAATGGTGTAACAAATTTGACCTTGTTAAACTATAGTGCAATTTGTATACTTACAAAAAAAAATGATACTATAATTAGTACCATTTTTTTAACTTGTTTCTGATTTAGTCTGTAATATATGGAAACCTAATAGTTACCTTAGTTCCTATCCCTTCTAAGCTTTTTATTACGATTCCATATTCATCTCCAAAGTAGAGCTGTAACCTTTGATTAACATTGGTTGCACCAATATGTTCACTTTCTTTAATAAAATTTCTTTTCATAGCCATATTAAGTGCTTGAAGCTCCTCTTCTGTCATTCCAAGGCCATTATCGCTAACTACAAGTTCGACGGTATCATCCTGTAACTTTCCTTCTACAATTATAATACCCTTATTACTAAGAGGTTTGATACCATGATAAATAGCATTTTCTATAATAGGTTGTAAAATAATACGAATGGTTTTACAATTATATAACTCTTCTGGTATCCTAAAGTCCACTTCAAACTTATTTTCGTATCGCTTTTTTTGAATTTCCAAATAATTTTCACAATGCTCAATTTCTGTTTTCAATGGAATGATTGTATCGGTATTTTCCAATGTCATACGTAACATCTTGGATAAGGCACTGGTCATTTCTGAAATTTCATTGTCTCCCCCAAGTAAGCCTATTGCTATCCAATTCATTGTATCTAAGGTATTATTTAAAAAGTGTGGATTTATCTGAGACTGTAAGGCTACCACTTGTGCCTTTTTTAACAAACGAACACGCTCGGATAATTCTTTGTCCACATCTTTCTTTTTATCAACCGTCTTTCGAATGGTGTTCATGATATACATTAACTCATCTTTTTCTTTTAAAATTGCCTCTTCTCCTATTAATACACTACTATACTCTCTAATAGCAGCTAATATTGTTCCAATTGGCGCAAAAATTCGAATAGAAATAATGGTGCCTAAACCAATTGTGATTAATATCATCACCAATACAAAGATTAGCATTACATTTCTTAGGGTACTTAATTTATTCTGGTAGGTTGACATATCTAAGTAAGAAACGACTTCCAAACCATTGTCTGAATTTACTTTTGAAGATAAACAATAGTCTTTATAGATTAGTGTGCTATTATTATTTAATTTATCATATCCTTCAATCGAGTCGATGGAAGCTGCAATTTGTTCTAAATCATTGGAAAATAAGATTTGTTTACCATCAGTAATAAATATATGTGACTCTTTTCCTATATTTAATTCTTTTATTAATTCTTCTAATTTCAAATTCATTACAACCACTCCTGTAGAAGTGGAACCATATCTAATATTCTGAAAAATAGATAATTGCTTTTTAGGATATCCTTTCCGTGTATTATTGGTTAACAGAATCCTATTCTTTGAAGATTCTCCCTGGTTATAATATTGTACCAAACCATCCTTTTCACCAAAGTTACTATAATCACTGATCCCTTCAATTGTAACTACCTTATCACTTTTATGAGAGTGTATGTAAATGCTATCAATATAATCTTTTGATATTACCGGCAATCGTAACATGTCGGATATATTCTTCACCTTATAATTAAACTCTTTTATTTCCCCTGTATCGTACATATATAATTCCACATTAGAATTAAATCCAATGTAAATCATCTGGGTCTGTGCTTCTTTTATAATTCTTTCTATGCCAGCCATAGTATCTGAAACGATACTTTCATTATATGACTTAACTTCATTTTGCTGAATATTCATATAGGAATAATAAGCAAGGATTACCGTCCCCATAATTGGTACAATAAGTAGTAGAAATAAAAGTCTTAAATTTTTAATAAATAAACTATTAAATTTGTAATCAAGAATATATTTTTTTATTTCCATCTTAATTTTCATCGTATTCTTCACCTAATCGTAATACCTTTCCTCGATATTCACTAGGATTCATACCTGTCTGCATCCGAAATATCCTTGAAAAATAACGGGGTGTTTTATATCCTAACGCTTCACTTACCTGATAGGTTTTATACTGCGGATCTTTTAACAGCTCAATAGCCTTTTCTACCTTCATCCGTGTAACATATTGACTAAAATTTTCCCCTGTTTGCTTTTTAAATAAACGACTTAGATAAGCTGAACAAATAAAAAGTTGATTTGCTACTTCTTCTTGAGAAATATCTCTATTAATATTTTCCATGATGTATGTCTTTGCTTTACTTATTAAGCTGTTGGCATCATAATATTCTTTTTTTTCTTCTGCTAATTTAATACGATCAAAAATACGGTTACAATAGGACTTTAAATCATCCCCATTAGAAAAAGATAATATCACGGAATAATTAAAATAATTTTGGAGGGAATTGGAAAGCTTATCATTCACCTCTTTGATTATGGTATGCATGGTTGATAAAATATCAATCACCATATTATTTCGATATAAGACTGGCTTTACGTTCAATACATCTAATACATTGTGAAAGATCTTCTGAGCAGTCACTATATTCCCTAAAGTAATATTAGACATGATTAGCTTTTTTTGTTCTTGTAAATGTTGTTGTATTGCCTCATCTGAATCATCTTTCAATAGACCTTCCCAGAAATTCCTGATTTGATATATATTGGAATAGATTTGTCGTATTTGATAAGATGCATGAAATTTAAAATTTGCTTTTAATTCTAATAATAATTTCTCAATGGAATCATGGCATAAACTCTCAATTTGTTCTTTGTTTACTTGTTTTGTAACGATACCAAATAATTCAATTATATTATTGGATTTATAAACCAAATGAAATGAAATGTCCTTATCATATATGCGGAGGAAATTAGAAATATTGATCTCAAATTGATCATAATTATATTGCCATATTTCCTCCATAAATTTTTCATAATCTTGAATACAAATATCTACTAGTAGACAAAAGCTATGTTCGATATCAATTTCAGGATATAAAATATTCATTCTGTTTTTTATGTACTCTTCGCTATCTGCTACTCCCAAAATTAGATCAGAAAAGAAATGATCCTCAAGCAGTGGTAGAACTTCATCTATTCGTTCCTTATCCGCTTGAGCTTTCTCTTTCTCCTTATGTTTTTGGTCTAGTTCTTCCTTGATTTTAATAAATGTTTTACTAATATTCTCTACATTACTAGGCTTTAATAAATAATCCATTACCCCATATTTGATTCCCTGTAACGCTAAATCAAACTCCTGATAACCACTTATCAGAACTACTTTGCAAGGTAACTGTTGTTCAAAGACATATTTTGCAACTTCCATCCCAGAAACGTGATTCATTTTAATATCCGTCAAAATCAAATCTGGCATCATATATTCCAGATATTCAATAACTTCCTGCCCATCAGAAAAAATCTCTATAATTTCAAAACCAATTTTTTCCCAATCAACAACATTTTTAAGGCCTTGTCTAATAATTTTTTCATCATCAGCTATCACTAATTTGTACATAGTATCTCCTTTTATATTCTTACCGATTTCCAATCTTCCTATGTAGCTAAAGTATTGGTATCGTAGAAGATGATATTGAATTAGGTTATGCGTCTCTTATCCGTTTTTACTTGTAAATATTTCTAATCATGCTATTCTCTCTTTAAAGAGGTGGTAATAAGTTAAACCCCTTGTAATTGGTTAGATTAAAAAATATAACCGGACTTACAAGGGGTACCTAACCGTTCTCACCATCATCATCTTACTATATGAATATTATAATGTAAATACATTTCTGGTTTTATCAGCTATCTAAATTTTCTTTTTCATGTTCTTTTTCACATTCTGTTACAAGCCATATTTATCACAATAAATAAAACGATTCTTTTACTATTGCTGATGTATAATGGAACTTTTTCAGTAACCGTATAATCCTTATATTTGCTCGCTGTATAGATATAACCTTATCAAAGGATGCCTTTTATACTAATTCCCCTTTTAGTATCCTATGTTTGAGATTAATGATCTTCTCTTCTATTATCTTAGCAGTTTTTATAAATTCATCATCCGATTTACCAGACGGATCTTCTAGACCCCAATCTTCTCTATGAATGCATGGTAAGTAAGGACAATTTACATTGCAACCCATAGTAACCACAATATCTACTTCCGGTATATCGGTTAGTAATTTGCTCTTTTGCGTCTCATTCATATCAATACCATGTAAATCTTTTATAATACGTACTGCATCTTGATTAATTTGGGGCCTAAGCTCTGTCCCTGCAGAATAACTTTCGAATACGTCCGAAGCCAACAGTTTTCCTAATGCTTCAGCCATCTGTGATCTACAAGAATTATGAACGCATACAAATGCAACTTTTATTTTTTTCATATAACTTCTCTCCTTTGTGTAATATGATGAAATTTAGCAGCAACAACCGCCACCACAGCAACCGCCATCGCAACAATTATCATTAATTTCTTTAGAATCTTCTACGCTTGGTTGTTCGTTTACTCCTAACCATTCAAAAAACTCATCATTTGTAGGATATTTTCCAGTCTTCACAATGGTATCCTCAACAATTGTTATTGGTAGTACTTTTGTACCGTCAGTTTTCATAGACTCATTAACAGTTTTATTTTTTACAAACTCCATAGGAGCACTCGTTAAGTTATAACGAGTTACTTCGTATCCAAGCTTTTTTAAGTTATTTATTACGGTGGAAACTCTTAATAATTCTGGATCAACACCAACACCACAAAGTCCTGTTTCGCAGCACATAGCTGGTTCATAAATAAACATTTTTTTCATTTCCCACATCTCCTATCATTAATTATTTTTTAGAAACCATTTTTTTGTATTATTGGCTATCTTAACTAGTATTAGCATAACAGGTACTTCTACTAAGACGCCAACTATAGTTGCCAAAGCAACCGGTG
>NZ_DAMADT010000007.1:90960-129018 GCF_031997925.1 Lachnoclostridium sp. | reverse complement strand
AATAAAGCTATAGCGACAGCAACGGATAGTTCAAAGAAATTAGAAGCTCCTATCATTCCAGCTGGAGCAGCAACATCATGAGGAAGCTTTATTACTTTTGCGGTAATGTATGCAATAAAGAATATTAAAAACGTTTGTATAATCAATGGAATTGCGATCAGTATAATATGCAATGGATTATTTATAATTACATCACCTTGAAATGAGAAAATAATGATTAATGTTAGTAATAACCCTATAATAGTTGTATTATTAAATTTCGGTATAAAGCTATTTTTAAAATACTCTTCACCCTTCTTTTTTATTACTAACGTTCTAGTTAAAATTCCACCTACTAGCGGAATTACTACAAAAAGTACTACGGATAGGATTAATGTATCCCATGGTACAGATACATTAGAAACTCCAAGAAGGAATTTCACTATTGGTATGAATGCTACTAAAATAATCAGATCATTAGTCGCAACCTGTACAACGGTATAGGCTGGGTTTCCCTTCGTTAAGTGACTCCAAACAAAAACCATTGCGGTACACGGAGCAGCACCTAATAAAACTGCACCTGCAAGATAATCTTTCGCCAATTCTGCTGAAATCAATCCACGAAATACTACATAGAAGAAAAAATATGCGATTCCGAACATAGTAAACGGTTTAATAATCCAATTTGTTATCCATGTAACATATAGCCCTTTCGGATTTTTACCAACATTTTTTACACTTTTAAAATCAACTTTCATCATCATAGGATAAATCATAAGCCAAATAAGAATTGCAATTGGTATAGAAACATTAGCATATTCAAATTTACCCAAGAAGGCAGGTACTGCAGGAAGAAATTTACCTATAAGTACACCAATTATCATACAAGCTATAACCCATAGAGTTAAATACTTTTCAAAAAAACTAATACCTTGATTTTTCTTATTCATCAACTAACCTCCACCTATACCTCAGATAGCTTTAAAAAGGTAACTGAGAATATCTATAGTTAAATATTTTTTAATTTTTCTCCCTTTAATTCTTCAGGATGCCAAGAGATAACAGCTACATTTCCATTTGAATGTTCTTTCACCTCATTTATCCACTCTATTTCGTTACTTGCTTTGGCTCTTAACACCAGATTGGTTGTTTCAGTAGCAAATAATGAGGAATTAATAACCCACCATTTACTTTGTATACTCGCACGTTGTAAATCTTCCTCTAACCTTAATGCTTCAAAAACGGGAGTTGCCTCTGCTAATGTAACAATTAGAACAGCGGTTTCTTTATCATTACGAAGCCTTGGTAGAAGTTTTTTAACAGATTCAGGGGTATCACCTAAAGTCCTTTGAACTTCCTTGTGATAACTTTGTGTAGAATCTAATAATAATAACGTATGACCCGTCGGAGCGGTATCTATAACAACTATTTCTTTATCCGCTCGCTCTACAATATTAGCGAATTCTCGAAATACTGCGATTTCTTGCGTACATGGTGAACGTAAGTCTTCTTCGATATAAGCAATATCATCTTCCGATAAGTTATTTGCCCTTGCTTTGTTTAATACTGTTTCCTGATATTTTTTAAGAACTGCTTGCTCATCAATATGGCTCATAGAAATATTTTCTTGCTCGTCAATAATATATTTTAAGTGAGCTGCTGGGTCTGTAGTAGATAAATGAACTTTACAACCTTTTTCAGCTAATCTTAGTGCTATTGCTGCAGCAACCGTAGTTTTTCCAACTCCACCTTTACCCATTGTAAAGATTACCTTCTTGCCAGACAAATACAAATCATCGACAACATCCTGTAATCTGGCTAAATCCTTAGCATCTATCCTTGTTGATTTAACAATATGTGAATCCATGTTAAAGAAAGATCGTATATTATCAATTCCCATCACATTATAGGCTCTTAATGGAATCATATAAGAATCAATATCATTAAGCTCTTCTGGTAGATTTTCGAGTGCATTCTTTTGCTTATTATATAAGCTCTTAGAAACACTATCATCCACAGTTTCTAATATACCATTTACAATAAGTATTTGATTTCTTATACCTAACTCTTTTAATTCTTTCGATGCTCTTGTAGCCTCTTTTAATGGAGCCTCCTCAGGTCTTGTTACCAAAATTAAGGTGGTTAATGCAGTGTTACTTAAAGTTGCTACTGCTAACTTATAGATATCTTTTCTCTCTTCAAGCCCAGAAAGTTGACCAAGACAAGATGCTCCATGGGTACTCTCACTGATAAAACCACTCCATGCGGATGGTAATTGCAGCATTCTTAAGGTATGACCAGTTGGAGCAGTATCAAATATAATATGGTCGTAATCATTCTGTGCCTTTTGATCGGTAATAAAATTCGAGAACTCATTGAATGCTGCAATTTCTACAGTGCAAGAACCTGATAATTGTTCCTCCATATTAGTTATTACTTCTTTTGGTAATAAGTCACGAAATGGAGCTACTACACTTTCACGATATTCAGCTGCTGCTTTTAAAGGGTCTAAATTAGCTACTACTAATCCTGGTACAGAAGGGATTGCAATACCTTTCGAGTTTAATTGAATCTCGAAAACATCCTGTAAATTAGATGCAGGGTCAGTACTGATTAATAATACCTTTTTCCCTTTATCAGCTAGAGACACCGCTGTAGCGCAAGCCGTAGAAGTTTTACCTACTCCACCTTTCCCTGTATAAAATAAATACTTAGTTAATTCGATACTATTTGGGTTAAAAGCTTCTCTCATTTCAAATCCTCTTTTCTCTTTATCCCTCTTGTTTGAAAAAATAATTGAAATCCTAGGTTAGTTGTTACAGTCACAAGATTCTTGGCTGCATTTTTCACAGATACACCCTTTTTTTGGAGTGATAATACCCATTAAAAAATACATCATTTCATTTGCTCTTTGTAAATCAATTTTGTATCTCATCCAAGTACCTTCTTTACGACCTACTACTAATCCACAATCCATTAAAGATTTCATATGATGTGACAATGTAGGTTGTGAAAAATCAAAGTGTTTTTGTATATCACAAGCGCATAATTCACCGCAAGATAAGATATCAAGTATTTTCAAACGGTTCGAATCTGAAATTGCCTTCATCAACTTACTATTTTCTTCGTAATTATTCATAGTGACACCTCCTATATAGATAATGTTCTATGTGTAGTATATAGATGAGTGTCTATAAAGTCAATAAAAAATAATTGATTTAATGCAAAAAAATTAATGCATACGTTAATATCTATGATACTATATGCGGCTTAATGCCATTTTTATTTAATAAAGAACAATAAAAATAGGCATTAAACCTAGAAAGTCTAATGCCACAAAAACACGATACATAGATAGATATATATATAACAGATATTAATATCTTTAAACTATTATTACACTCCTTTTTTCTACCAAAACAATATCATGCCATTTTCCGTCTGGCATCCGTCCTCAGCCAATCATTAGGTTGCATTTTCTCTATTGAGAAGCCCATAATAGTGCCTCCTTTTATTCATGATAAGAAAAGTACGCGATGCGTACTTTTTCTTATTTATATGCTTTTACATGAGCACCTGCGAAAGCACCATCGACTGCATTTTCATCAAGCTTAGCATATAAATCATTAAGGTTTTCAGCTTCGGCTATGTTTTTAATCATATCTTTGGTGTATATATTCACGGGGGTAATCTCAATACCTGTAAAGCCAACCTCTTTTAGAATTCGTTCATAATCGCTAATACTGAGTGCTCCAGAAATACAACCAACCCACAATTGTACACTCTGCCTAATATCATCTGGAACGTCTTTCATTTCAACAATATCAGCAATCGCCAACCGGCCGCCCTTTTTTAGAACTCTGTATGCTTCTTTTAGCGCTGATTCTTTACTCTCAGATAAATTAATTACACAATTTGAAGTGATTACATCAACTACTTCATCCGGTAAAGGGATATCTTCTATGTAACCTTTGATAAATTCAACGTTTGTTGCTCCGCTCTTTTCTTTGTTACGGTTTGCAAGCTCTAGCATCTCGTCTGTCATATCTAGTCCGTAAGCCTTACCGGAATCGCCTACAAATTTAGCTGATATTAAAACATCAATACCGCCACCACTTCCTAAATCCAGAACTATCTCGCCTTTCTGAAGATTAGCAAGTGCCACTGGATTGGCACATCCCAATGATGCATTGATAGCTTCTACCGGTAAATCGGCGATATATTCTGCAGAATATAAGTTGGAATCAGTACCACAATCGCAACAACAAGATCCACCACTACAGCAGGATCCTTTTGATGTCTCAGATACTTGCTTCGCAATTCCACCATAGAACGTTTTGATTTCATCTTTCATACTATTTGCCATAATCATTCCCTCATTAAAACCTAATAATTAACAACATTTATTATTTTTAGCAGCATCAGTTAAGAGAGCTAAACTTTCCAGTACCTGGCCTCTTTTATCCTCAGGAATTGAACAAAAGATATCCTTGTAATAGGTCTCCATACTTTTTTCAATACTATTGAATACATTCTTGCCATCCTCTGTTAGTTGGATAATGACAAATCTCCTATTCTCAGTATCCAGTTCTCTGATAGCCAATCCTAATTCTACAAGATTATTAACGGTCCTACTCATGGTGCTTTTATCTACATCTAATAAATCAGCTAGATCGACTAGAGAAACTTTCCCCTTCTGTCCTATCTCAACAATTGCATGGCACTGAGTTACCGTTACACCACAACAGGACGAATCACTTTTCTCCAACATACCTAAGTTTTTCACCAGAACACGGATTAATTTTCGAAGTGTTCCACTTCCTTGGTCAATCATTATATTCACCTCCGAGAATATTCTAACATACAACAGTTGCAAATTACAACAGTTAAATATAACAATCTATATACATATTTCATAATTTACTTCACTGGGCATTGCTAAGATGACGAAAGCTATGAGAATACATAACAGATACAACTCCCTCAACCTGTTTTTTGTAGTATCAGTTTGATTTTTCTAATTTTACCCATTCATATTTTGATACAGTACTGTAATACCATGTATTTTGATTAATATGAAGTATGTTAGTAATTAATCCGTTATCATTCATCTTAAGGGTTTTAATTGTCCAATCATTTTTATCACTCTTCTTTTTTATTTCAAATAAGCAGCCTTCATTATTAATAGCATAAATGTCTTGTCCGTACTTAATTAATTTATATACT
Organism: Lachnoclostridium sp.; assembly: GCF_031997925.1. Lineage (NCBI taxonomy): Bacteria > Bacillati > Bacillota > Clostridia > Lachnospirales > Lachnospiraceae > Lachnoclostridium > Lachnoclostridium sp. Next base: position 123,813 of record NZ_DAMADT010000007.1, on the reverse strand, counting down.
ATTATGTTTTTACTTATTACCCTATTTTCTTTGGTTTCTAGGTTATAAAGATTTAGAGATTTACCGGTGGTATAAATAATAGAATTATTAATATATTTGAAATCAATAATCATATTATCATCACTAACTACTTCTATCCAATTTACATTATCATAATTATAGCAATAAATTTTATTGTTGATACTAGCATAGTAAGAATTATCATCACCATTAATATCAAAAGGTATATAAGTTACATCTTTCACTTCTGGAAGTAATATTGTTTTCCATGATTCACCTTTATCAGATGAAATATTCAATTCTGAATTAGTTAGAAAATATAATTTATCATTATAATGAAATGAATTAAGTATTTGATCTTTTGTTTCTAATATACTTGAAAGCTCTTTTGAATTATATTTATAAATCTTTTGATTGCAAACAATTAATATGTCATCATCTTCTATAGGAAGGACATTTTTTATATCTTCTTGAATTGATAACTCGTTCCATACAGTATCGTTATTACTTTTATTTAGTAAAATCGAATTATATTGAATGATGTTTATCATTTTAAATCCCCAAGCATATAAAGTGTTACTATTTTTTGTATTTGCAATACCTTCTATATTATAAATATCAACTAAAGCTTTATCAGTATTTCCATTAAAGATACCACCACCTATTGGAATTTTGTGAAAAGCATCTGTAATCTTCTTTGTTTTTGCATCAACAAATAATTTTGTAAAATTATCTTTATTATCTCTGCATACAACTTGTAGTACAACTTCCCCATCTTCTTTACTTATTTTAAAATGATAACCTATAGCCCATATTTCACCGGGTCTTATATCATATTCTTTTTTTACCATTTTTAAAGCTTCTTTTGAATCGATGGTAAATTCATTTTTATCTATTAAATCTTTCCTATCATAAAGCCCTATCCCTTTTACCAAATCCCTTACCTTATGATCTCTAATTGTAACTACCCAACTTTCGGAAGAATTAGGTACTGCGAAGATTAAATTCCATGAGTTTCTTCTCCCATTTTTCCCCGCATCATTTTCTTCTTTACTTAATATTGAATCAGTACTAATTATTAAGACTAATAACACGCGTGGATTTTTTTTATGCACCTCATTATAGGCAATATTATAAGCCTCTTTTATTGTGGTACTTTTTTTATTGCCAATAGTTTTATAACAAACAAAAATAATACAAAGAACAATTAATAATGAAAAAAGAATTTTAATATTATTACGTAACACCATACGTTACCATCCATCTTGGTCTTAAAAACAATATATCATATAAAAGCATCTGATATAACTATAATTTTATCTATCATATTCTTTTATTCAAAAGAATAAAGGTAGTTTTACTCACTAGTAAACATGCCTATTATTTTTGCAAATTATTATTATAGATTATCTTTAGACTTTATTATGTAGTTTCATCAAAACTTCCAGTAAAGCATAGTGTGCAAATATTATTTGATAAATTTATCTATTGCATTATCTAATTCTTGAATAACCTCTTCGTCCCCTTCTTCAATCGCATGAACTATACAATGGGAAATATGTTCTTTTAATATTACTTTTCCAGTATTATTAATTGCCGATCTTACCGCGGATAATTGAATTAATACTTCACTACAGTCTACATCTTCTTCCACCATTTTTTTAACAGACTCTAAATGCCCTATCGCTCTAGAAAGACGATTAATCACTGCCTTTTTACTTTCATTGGAATGTTTATGTTTACTCATACCCTCCTCCAAGGTTTCTATTTTTGATATCTATTATATCATGATTTTTTGCCATTTGCCTCTTAAAAATCTAATAAGTAAAAGGATACCTCTTATTGTAATATCCATTGCATATCCGCACCACACACCAAATAATCCGAGATTAAAAGTAACAGCCAATAGATAACCAATACCTACTCGTATTACCCAAATGCCAATTAAAGTTGCATACATAGGAAACTTGGTATCGCCTGCTCCTTGCAATGCGCTTGTCATTATTTGTGTCAAAGCTGCAAACGGTTGGAAAAATGCAATCAATCGAAGTACCATAACTACCTTTTCTTTTATTTCAATCGTATCTGTAAATATAGATGCTAACTGTGGTGCAAATATATAAAATAGGATTCCAATGAAAACCATAATAACTGTTGTTATCCAATTTGATACAAAAGTAATTTTTTTAGCTTTATTTACATCATTTTCACCTAAGCTTATTCCAACTAAAGTTGCTGTAGCCATACCAAACCCAAATGCAGGTATATAAGAATATCCCTCAATACTTCCACCAATGTTATGGGCTACATAGGAAGCGGTTCCTAATGAGATAATCATCCCATTATAAACAAGTTGGCCAATTCGCATAATTAATTTTTCAATTCCAGCGGGAATACCAATAGTTGAAATAGACCTAAGTATTTCATGGTTTATTTTAAAACCTCTAAGCTTTATTTTGAAACTGGAATCTTGATGTATTAATTTGTAATATAAAAAGATTGTTATAATAATTCTTGAAATTGTTGTAGCTAATGCCAACCCTGCAATTCCTAATCCTAGATTAATAAACAGAATATTTAAAATGATATTAAGTATGTTTGATACCCCAGTTGCAAGCATAGGTGTTTTAGTATCTTTTCTAGCTCTAAAACAACTAGATAATATCTGTGTTAAACACAGGAAAATCGACGGAACTGCGACAATTATGTAATAAGGTATTGCATACTCCATAACTTCTTCTGTTGCACCAGAAATCTGTAAAATAGGTTTATAAAATATTAGACTTATAACTCCAATTACAGTACCAATTAACATTCCTAATATGATAGAGTGTTTAATTGCATCGCCTGCTTTTTGATTATCATTACGACCAATGAACCTTGAAATCACCGTAGAAGCACCTACACTGATAGCTGTGTAAAAAGCAATAAAAATATTCATGATAAGATTTGTGACACCAATAGCAGCAATTGCATTATCGTTCAATTTACCTGCAAAGTAAGTGTCTGTCGTGCCTAACAGTGTTTGGAATATATTCTCAATAATGATTGGGAATGCAAGAAAAACAATAATTTTTAAGTAGTTTTTAGATTTGTCATTCATTTTACTATCTCCAGTGATTTAAATTAACCCCCATAGGGGGATATAAAGTTTATATCATAATTCAGTTATGAAATCAATAAATATTTAACCTCATAGGGAAAGTAACGTAAGCGGATTGCGAGTATCCGCCTATACTTACATTTATTTACACAACTGCATTGACATAGAATATTGCGTATGATATAATCCAATTGAACTCTTTGCACTGCATTACATTCATTTCGAGTGCGCGATCAACAGTACAAACTGAGCAGGCGATGAACTTTATTAATTTAAAGTCATGGGGCTGGGCCGCTAATTGCGGCAACAGATTGAATTTTAATTCACATCTGTGGGACAGTAATGTGTTCCATAGGTGTGATTTTTTATACCCTTTTTTGGAATACATAACTGAGGAACGAAGTGCCATAGAGCTATCAAACGAATGCCAGAAGGCTAAAAACGGAGGTAACTTTTATGACAAACAAAGTTAACATGGCAGGAATAACCTCTGCCGAAGCAAAAATATTGCAGGAACAATACGGTAAAAACGAACTCACACCGCAAAAGAAGGAAAGCTTTATAAAAAAGGTTTTTCATATTATCTGTGAGCCAATGTTTTTGCTCCTAATTGTTGCTGCAATTATTTATTTCATTCTTGGAGAACCTCGTGATGGTGCTGTAATGCTAATTTTCGTTATTGGTATTATAAGCATTGATGTCATTCAAGAATGGAAAACAGACAAAACATTAAATGCACTAAAAGACTTAACTGCCCCGCATGTTACAGTTATTCGTAATGGCAAGGAAACCACCATTGCAAGTGCAGACCTCGTACCAGGTGACCTTATGATGATTCATGAAGGTGTTAAAATTCCAGCAGACGGTATTATCGTTAAATGCAATGACCTTTGTGTGGACGAATCATCGTTGACTGGTGAGGCAGAGGGCGTTTGGAAGGTGAATACCGAAAATGCTGAAGCTACATCTGACTATTGGCGAAAAGATTATTGCTATGCTGGTACACTTGTTACACAGGGAACTGCAACTGTCTTGGTCGATAAAATAGGTACTAAAACCGAATACGGAAAAATCGGAGCAAATATTGCATTAGCACCCAATGAAGATACACCACTTCAAAAGCAGACACGAAGTCTTGTTAAGCTTTGTGCAGGTATTGCAGTTATTCTACTAACGCTTGTTGGTATCTTCACTTATTTTAATATTCCTGATCATGAAATCGGTGAAAGAATTATTGAAAGCATACTGTCTGGTATTACGCTAGCAATGGCAATGATTCCAGAGGAATTTCCTGTTATTCTAACAGTTTTTCTTTCTATGGGTGCTTGGCGTTTGGCAAAAAAACAATCCTTGGTACGTAAACTTCCATCTGTTGAGACTCTTGGGGCTGTATCCGTTTTGTGTGTAGATAAAACTGGTACAATAACAATGAACCAAATGAAAGTACAAGACACTTGGGCCATGGACAGTGATACACATACTTTATGTGAAACAATGGGGCTTGGTTGCGAAACTGATGTCTATGACCCAATGGAAAAAGAGATGCTATCTCACTGTGACAGTCTTGGCATTACCAAAGATCATTTATTTAGCGGTGAACTAATCACCGAATATGCTTTTACGAATGAACTAAAGATGATGGGGCATGTTTGGAGAAGAAATGGTGAAATTATAATTGCTGCAAAAGGATCTCCAGAACGTATTTTAACTATATGTAAATTAACTGATGTGGAACTAGAAATCTGTGAGAAAAAAATCTGTGAGATGTCAAAAGAGGGACTTCGTGTCATTGCAGTTGCAACTATGAAACCACAAACTGATGAGGAGATCCCAAAGACAATTACCGATTGCTCCCTAACCTTCCTTGGACTGATTGGTCTTGCAGACCCACCAAGAGAAAGTATAAAAGCAGATATCGCTGTCTGTAACAAAGCTGGTATTCGTGTTGTTATGATTACAGGTGATAATGGAATTACTGCTTCTTCTATTGCTAAAAAAATTGGTATGCCAAACAGTGACAAAATTATTACAGGTGATGAACTAAGTAAAATGACGGACGAAGAACTTCGTAAGAAGGTTAAGGATGTTAGTATTTTCTCTAGAGTTTTACCAGAACATAAGATGCGAATTGTAAAGGCATTTAAGGATAACGGAGAAATAGTTGCAATGACAGGCGATGGTGTAAACGATGCACCTGCTTTAAAATATGCAGACATCGGGATCGCTATGGGCAAACGTGGTAGTGAGGTTTCTCGTGAAGCTGCAGACCTTATCTTAATGGACGATAATTTTACTACAATTGTAGAAACGGTAAAGGATGGAAGAAGAATTTACGATAATATCCGTAAGGCAGTTGGCTATATCTTTACGATTCATATCCCAATTGCATTTGCTTCACTCCTAGCCCCTATGCTTGGTATAGCACCAGTTGCACTATTTTTATTACCACTTCATGTAGTTCTGCTTGAATTGGTAATTGATCCTACCTGTTCGATTGTTTTAGAGCGACAACCTGCTGAATCGGATATTATGGAGCGTAAACCACGTAATCCAAAAGAAAAACTTGTGAATATTAAAATGCTGTTAAAGAGCGTTGTTCAGGGTATTGTGATTTTTGCTTCTTCATTTGCAACATATTTTACAGTTCTTGCAGGAAATGAGGATAATGCATCTTTGGCTCGTACAATGGGACTTACAATCATTATACTATCGAATTTATTTCTTGTTCTAGTTAATAGCTCTGACCACGATTTTGCAATACAGTCCTTTGCTCGCCTTGTAAAAGATAAGGTAATGTGGATTGTCGCTGTATTTACCATTTTAGGATTGCTAGCTATTCTGTATACGCCACTTACAGGATTTTTAAAGCTTGCATCGTTATCTACTAGTCAGTTCATAAGAGCATTTGGAATAGCTGTTGTTTCTGTTTTTTGGTATGAATTAGTAAAGGTATTTAAGAAACTTAAGGTTCAGTAGACTTATAATCATTTCTATACACAATTGATACAAAAATGTATCTGATTAATATGCATGACAAGAAGTTTTAGCTATTTTCGTTTAAAATACAGTAAATAAAATGAATAAAAGCGGTCAGGATTTTTTTACGCCTGACCGCTTCTCTTCTATGCTGTTTCTATAAAGTATTTCAGAAAAATAATGCATATTAGTTTTATAGAAAAAACCTCATCAGGGAAGTCCCCCGCTTACATAAGCGGGGGTATGGACTTGCCTGTTTTAAAATGCCACGTAGTGGCAATGAGGTAGAGCTGGTAGCGCAAGCGGATTACGAATATCCGCTTTGACACACTTACTTGTTATTCAAATATTTTTTCATAGCACTGAGTGTAGTTCATCCTGTCAAACCCTATCTTGCAATAATAATTATATGGTTCTTCATCAGGTGTTACAAACACTTTCTTGCAACCATACGATTGTAATATTTTTAATGAGTTATATACACAAGCTTTTCCTAATCCAGATTTACGATATTCTTTTGAGGTTACCATTGGTTCTAAAAGCCCTGTTTGAGTTTTATTATCATACCAGAAACCGCAAAAGGATGCATAACTACCATCTGGTGCTATAACAACACTACAAATATCACGGTTATAATTTAGCCAAGCATGTTTTATTGGAAGATAAACTTCATCGTCTATCTTAGGTATTTTACCTTCATAGTTAAAACCTTCCCAAATCAATTTGCTCAATCGGTCAACTACTTAATTAGGTGCTAGTCTTATTGATAACCGCATTAGCTTGACATATTATATGGGAAAATTTACAATACTCATATGGATTAAATGTAATTCTTGGAGGCCGATATGTTTGAAATGAGGAGAACAAAAAATGTTCAGTTAGGTTTAATTATAATTTCCTGTATTGCACTTATAGTTTCTTATGTGCAATCTCATAGTATAGTCCGATATTCATCTTTCATTGTTTTGTTTACTTCAATAACGATTAATGTAGTTATTAATTGTATCCGAAAAGATGTGGAAGAAAACTTTAAAGCTCTTCAAAAGAGATGTTTTGATGAGATTAAAATGATAAAAGAAGAATAGGAATCGTTTTGTTAGAGTACTAAAAAAGCTGTTCGCATGTGCAAACAGCTCATATATTAATGAAAGGTACATATTTTGTAGTTTCAAATTATTCTACTACCCTAATTTAAAATTGTTCTAACTATTAGTCACAATCTAATAGTTAGAATCCAAAACTAACATAATCAGTATAAGTATATCTATGATAGGTCGCATGGCATTCTTCAAATTTTATACAATAACGATATGCATCTGGATCACCATTTTCAAAATATATTAAATAATCAAATTCTCCATTGCTTACTTTATCACATATGACTTTGTCTGAAAACCGATGAAATACCAATAGAATATCTTCTATGCTGCAATGATGATTACTTATTGTCTCGATAAATTTCTGTAAAAAAATTGGGTCGTTCACCTCTTTATGGACATAAGTTACTCCTTTCGGAGGAATTACAAAACAGTATCGGGTGTTGTTACGATAATACTCTACGTTGCCAAAACGTTCTTTTAAATAGATGCAAAACTCATATAAAACTTCCGAAAGCTTTTCTTTTGTTAATTCTGCACCTAATAAATTATTTATAGATTCCATTGGATAATATAATCGTAAGGTTTCTTCTCTATAGCCTAATTTAATTTGTTCTTCTTTTATTACATCTATAATATTATTTTCTAATGATTCAAAGTTTAATTTACATTGTATATCCATATTGCTCTCCTTCGCCTGGATAATTTACGATTGTGACTTGCTAATTACGATATCTGGGTTTTCTTATATTGTGTAAGATTCAAGGATACTGCAACCCCCAATATCTGTACGATTATCCAGACCAATATCTAATATGATTTTTTTCTAATATAATTTTTCTCTAATATGTTCTAATCCTTTTTCAAAGATATCCTTGACATGATCGTCGGTTAAGGAATAGAAAACAACTTTTCCTTCTTTTCGGAATTTAACTAAATTCGCTTCTTTTAATGATCTTAATTGATGTGATATTGCTGATTTCGTCATATTTAATAATACTGCCAAATCGCATACACACATCTCATTAATATCCAATGCACTTATAATTCTGGCACGTGTGCTATCCCCTAATACCTTAAAGAAATCAGATAAATCATATAACTCGTCTTCTCCAGGCATAGATTGTCTGACTCTCTCAACTATATTTGCATGGATAACGTCACAATCACAGTTAATATCAGGTACTCTCATATGAATTCCCCTGCCTTTCCATAGCCTGCAAACTTTGAGCCGCAGGCATAATATCTGCACAGTGTTTTGCAAAGCAATTCACTGAGTTAATGAACTTTATTTTCTCAAAAACATGCCTGCAAGTAGGCAACCATGCCACTTTTGTGGCACAAACAATCAGTAAGAAGAACGCTTCATTCTCGATCTTCTAGTGTGAGACTTAGAAATTTTTGCTCAGCGTAATGTGCTAACTTAGAATTTTTTCTAACACTTCACTCAGTTATAATAGTTGAATAATGACTCAACTATATTACAATATTATAGTTGAACTACTGCTTTGTAGTCAAGTAGATCTTTTGGTAGATATTTATTCCTAGATATAATCACAAATATTTACATTATATGGGAATTGTGCTATTTTTAAATTGTAGGGGTTATATAACATTTTATTAATTAACTTTGACAAATCAAGGTTAATACAAGAAAGGAGTATAAAAATGAAAGGATTAGTTAAAAAAGTAAGTACGTTTCTTATCGCACTATCGCTGCTGTTTGGTTTTATTACGGTACCAGTTAGTGCAGGCACTGCGTTTTTCGTTATCGAAAGCGAAAATACGCGATTATCCTCTGAGCTTCAAGTTGTTACTGCAATTTATGGACAACCAAAGCCTGGATACTCAGGGTCAGGATTTGTTTGGATGCAGAACTCAGGCACATTAACTTTCGATGTCACTGTTCCAGAGACAGGTATGTATACGATATCCACTCGGTATATGCAAGAGTTAAGCCCTGATGGTAGACTTCAATACTTAAGCGTAAACGGCATGAATAAAGGCTCTTTTATGTTGCCATACACTACGGTGTGGTCGGATTTTAACTTTGGAATTTATAAATTAACCAAAGGCAGTAACACAATACAAATTAAGGGAGGTTGGGGATTTGCTTATTTTGATACTTTCACTGTGGATTATGCGAAATTAGATAGTTTAATTGTAGCTCCTACCCTTTCCGATAGCCAGGCAACACCAGAAACAAAAATTCTAATGAAATATTTGACTGAGGTATATGGTAAACATATCATCTCTGGACAGCAAGAGATCTATGGAGGCGGAAATAACGGAAATCCAGAATTAGAGTTTGATTGGATTTACAATTTAACAGGTAAGTATCCAGCAATCAGAGGATTTGATTTTATGAACTATAATCCATTATACGGTTGGGAAGATGGCACAACAAATCGTATTATTAATTGGGTTAATAACAAAAACGGTATTGCTACGGGATGCTGGCATATTACTGTTCCAAAAGATTTTAATTCCTATAAGCTCGGTGAATTTGTGGATTGGCAAAAGACAACCTATAAGCCAACGGAAACAAATTTTAAAACTGCAAATGCTGTTATTCCTGGTACAAAAGAGTACCAATATGTAATGATGACAATTGATAATTTAGCAGAGCAGCTGCTTATTTTACAGCAGAATAACATACCTATCATATTCCGACCATATCATGAGGCGGAAGGTAATGGTGGAGCAAATGGAGAAGGTGCGTGGTTCTGGTGGGCATCCGCAGGTGCAAAGGTTTATAAGCAATTATGGGAAATGTTATATACAAGGCTAACTAAGGACTATGGATTACATAATTTAATTTGGACGTATAACAGCTATGTTTACAGCACCTCTCCTGCTTGGTATCCTGGTGACAATATGGTAGATATCGTCGGGTATGATAAGTACAATACAGTCTATAATCGCTATGACGGGTTATCCGGTGTTCCAAATGAAGATGCTATTACAACTATATTCTATCAGCTCGTTGATCTAACAAGCGGTAAGAAAATGGTTGCTATGACAGAGAATGACACGGTTCCAAGTCTTCAAAATCTAACCGAGGAAAAATCAGGTTGGCTATATTTCTGCCCATGGTATGGTGAGTATCTCATGAGCTCTGCAAATAATTATCCCAAAACACTAAAAGAGCTTTATCAAAGCAATTATGTTATTACATTGGATGAGTTACCGAACTTAAAAGTTGATGATCAAACACCAAGTTCGACGATCACACCAACTTCTATAACATTTGATAAATATACACCGAATCAAAGCGATAAAACAATTTCCATAGTGTTTAATGGAAATACATTGAATTCAATCAAACTAGGTACAACGACATTAAAATTAAATGTAGATTATACCTTAAGCGGAAATAATCTTGTATTAAAGAAAACTTTCCTTTCCCAAATACCAATGGGTGAGAATTCTTTCGTTTTTGACTTTGATAAAGGAAAAGATCCTGTTTTAAAAGTTAATGTCATAGATTCAACGCCGAGTGCTACTATTACTCCGGTTAATGCAACCTTTGATAAAGCAGTAGAGAAACAGCAAAATATCAACGTAACAGTTAACTTAAACGGACTTTCGCTTGTGAGTGTTATGAATAATAGCAATTCACTTGTTATCAACAAGGATTATACGGTATCAGGCAATACAATTGTATTACTTAAATCCTATCTATCCATGCTACCACTTGGTGAAAACAAATTAACATTCCAATTTAGTGCTGGTAATAACCCTGTTTTAACATTGAATGTCATTGATACAACTGCTCCCGTGGTTACAGGAAATATAGTAATTCAAGCTTTTAACGGAAATACAAGCGCATCCACCAATGGAATATCACCAAAATTTAAACTACTTAACACTGGAAACTCAGATATCGTTTTGAGTAATGTAAAACTTCGTTACTACTATACAATTGATGGTGAACTATCACAGAACTTCTGGTGTGACTGGGCAAGTAACGGTAGCGAAAACGTAAAGGGTGAATTTGTTAAGCTTGCAAAGCCAGGCACGGGAGCTGATTATTGTTTGGAAATTACATTTACAGCATCCGCTGGAACACTTAAAGCTGGGCAAAGTGCAGAAGTCCAAACAAGATTTGCGAAATCAAACTGGTCAAATTACAACCAAGCGGATGATTACTCATTTAATGCATCCAGTAGCCAATACGTAAATTCTGAAAAAGTTACAGGATATTTAAACAATAAGCTTGTTTGGGGAATCGAGCCATAATGATTAACAAGAAAAAGTCAAGATAAACGAACTTTTCCTTATACTGAAAGAAAGAGAGCAGGTACCCTGCTCTCTTCTGCTGTTCTACTAGATCATATGTATGCTTTTCTTTTTAAATCTTCGGGTGTTTGTGTCTTTAATCCTGTTACGGAACAAGACCTGATTGTTATAATCATTAATAGCTAACTTGATTAATAAATGAACACTCTGGATAGCTATATACTGCTATGACGCTATCTGTTAAAAAATATAATTTACCATTTGTATAGCAAAAACGAGCATCATGTATATTGTTAGTAATTACATCGACATCAGTAAGCGTTATAAACTCAGACGATGGACTAATCATCACAACAGTACCATATCTTCTATTTTCATAGCGGTAATCATCTATAAAAATTGGAAATGCAAATAGATTATTTTTTACATCAACCATTATACTTTGCGGATTATAACTTGCTGGACTATAGGAACCTTCAAGATAGGCTTTTACAAACACTTCTTTTGGATTATATAAATTACTCACATCAAACAAACTTATTTTAAAGCCCAAATCCTTTGTTGAACCTGTAGAAACTTTTTTTCCAGCCTCGTCTAAATAAAATCTTTCTTCAGTATTTCTACCAAAGCCGACTAAATACTTATCTCCTACTGGATGTAAATACTGGCTAAAACCAGGTATTTCTAATTCACCTGTCTTTAAAGGTTTCGATGGATCTGAAAGGTCAAATACAAACAACGGATCAACATTGCGGTACGTCACCATATATCCGACATCACCCATAAAGCGAACAGAATAAATTCTTTCATCCACAGCAAGGCCTGAAATGGAAGCAATCGGCTTCATGGTATTAATATCAATTGTTATTATTCCATTACCATACGAATAATTTCCAGAAGCAACCCTTAAAATACCGTTGTATTCATCCATTGAATATTGATTTATCAGGTACCCATCTACTTCAGCTATACCAACAAATTTGATATCCATGCCATCGATTGCAAACCGATAAATCTCAGTTGTTAGAGAAAAAGCCACAGCTTCACTGGATGATGATTCTTGAACGTAGCGTGGTTGGTTTTTCTCTCTACTTATATATAGCGAGTGTGTATTCATATAGATATTGGAGCCTGAACCAAGATATGCTTGTGGAACGACAACATCATTTTTTGTAATATCGAATGTACCAACTAACATATATTGTGCATCTATGCTATCAGGAAAATATAATATATTAGCAGGTTGTATTACTTTTATTTCAGTAGAATCTGCTGTATCTTTATACATAGGAAGTATTTTATAATCATTTACACTAAAATCAGAAATATAAGGAATTTCTTTATTAGTTACAAAATATAAATTATCTCCAATTAATCTTGAAGAAACTTCACTTCCTTCAATTTCTATCGTGCGTTTTAGAATAGGATTTTTCCTGTTACTGATATCATACACAGCGTACACAGTAAAAAAATTCAATGGATTCGCATAATTAGTTTCTACTATATCACTATAATCAGAATAGGATTTGGAATCATCCGATCTGTTGTTAAAATCTACGTATTTTCCTCCACAAACAACAAGAATGTCATCTGATATATACATATCATAGAACGATTTGTAGTTATCACTTATCATCGTTTTACTTACAATATCAGGCAGTTCTTTGGATGTATTAATTATACTAAGCATACCATCTCTTAGATAATAAATATAATATCCATCATTTTTTATAATATCTGCTTCGTCAACACCGGATACCTGAGTGTTTGTTTCGGAATGGTTTGTATTGTTAAAAGATTCATTACTATTGCTACTTTCTGTTAATATTTCACCTTTATCAATAATGTTCCAAAATGTTTTATGTTCTTCATTTGGGAAAATATTCATGGAATAAAGAATCGAAAGCAGTTGTTTATATGTACCGGCATTTGCAATTTTTTCATCCGCTTTTTCATTCGTTTTGGTTAAATCTTTAAATGAAATACTTGTTACAAGTTCTTCATTGCTATAAACTTTTAGCTTTTGCATGGATGCAAATAGAAGTGAATCAAAATCACATCCTCCCCCCGTAGATGCAATTATGAAAAGTAACAATATTGATACAATTTTTTGTTTCACACTCCGTTTTAATTGAATCATACAAAATAATTCTCCCATCCTATGATTTATATTTTTCATAGATTAGACGAGATTTATTTTGATTAGTTCCATAATTTAGTATATTATGGTTGCTTTTAACTCTATTTGTAGCCTTTTAAGTTCTTACACAATTTTCATCCCAAGTAACTGCACAATATCCATAGCTTGTATTGGGTTTATTTTGGCTCCCTGTAATTCTTTAAATGTATCGGATACTGTTATCCCCTCTAAAGTACAGGTAGATAAATCAACACCTTTTAGTTTTGTTTTGAAGAAATCACATCTTGATAAATTCACTGTGTGGAAAATTATTTTCTTAATCTTCATTTCTTGGAAAGCAGAATCACAAAAATCCACATGATACATACAGCAATTATCGCTTAGAATACTAGTAAAATTTGAATAATGAAACGAACCACTTTCAAATATTACCCTGTGTAATGAGCTTTGGCTGAAATTACTCCCATCTCCTTTACACTCATTTAATTTAGTATCCCTAAAATAGCAGTCCTGAAATCTACAATTCGACAAATCACAGTTTGAAAATGTTACATTCAAAAACGAACTACCACTAAAATCGCAGTTAACAAAACGGCATTTAGAGAAGACAATCCCATCAAATTCTATCCGATTCATTTTAATTTCAACAATTTCTTCGTTTGTATATTCTTTCCCTGCAATAGTTTCTTCGCCATCAATTGCTGCATAGATATCATGCTCTAACATCGGTTATCCTCCGGTTATTTTTTATGTTATAATAACAGAAGCCCGTGGCATCGGGCTTCATGTCTATGTTTAGGTTCATCTAAAATGATTATGTTATGATCGTAATTGGAATTGGGCAAAATTACAGTTAACTTAAATAATGTAATTAGTCACCACACCTATTTTTTAAGAGAAAATCATTTACATATTATTATCTCTTAAAAACGTCTCGATATTATTTAATACCTTTTCACTCAGACGATCAAAGGCTTGTTTGGTACGTCCGGTAGACACATGCATACAATTAACATGAGGATTCGCAAGAAGCTTACCAGTATTATCTCCTAATGCCCCTACTGTATCACAGAAAAACTCATTATCGCCATTGGAAAGCCACTTTGAAAGTGCAGTTACGTCATGTGACGGACCGATAGAGGTATTAAACATGATTTTATGATTTCCAAGCCATTCAAATTGTTCTTCTTGGAATAAAATAACGTTCTTATTTAAACAAGTACAGACAACATCTACGGTTTCCAACAACTCTTTCATTGGTAGATACTTGATGTTTCGTGCTTCCTCTTCTGGTTTACGGGTACGGCTATAATAATATAAATCTGCACCCAGAGCCTGAAGTGCGACAGCTATCATCTGTCCGGAAGTACCAAGACCTACGATACCGACTTTTAGATCAGTAATCTCTATCGGAAGCTCTTGCCACTGCTTTCCGCTAAAACCATGTAGATACCGTACAAGTTCGCTGATTACATATTCAACGACTCCCTGATCACCATAATCACGTATTCCATAAACTGTGATATTTTTAGCATTGGCGGTAAGAATGTCTACATTTGCGCTTTCTGGTGCATATAGACTGCAACACATACCGATGTAGCGGATATTAGGGCAAGCATCCAGAATTTCCTTATCAATACTGCTGGTGTAGCTAAGAAGTACAGCATCCGCATCACCAATTCGGTGAATAATTTCTTTGTTGTCCTTCGGTATATCATCAAACATGATTACTTCTTTCGCATAATCATGAAGTTTTTGTTCCGCAGATGGAATCAAGCTAACTGGTTCGATTGCAACTAATTTTTTAAACATTTTTCCTTCCTCCTAAAATACAATTGGTGCTACAGCATTTTGTAGTACAGCTACGACGCTCCAAGCAGCAACCTTACTGGTTCGTGAATAGATATTAAGTTCTGTTCTTACTTCTTCGCCTTTAATTTCAATTTTATATTCATCTCCTCTAAAACCAGGAACCGCTTCAATATTCATAATAGTATTTTCAGGGCCTGCGCTGGCAAGAGCAGTTGCTACTGCGACATTCACATGGGTTGGAAGGATTGCAATTGCTTCCTTGGTGGTACCGGTAAATACTTGCTCACGTTCTGTAATATCAAGTAATCCATCTTTGTAAAGTGGTGTATAATAAAGTGATCCTGGCGCTTTTTGTGAGCTGATGGAAGCTGTTATCGGGCTCATGAGAGCAGCGGTACGCAGAACATCAAAACCGCCTACAGCACCGCTGGCAATATATACACGGCGTTTATTTCGTGCTGCTGTAGTTTTAACTCTTTCATAAAATTCCTGATCTGCAAAGGCTCCGATTGAAAGTACAACAAGGTTGGAACCGCCATTAAGTACGATTTCACTATAATCCCTGACCGCTTTCACAGATGCTGCTTCTGCTATAAAATCTGGTTTCATCTCCATTAGTTCATTGATATCGGAACATGCTTTGCATCCAAAATGATCAGCAAAGGCTTTCGAGCGGGCATAAGTCCTTCCTAACACAGCAACAAGTTCATATTCTGGCAGATAGCCATCCTTCAATGCATTGGCCACGATTTCATTCAGATAGCCACAGCCGATAAGTGCTAATTTAATTTTTTCCATTCTGTACTCTCCTTCTAGTAAAATAATCATTAAACGCTATTCTACCATAGAAATCCACTTTGGTCTATCCTATATGGTATATGTTTCGATACAGAAAGAGAAAAGCCCATTTTGTAATAGGCTTTTCTCTGCTTTCAAACACTTTATTTGCTACAATGAGGAATGCTATTTCACAAGCAGATTCCTAACCTCAAAACTGTCAACAACGCCGCTCGTTTTACCAATATTAATTGTAACGCTCCTGTTAATACCAAATTCGTAAACGTACATCGTATATGTGGAAAGTTCGTATATTTTACTAGGTTCCCCATATGCGGCTAATACATCATCCAAGGTGGATTTATTAAAAATGATACCTTTTGGTAAAGCGATGAAGGCATCTTTTCCATTCTCGTTTTTGTTTTTAATTTCAATACCGCCTACATAACATTTTGAAATCGAACGCGTTTTTTTATCTGCATTTATAACAGTTGATTCTATTTTTAAATCTCCTAGATGAAAGGATGCCCAGCCGTAGTATTTAGGTTCTATTTTTTCACTGTCATCTTCATTCATCTCAAAACCGTATGAGACAAAATCAGAATATTTCATCGGCATCGTATAGATTACATCGTCGATTTGCAATTGAAAGCTGTCCAAATCTTCTGATAAATCTTCAAGAACTTGGGTAACTGGTGTCTGATTCCCTGACCCTGATCCAGCCGATGTCTTAACTGCTGCTTTTTTTGAACATGCTGTACATGCTAAGGCTATCGTTAATACAGTAACTAATAATATTTTTTTCATCTTTGTATCATCCTTTTCTACTCTTTAGTTTTCAAGCGACAAATAGATAACACCAAGCCAATAACCACCGATTAATTTATCTAATTTGTCCTCTAATTTTGCGGTCTCGATCACTGATTGAACAATATCTTGAAATTCCTCGTCGGATAAATCATAATCGGTTCGAAGAATTACAGTACCAGATGCTAATATTTCTTTTGCAAGGCTGTCTGCAATCTTACTTTTACTATAATACTGGTTGCTTACCCTATAGTACTCTGCATCTTCCTTCACGGAGGTGAATTCTCCATATTTTTGATTTGAGATGTAAAGATCATCCTCGACTAACACCTTAGCAGCAACCGAATCCGGTAGATTTAATAAAGCATTAAATAATTCTTCATTATCATTATTTGTGGAATCCACAGTTTTCCACTCGTTATCTACTAATACTCGATTCCAAGCATGTGGCAGATTACCATTTAAATTACCTGTAATAACAAGACAGTCAAGCCCGGCTTGTTCTGCTAATAACTTAAATGCAGCTGCATAACTTGCGCATACGCCACTTTTATTAATCAGTACTCCATATGGCGTAAAGGAATCGCGGAAAGAAGAATCCGGTATATAATCATTTTCCATTGCATTATCTAGAGCATCAGTATCATATTCTGCAATATCACACAAATATTGATTAATTGCGTATTCTTTTTCAAGATCTGTCATCTTTGGAGTAATAATCTCACCAACAACCCTGTTTACTTCCTTTTTAATCTCCTCCTGTTTCTTTTCCTGCTCTGCCCTATCTTGTTCATACTCAATCATCAATATTTTACTGAAACGATTATATTGAAAACTGCTTACACCAAGGATCAAAGGATTTTGATAAATTGCTTCGTACAAAGAATCCCATAATAAATCAATATCCGATGCTTCTTTGAAGTCTTTTAAGTTGATCGTTTCTTCATTTAATAGCATATTTCTCGCAAGATATTCTGTTAAAGCACTGGAAGCAAACACAGGAAAGTTATCATTTTTTACAATAATTTCATTTGGACTTGAGGAATCTACTGGGCTATCCTTAGAGTCATTTTCTTCTATCAACGTAAATTCAGGTTTACCTGTAACACCGGCATTCCCTTTTGAGACTTCTGTTTGCTCATATAGTAATTTCAATTCTTTTTCCATAGTTGATTCATCAAAATTCTTTACTAAGGAAATTAATTTTAAGTCCGTACCATCGACAAAAGAATCCAGCGCTAATAGTGTTCGATCCTCTCCCTCAAGCTTAAATACAATGTCAGATAATTGGGTAATTCTAGCGTGTTCAATATCGTAAGTAACAGTATAGAGGACCTTGCTGCCATCGCACATCTCTACAAGACGTCTGTTTCCGAGTAAATTAATTTGATCTGCTATAGAGCTTACCCCTTCTTCTGTAAGGCTAAGTGCTCGAAATGGTAGCTTATTACGAAATGAATCAATAGAAATCATATTGCTCGCATTGGAGGCGTTACCATCTTTATCAATGGCCATAACCGTTACATAGTAGAGGTCAAGATCATCATCGTTACTTAATCTATATTTAAAATTAATTAATTTATGGACTCCCATTTCCAAAATGTCTTTATCGACGTATTCGGAATCAACTACTTTTTTAAAGGAAAGAAAATCAAACTGAATTTCATCTTTCTTAACAAAGCTAAGGACATAATTCTCCGCTCCTGGAACCTCATCCCAGTAATAACGTACGCTTCCATCTTTAATCTCATATTTAAGAAATGGAGTCTTTAATTCTCTTTCAATGGTAAAAATAGTGATTTGTGGTTTTTCTAGCTTTTCTCCTGTTTTTAAATCATAGAAATAAGCTAGATAATATGTATTGGCATAGCCCCACCCTTCATTCTTAACGATAGAAAACATTGTGGTTACCGGCTGATAAACAGGTTTTCTAGGAGGTGCTAGATTAATTGTTTGTGTGTTATTATCATAGGAGATCTCAGCACCGGCTGGTATGGTTAAAGTAGAATCTAAATAAACATTAGCATATTCAGTAAGTTCAGTACCTTCTGGCAGATTAAATTGAACAGGACAAGAGATAATCTCCTCTTTTTGCAGTCCATACAACGGTTCCGCATAGGTCTCGGAAGTAGAATAATTGTTTTTTAAATCATTGGTAGTGAGGATAATATTTTCTTCCTTCTTCTCCTCTTCTTTCTTTCCTGGATCTGAATATTCTTCTAATTCATTTGTAATTTCATTGTCCTTTACTTGACTTACCTCTGCGTCAGGTGCTTTTTTACAACCTACAAATTGCAGTTGTATTATGAAAGCAAAACAAAGCAATAAGGCCATTTTTTTCTTCATATACGTCTCCTCTTAAATATTAGTTAGGTAAATAACATATCGTTTTCTATGTTAAGCCCCTTCTTTCCTTATATTATAAATCTTATCCAGTAATGGTTCTATAAAATATAATACTTTATAATTCAATTATTATAACAAACAATAGATACTGTGTATACATAATATGACAAATATAGAAAAAATATATTAAAAAAGTCATGCGTAAACTAAAACGCATGACTTTAAAAATATAGTAAGCAATCTCTTACCTTTTTAGCTCAATATAATTAATTATAGTAAGTTATACCTGTCTACTTTCTTGGTAATAAAACTCGAAAAACAGTTCCTGTCTCTAATTTACTGGATACTTCGACCTTTCCACCATGAGCATGAACAACAGATTTTACAATTGCTAATCCTATTCCTGCTCCCCCGGTTCTTCTATTTCTTGATTTGTCTGCTCGATAAAAACGTTCAAAAATAAATGGTAACTCTTCTTCTGGTATTCCAATTCCATTATCCTTCACCTGGATAACAAGACTTGTTTCGTAGTCTTCTAAAGTGATTTCTATTTTACCAAAGTCTGGTGTGTATTTTATTGCATTTGATAATAGGTTTATAATTACCTGACTTATTCGTTCTTTGTCTACTGGTATAGTTCCAGCAGTCCCTACCACTGATACATTCAAACTTTTATTATATAGTTCTGTTTCGAAGTTACCCTTTATAGTTTCAATAACCTCTGATATATCAACGGAAGTTATGTTAAGCTTTAAATTATCATTTTCTACTTTTGAAAGTTGCTCTAGATCTTTCACAAGATTTGTAATACGATTGATTTCTTCATAACAACTTGTTAAACGATCCGTTGTTGGTTCCCATACACCTTCTATCATAGCTTCTATATGTGTTCCAATCGTAGTCAATGGTGTACGTAGCTCATGGGAAACATCAGAAGTTAATTGTTTTCGTATAACTTCTTGTTTTTCTAAAGTACTTGCCAAATTATTGATAGAGGAAACTAACGCATCCAGCTCTTTTGTTCCTGTATGTTCGGTAAAACGTATCTCATAATTTCCTTCTGCAATTTCTGTGGTCATTTTCACCGTTTTTGTAATAGGTCTGCTTATCTTCCTTGCCAGCATCCATCCAATATAAACAGCAAACATTAAGGAAACAGAACCGATACTTACAAGGATAGTATTTAGAGCGTTTAAAAACTTGAAGTCATTCTCACTAAGAAAATAAGGTCCAAAGTAACTGATAGATACCACCCCAACATCATCCGATCCTTGTTTTAACTTGTATTCTTTCGTAGTAAATTCGCCGTTCATTCTTGGATATTTTTTTTGCATCCGTTTTGATATATCTGCCATAACCTGTGTACACAAGGACATATCATGCTGTTCAGCATCCCATACAGAAGTACCATCGTTTTCATAGACCTTGATGATAAAACCATCGTATAAGGCATACATTCCAATCGTATGAATAAAGTCTGTATTCCAAGTCCTTGTCCACTTGTTGTATTGTTGACTAAGGCTTGATACGATATCTTCTGTTTGTAGCTTTTGTTGCCTGGCAATATAGTCTTTAAATTTTTCATTAATAAATATATTAGATAATACGCTAATGAAAGCTACTGTTATCAAAACAACTAAAGCGATGGCCAGCGAAAGTTGTGTCTTTAGACTCTTTTTTTTCACCTTAATCACCTCCAAATTTATACCCTTTTCCATGAATGGTTAATACATATTTAGGGGCACGGGGATTATCTTCAATCTTTTGTCTTAAATTCTTAATATGACTGTCCACCGCCCGGTCAAAACCTTCAAACTCACTTCCTAAAGCAAATTCAATTAGTTCTTCTCTCGTAAAAACTTTTCCAGGATATTTAATTAAGGTGGATAATATATTAAATTCAGTTGGTGTAAGGTTCACAGGATTCTGATTTTTTAATACCAGACTTTTTCCAAAATCTATAATGAAGTTATCGTTATCAAAAGAAATTTTGTCAAAGAGGGGAACAGGTTCTTCACTCGTTCTTCTAAGAACAGCATTCACTCGTGCAAGTAGTTCTTTTAAACGAAAGGGTTTTGTCATATAATCATCTGCACCAATTTCCAGACCTTCTAGGATATTATTTTCTTCAACTTTCGCGGTAAGCATGATAATTGGAACCCTGGAAGTTTTGCGGATTTTTTTACATATCTCCTCTCCAGTGATATCTGGTAGCATTAGGTCTAATATAATCAAAGATATATTCTCTTTTTCAAAGATTTCAAATGCTCTTGCTCCATTTTCCGCCTGGAATACTGTATAGTTTTGGCTCTCCAAAAAAGAATAAACTACCTCCAAAATCTTTTGCTCATCATCTACAACTAGAATATTTTTTTGCTTCATATTTGACCTCCCTCTACTAGATTTCTATAGTTTATCATTTAAAAAGTAATTCAGCAATTGTATCCTTGTCTTCAAACTTCTCTCTTATTCGCGACAAGGAAAAGCTCGCGAAGTGAACTTTTCCTTGTATTATCTATATTACTTGCTAAAATCAACTCTTCCAGTTTGCAAAGATTTGTTTAGCCTCATTAAGAAAATCTTTGGATATAACTATTGTATCGTCTGTTACAGTCTTTTCGTCATCGAAAATAGGTACTGGATTACAGCCACCTCTTGAAATTTCCACTTCACTGGTTTTAAAACGATTACCACAATTTTGGCATTTTAGCACATCATTTTCTTGAACATAATATCCCCTTCCGGAGCTAAAACATACTTGGCATGTGTTAAACGCTGTTCGGATAGTACCATCGGGAGCTTCTACCGCAATTACTTCTAATTTTGTTCCATCAACCTCTACTGGGTAAAATGTTGCTTTGGATGAAATATCAATTTTTGTAATAACAAGATCCCCATTATCATTAAGCACAGTTTTTCCTTGTTTATTACTTGCGGAAGCTTTCTCCTTATCGTTTGAGCTATTCAATTTGTTTACTACTGTAAATCCAACCAATAGCAATAATGCCAGTGTTAAGATAATTGTGGTGGAGTTAATCTTTTTACTTTGCTTGTTTTCTTTTTTCAAATTTGACATAGTTATAATCTCCCTTTTTTATGTTAATGAAATTATTCAATTAATTTAACCTCGTCAGGGAAGTCCTCGCTACTTTAAGCGGGTGTAAGGACTTGCCTGTTTTAAATACCATGTAGTGGCAATGAGGTAGAGCTGATAGCATAAGCGGATTGCGAATATCCGCCTTGACTAGTCGCCTTTATTTAGTCAGCTTATAAATAATTTATATGAAATGTAAATGGTTTATTTAATGACAGCTTGCGCCCCCTCCTCCACCATTACCTATCTGATTATAATTCCATTTGTAAGTCTCATAATTACTTACTTGTTCTTTTATTGCATCTATATTGATATCATCGATATCATCCACAACTTTAACAAATCCAAAGAAATTATAATCAATAGTAGAGAAATCAAAATCAAGAATTGGTAAGACATACAAGCGGTTATCTCCTTCCTTCAGAGGAAGGACTGATTCATAAAACGGAAATAACAGCGTTTTATTTCCTTCATTTAATGATTCAGCATGGATGTTCCATTCGGTTTCAATGCCAGACTCCATAATGATTAAAGCAGGGCTGAATCCTGAATTTGTTAGATTTATTTCTACCGTCTGCTTATCACCATTTTTCTTAGCAATTACAACATTATCTACCGGTATCTGATATCCTGCTGGTTCCTTATTCTGAACTGTATCATCTAAATTAAAATCATTATAAGAACCAGTGTAATCATCCTGTACTTCTGTGTCAGGAGGTGGAGTTGTTTGTCCTTCTTCTAAAACGGTAATTGTACTTCGAATCATACCCATCCAACAGCTGTAACGGTATGTTCCTGCTTTTTCGGGAGTAAACTCAATTATATTTTCCCCAATTTCAAATTTCTTTTCAATACCGTACTCTGGGATATAAATTCTATTATTACAGCCATTTATACTTCCATTTTCAGCAGTAATTATCCATTTCACCGGTATTCCAGCTTGAACGGTTATTGGCTCATATCGGCCAGAATTTAGGGTGGTATTTACGATTTGGACATCATCTTGTATCTTAGCTACGTTACTACTAGTAGACTGGTCAAATGGTGTTGCAGCGAAACCTGATAAACTAAGTCCACTTTGAAACATGGAGAATCCTAGAACTACGACCAAAACTGCACCTACGGACATTACTTTCTTCGTAAATTTTTGACTAAGTACTGAACTTAATACGCCTAACCCAAACATTAATGGTACGGTTCCCAAACTGAATAAAAGCATGGAAAGAGCACCTTTTAATGGATCACCTGTTGATAAAGCATAAAGCTGCATTGCCTGTAAAGGGCCACATGGCATAAGCCCATTGAGTAATCCTACATAGAATGGACTATTACTGTTTTTTTCTTTATTTAATTTTCTAGCAAATATTTTCGGCATGTGAGGGTTTAATTTTCTAAGCCATGGAAAGATATTCAACATATTTAATCCCATGATCACCATAAGAACTCCTGCTACTATTTGAACAATTCCTTTAAAACTCCCGGAGAAACTTATAACAGAGCCAAGTGCTCCTACGATACCGCCGATTACTGTATAGGAAATCACTCTTCCCAAATTGTACAGAAAGCTTGGTCTAAGTGATGTTAACCTACCATCTTGTCCTCTCTGTTTTGCAGCTTGTGGGATACATTGTGATAGATTAATTCCACCACACATTGCAACACAGTGTACCGAGGTTAACAGCCCAATGATAAATAACATTCCATAGCCCATACCTTCCTCTGCCTGTGGAAAGAAGTTAAAAAGATTAAATAACCCAAATCTGTTTATAATGGTATAAAGAGCTAGTATAATGACTGCTGCACCTAATAACTTATTAATATTATCTGTGCTGGTTTTTTGAGTACTGGAATCTTCTATTACTTCATAACCCACTTCTTCTATGATTTGAACAATATCTTTCATCGTAATAATATTGCTGTCATAGGATATCTGTGCTGTTTCGTTGCTGTAACTGACTGTTGCTTTTTTTATTCCAATAGTCTGGTTTAACTGACTTTCGATTCTATTTTCACAACTTACGCAGGTCATCCCCCCTATCTTTAGTTCTTTTTCCGTAATAATTGGTTCCAATTAATTTCCTCCCTTATCATCATCTTTCTAAAAATGATAGATTGTTCTTATAGCTCTGTGTCTAATGACTTGGAGCAAATGTTTACTTTCATTTCTTTACTCATCTTCGTGTTCATACTTTAACACATACTTATTATTTCGTTAGATGATTACAATCTGAAATTTAAATTACTTGAACGTATATGTACCTCATGTAATTTATTCTAATTGTGAGTGCTTCTATAATATCGAATATTTTTGTAGAAAGTATGGAGATGAAAAAAATATTGGAAATCAAACATAAAAAGTAAAGCTAGAAAAAGATAAAATGACAATAAGTAATTTATAAAAATCAAACATAAAAAAGCTACACGCTTCAAACACGCATAGCTTTTTAGATCGTTTCATAATTTGTGATTAAGGTCTATCTTCGGTTTTCGATATGTTCTGTCAGGATAAAGATGCAATATGACATTACATGAATGAGGATAGATTGATTCCTCAATGGTATCATTTTATGCCATATTTATAACTTGTTCTTCCAACCAGTTTATAAGATCAATATTAAGTTGAACTTCCTGTTTGATTGGAGTAGTATGTAACATTACTAGAAGCCTTTTTCGAAACAGATTGGCTTTTTTATTATCCTTATGAATTATTTTCTCATAAGCAAATAAGGTACGTAAGACAGATGGCGAGGATATATTTTTTTTCATATCTTTTTTTATATTTTTGTAATAAGTTTTTATACCTCGGATATCAGCATCTTGGATCAATAAAAAAAATAATCGTTCCACATCTATCATCAATCGCATGCGTCGTGCCATACTTTCATATTCACTTTCCAGTGTTAAAAGCGTGTCCTCTGCCCTTTTAAAATCTCTGATTTCTATATATTTCAAGTATTGAATATTTAGAAAGTAATTATTAATTGGATTTGTTATATCTGCATCTTTTGGAAGCTCAAGCTCATCCTCCGTAAATACATGAAAATCTTTACCATCACACAAGGATTGATAAATGATTAGTTGTTGCATAAAGGGCTTTAGTAATGATTTGTTTTTTCGAATCGCTCGGATATTAATACCATCATTTGCTCCAATGAAGTTTGGTAAAGGAGCATAATTTATAATCGCTGAAAAAATTCCCATTACAACATAGGTTAGTAATAAATTTTTCATTATAGGGGTTTTACATAACCAAACTGCACTAAAAAATACAAGCATAGTTACAAACATATCAAAAAAGATACCACCCATATTATACAGATAATATGGACATTGTACGAATTCAATTCCTTTCGGTGGAAGCATAAGGCACTGACCACCTGTCCCTTTTAACTTTTGTAATTTAAGTTTATAACGATCACCACTCTTTACAAAAGCTAATGAAAAAATTCGGAAGGAAATCAAACGGTATCCGCTAATTAATCCTCCTATAAAATGACCGGTCTCATGAACTATAGTGTGTATTAAATTACAGGAAATAATAGTAATACATATTATTATAATAGGAAAGAAATAAGTTGTATTTTTGTAATTCACCCATAATAAACCTAAGGGCACTCCTGCAACACATCCCAATACAGTTAATATCCTACCTTTTTTCTTTAGTTCTTTGTTATCTTCTCTTCTGAACTCCCATAAACTGCAGATATTCCTATAACTCCATTCCATACTTGTCTCCCCATCTATTTAGATTTGGTACTTCTCTCTCTGTTATTATCTGAAATAATGTTTAGCCATATTACGAACAGAAAACAAATAAATACATTTAATTACGTACACTTTTACTTATATTTTTTATAAAATTACAAGCGCTATCGATTGTTATAGGTAATTAAAAATGGATATTACTTAAGACAAGAAAAAATTCGTAAAGCTTACTTTTTCTTGTTTACTATAGGATATTATAGTAAATGAAATAATTCAATACATTTGGTATTTTATTGCTAATTGCTTAAAGAATTTAAGATAAGTCAATTTGAAAATATATTTATCAAATTAACACTTAAAATAGTAGAGGACTAAAAAAAGAAACAGCATAAATTCAATTTATTTATGCCGTTTCTTTTTATTTATAAGATATTTTTAAGATATGCCTAATTTACCATTTACCCTTGCTCATATGTCCAGCTAGCTCAGCTTTACATCTTTGCTTAATTGTCCAAGCTTCGTCCTTTGCCTTTGTAAAAGCAGCAACGCACATTGGATCAAGATTATCTTCGATACCTACTTGGCTTAATTTAGCAATTTTCTCTGCTAAATGAATAATTTGCATATGGATTGCGTTTGTCTTATCTGAGCGATACACCTTGTTAGCATCTTCTTCGCTTAATTCAACAAATTTATCAGCTCCCTGATTACATTTTGGACATACATCAGGTGCACTTTCTCCTTCATAAATATAACCACAAACTGTACATTTAAATAACTTATTCATATTTTAATCCTCCTGTTCATTTTCTTTGTTCTACATATATTTTCCTACCAATAAACAAGAAAAAATACGTTTCACAAACTTTTCCTTGTCATGGATTAAGAAATTATATACTTGATAAGTATATTAGTTCATCCAGGAATATATGCCTCAACAATATTTTTGACAAGTGTATTTACATTTTTTCTACTTGTATGAATCAATTATAACTCAATTGATATAAAAAATCAAATTATGCAGATAAATTTAACAGAATATTAATATTTACAAAATAGAACAAAGTAAATCTATATAATATTATACAGATTATCAAGTGTTAACTACTATTTCTTATGAAGTAAGGAATCGATTTCTTGGTAAGTCATCTGATATTGATTGGTTATTAAGGAAGAAATTTATAACAAAATTTGATTTTATAGTAATATAAATATAAAGAGATGAATGCTTTAATAAAATAGAAGCTGTGAAAGATAATTTTAATAACAAGTTTAATCATCTTTTACAGCTTCAGTCTTATGTGATTTTATTAAATTATTCTTTAAAATTTGATATTAATAAGATGATTTATTCCTATCTTTCTTAGTTATGACTATGTTGAACAATCTGTACTTCGACACCATTTGGATCATTGATAAAGAAAAAACTGACCGTTGGATTTGGTGAAATCGGTCCTCTTAGAATTGGTATATTATTTTCGCGCATTAGTTCCATCGCTTTCTCTAGTGACTCAACCTCAAACCCTATAGATAAACCAGTACTCTGTACGATATGATCTTTATCGCAAATTAATTCAACTTTTGTACCCCCGATTTCTCCTAGCATTGCGATTTCTGTTTCCCCACCTGCCTTAAATCTTTCTGCTATGTTAAGGCCGATGATTTCATGATAAAAATGAAGTGACTCTTCCATGTTTTTAACACTAATTGTAATCCAGCAAAATTCCATTGTTATTCCCTCCTTTAAGCTAAACTATATTTCTAGATTAAGTATATACGGTATTTATTAATTCTATATTCAAATATAAGTTATCTTCCGTGAAGCTTATTCACACGTTCTACCATTACAAACATTACTACAGTAAATATCATTAAATAAATTGGGTAGACGCTTATACTAATTTTATCAGCAATAACACCAAACAATGGTGACATGATCGTGGTACCAATATAAGCACATGCCATCTGCATTCCCATAATTGATTGTGATTTGTCAGCACCAAAGTTATTTGGTGTTTCGTGGAGCAAGCTTGGGTAAATAGGTGCACAACCAAGTCCGATTAAGGTTAGCCCAAACAAAGCAGATAGATTTCCAAGTGGTAGCAACATTAATATTGTTCCGAGAAATGCAATGGCTTGTCCGATGCGTATCATCTTTTTATTCCCTAATTTTTCGGTTATAAAACCAGCTAGAAATCTACCTATTGTGATTCCTAGGTAAAATAATGCTGCCCATTTTGCTGCAGTAACGGCATCGATTCCTTTATAGAGGACCATAAAACTGCTTGCCCAGAGTCCTGCTGTAGCTTCTAATGAGGAGTAAGAGAAAAACGCAATTAAAATAGCTTTTGCACCTGGAAGATTTATCGTTTCTCTAAAATTGAGACCTTTTGCTTCTAATATTTCATTTTCCTTATCTTTTTGTTTCACTTTCCATAAAGGAAGGGAAATAAATAGGAAGATAACAAGGATTATCTGAATGACGCCAATGGTCTGATAACCGGAATTCCATCTTAGTCCATTGGTCAAACAAAGTCCCATTATGTAAGGACCCAAAGTTGCTCCTACTCCCCAAAAGCAATGAAGCCAACTCATATGGCGTGATTTATAATGTAGTGCAACAAAATTATTGAGAGCTGCATCTACACTACCAGCACCAAGACCATAAGGGATAGCCCATAAGCATAATTGCCAGAACGAATTGGAGAAGGAAAAACCAAGTAATGCTACTGCTGTCATTGCTACACTTACCATTGTTATAATACCAGTATTAAATTTCCGTAACATTCTATCACTAGCAAGGCTCGATACAATAGTTCCACCCGCAATTATCATACTAATGATACCTGCACTGGAAAATGATACATGTAACTCTTGATACATCGACGGCCATGCCGATCCCAAGATAGAATCTGGTAAACCCAGACTAATGAAGGCAACGTAAATGACAACTAATAAAATTGAAATCATAAAACTATCTCCTTAGTATTAAACATGTTATGAGTATAAAACTTATGGGAAGTTACTAAGTAAATTCCCATAAATGATGCGTATTTTAACCGCTTATCGATTATTGAAGCAAGAACTGTTTTTCGATAATACAACTTATGAGAGTTATGAAATAAATTCTCATAAGAGGTGCGTATTTTACACCGTTTACCCGTTATCGAACAAGAACTATGTTTCGATAATATTCTAATAATACAATGTAATACTCAAAATGTCACGTATGAAATTAGTATCTTTGCTATTACACATATATACAAGAACAAGAAGAAGTAGGATTCTGAGCTTTCCTTGTCATGAATAAATGTGAAAGATAATCTTTTACTCAGAAAGTTTATACCTGCATAATCCTCGGTGCAAACTTCGGATGTGCAAAAGGGAAGAAGGTAGGAAGAGAAAAATAAGAAGAATACAGTGCCTAACACCATATCCTTCTTAATTTTAAATCCTCTTTCGATTAAATCCAACGACTGTCGCTATACCACCAATTAGAATCAAAATAATCGTTAATGCAAACGCAAATCTGTAATCCTTTATAGAGGAATTCCCGTTAAGTAAATCCATTCCCGCAGTTAATTTTATTGGTAAGACATCACTAAGTTTAGGAACCATACTAATTAGATACGTTATCACATAGACGACACCTGTAGAAAGTAAAACTGCTGAGCTAGAATTTAGAAATGCAGAGCACAACAGGATTAATGATAACAGCCATAACCCAAATAAGTAAGAACCCATAGCAGAAAAAACTAAGTGCTTTGCAATGCTATTATCCCAGAAATATGCATTGTAAGTATAGGTGATTCCAAAGGTTAACCAATAGCATATACTCCAGCTTGTAAATAGTGCGACACTCTTCGATAAAATGACCTTCCATCTAGGAAGTCCTTTGGTTAGCATATTAATAAGTGTACCTTTTTGATATTCTGATGTTAAAATACCACAAAACATAACGACAAGTACAATAAATTCCATCGACATATTTTTATAATATTGCTCCCATGAGGTCATAGCTGTTACCGTAACGTCTTTTAAAATAATACCCTGCTCTTTCATGGTATCAGCAAGCATTTCAAACATCCATGGAGTGAGCTTAGCAAGTGCAGGATTCATAATACCAAAGATAACAAAAATAATGAGTAGAATATATATTTTTCCGGTTCGGATTAACTCTAGGAATTCTTTTTTGGTAAATGCAATTAATTGCTTCATTTATTAACCACCTCCATAAATAGAGATTCCAAAGTTGCTTCTCGCATCTCAATTTTTTGTGGATGGATGTTGTTCTCATAAAGGGATTTCATTGCTTTTAACATATCCTCTTCGTTTCTATCTTTATATAGAAGTTGAGTTTTACTTAGTAGTATCCCTCCGGTATAGATTTCGGAAAAATTCCTAACATCTTCTTCTCTATAGAATTCTATTTCATATCCGTCTCTTTTTCGTAATTTTCGAATATCATCCATATTTCCTTCTAGTGCAAGCTTACCATTATGAAGTAAACCAATTTCATCACAAATTCGTTCCACATCTGATAAGATATGAGTGGAAAATATAACTGTTGTCTGATTTTTTACCGACTGTAGGATATCAATAATTTCTTTTCTTCCTATCGGATCTAGTGCAGAGGTAGGCTCATCACAAATTAAGAGCTTAGGCTTATTTAAAAGTGCCTGAGCAATACCAAGACGTTGTTTCATCCCTCTTGAAAAACCTTGAATTCTCTTATTTGCCTTTTCTAGGCCTACCAATTCAAGTAATTCAGTCGTTCTGCTCTTTAATTGTTTCTCTGGGATTCCTGTTATCTCGCCACATAACCTTAGATATTCTGAAGGAGTCATATATCCATAGAATTCTGGAACATCTGGTAAATATCCGATATAACGGTTGGTATTTGTTTGACCGTAAGTAACATTCTCTCCATTTACCTGTATGATGCCACCATCCACCCGGTATAGACCAAGAATCATCTTCATGGTGGTAGTCTTACCGGCACCATTTTCCCCAATAAAGCCATAGATCGTATTCTCTGGTACGGAAAATGACAGGTCATCGATAACGTTATGAGAACCAAAACGCTTTGTAACATGTGACAGTGTTAAGATATCCATCTTATGCATCCTCTTT
This sequence comes from Lachnoclostridium sp., assembly GCF_031997925.1. NCBI lineage: Bacteria > Bacillati > Bacillota > Clostridia > Lachnospirales > Lachnospiraceae > Lachnoclostridium > Lachnoclostridium sp. The sequence continues at coordinate 92,581 of NZ_DAMADT010000007.1, read as the reverse complement.
TCCTAGTAAGAAATAAAGAATTGGTCCGATAAATTCCATACCTACAACGACAACAATGATCCACAAGATACGATTTCCCCTCTTATAATTGTCGTGTGTTAGGATGTGACGCAGACTAATAAATAATAAAATAAATTGTGCTATTATTAATGGTATTAAAAATGGTAAGATCTCTTTTAACGGCATAATTCATAACAAGGCAAAGCTTTCGTACGTGCTTTTTCTTGTTTAAACCTCCCTTCCATTCCCTTTTCGTTCTATAATTTTTCGTTCTATTTTCTTTTTCAAACTTTGATATTCTTCAATATCAAATAAAACAGATAGTCCAGTATGTTCTATGGCTGGAATTATGCTCTCTAAAACCACTAAATCATTCCTTGGAGCATCTTTTTTCAGAGCAAATTCTTCAAACCATTCTTCGATACGCGTAAAATAATGATCTCCATGAAGCTCTAGCCCATGATCGATAAATTTAAAAGTACCTTGTACAAACAAGGAAAGTTCTTGTAGCGCTTTTTCTATCTGGTTATGTGCACAATAAAAGACTGCAACTTGATAATGAAACTTAAGCGTAGTATTTGGATGCAAATTTTCTAATTCATAAGTATGAATAATCTGTTCAATTCTTTGAATTGTTATACTACAGAATTCATAATCCTGAATTCGGAAATAAAGCATTCCAATACTATCATCGACCAGACTCAATAGATGTGTGTATACTGTTATCTGACTGTGAAGATCTGCTTTTGCTACATCTCCAATCATCTGATATGCTTGAATTAGTAATAGATCTGACTGATTTATATATTGTTTTAGCTCAATCAATGGTTGTAACTCTTCGATTACTTCTTTTGCATTTCCCAAAGTAAGATTCACAATAGATTTCATCATTGAAGCTTCACTACATAACTTCATATCACTGCTTCCCTCAAGAATATGATCACAGAGTTTAATCGTATCATTTAATAAAGTAACTTGCTTCTCTTTATCGTTGGTTAACATATAATGATTGAACCATAATACAACTATCTGCATTAATAGTGGGTAGCAGGAATAATACTTTTTGATTAATTCCCTACTCTGTGCAATCACATCATCAAATGGTAATTTTGCAAAATCTGTGGCTAAATTCTGATAACATTTCTTTATCTGTTCTTCACTCAGTTGTGGTTCATATCCAAGTAGTTCATCAATACTAACATTAAAATAGGAAGCAATCTGCGGTAATAACAAAATATCTGGGTAACTTTGCTTCGTCTCCCACTTGGAAACCGATGCCTTCGTTACTCCTAAAAATGTAGCTAATTCATCCTGGGTTATTCCTTTTTTTCGTCTTAGTGTAATGATATTCTCAGATAGTTTTAGATACATAATATCCCTCTTTTCTGTACAGTCTTTTGCATGTTTATGATTGTCTCTTAGTCACAAACTAGTTGTTGAAAAAAGGTACAATTTTTATCATTGTCACCTTATCTCTAAATCTTATTATACTCATTAAAATAACTTTTTAAATGGAATTATAGTTGATTTTAGGAAACAAAGTCAACCAATAGGAAACTTAATAATTAAGAAACTAAGGCAAATCCAAAGAAATTTAATAATATGGTATACTATTCTTTCG
>NZ_DAMADT010000007.1:73479-90950 GCF_031997925.1 Lachnoclostridium sp. | reverse complement strand
TTCGATTCCAGTTAGCATAGCAATTGCATGTTTTAATATAAGGTTATATAATTTAATATAAACAAAACAAATTTGATTTTTTTATGAAAATAAACCACATGATTCTTTTATTAGAATAAACCATATGATTGTTTTATTAGAATAAACCATATGATTCTTTTATTAGAATAAACCACTGATTCTTTTATTAGAACGAACTATAAAGGAGGGTTTCCCATGATTCTATCCGTACAAATTGCCTCGAATATTGTTAAGGAAGTTAATTCCGTCATTCCATTAAAGATTAATATTATGAATGAAAAAGGTATTATCATGGCAAGTACGGATCAGCCGCGAATTGGCTGTTTTCATGAGGGTGCTATGCATATTATTGAAAATCAATCCGATGAAATCAGGGTACATTATGATGGCGAATTTAATGGTGCACTCCAAGGCATCAATTATCCGCTCAAATTACAAGGCTATATTATTGGAGTTCTTGGAATCACTGGAAAATACGAAGAAATTGCAAGTAGTGCATTAATTATAAAACGTATGACCGAACTAATACTTGAGAATACCTATTCCGTGGAACAAAAGCAATTAAAGGAAAATGTCTGTAATCGTTATCTTTCAGAGTGGTTAAATGGTGAAGCGAAAAATATTACTACCGACTTTGTGAAACGTGGTAAAGTTCTTGGATTTGATATTACAATACCACGCCGTATCTTAGTATGTAGCTTCTATTACTCTGATCAAGGAGAAAATTTGCAGTCCATGCAAGTAATTGAAGAGGCTGAAAAATATTTAAAGAAACGAGTTGCAAGAAAAGATCCATTAAATCTTTATTATAAGTCAGGTTCTACACTTGTTTGTGCAGTTACCTCTACTACCGATGGTAGTGTAGTATCCTTAGCTAAAGAATTAAAAAGACAGGTGGAAGAAAAATTTTCAGTAAGGTTAGTAATTGGAATTGATAGTAGTGTTGAAAATTTTGCCTTTGCACAGACCGCACTGATTCATGCACAAAAAGCGAATAAGGCATGTATGCGCTCTCATAAGCGGGATATTCGGCTTTATGATGATTTAAATATGGAGGTTTTTACAGATGAAATAAGTGAGTTATCGAAACAAGAATTTGTTCATCGTATCTTTAAGGGATTTAGCAATGAAGAAATACGCAATTCTATGGTATTACTAGAAACGTTTTATGATTTAGAAGGTTCCATTCAAAAGGTATCGGAACATTTGTTTATTCATAAAAACACCTTGCAAAACAAGTTAAAACGAATTGCAGAACGAACAGGTTATGACCCTAGGTCGATTCGTCACTCTTCCCTTTTTTACATAGCGATATATTTTTATCGGGATATTTCTGATAGTATGTAGGATATATAGTGATTTAAGTTCGCAATAATGACAATATAATTAAGCGATAGGATTTTAAATGCATAGTGATTTTAACAATGGATAATTCTTAAGGCTTTCTATTAATTACAGAGACATAGAAAGCCTATTTTTAATTTAAATTCTAATTTTAGTTTCATAAACGTCCAAACCTCAATATAGAGTTATTCTTCTTTATATAATCTGACCTTTGCTACATTGTTCACGCCATTTTATTAACCAATTAAGTTGATTATCAAGAAATTCTTTGTCAACACAATTAAGGTCCATAAATTTCAATAATAGTCGCTTGAAGCTGGAAACTGCTATTAAATCATAAAAAGAATCAAGTTCCTCCTTACTTAGTGAACGATATTTCGTATAGCCTTTCAGAAAAGACTCATATGTATTTTTGGAATTTTCATATCCTTTTTCATTAAAATTAAAATAATCCGTTGAGTTGCACATAATCATTATGTCATACATTGGGATTGGATAGGATGAAGTATCAAAATCTAATATATAGTATTTACCAGCAGTTGTCCTTAATAAATTACCTCGATGCAAATCTCCATGACTGTAACCGCGCGGAAGTTTTTTTACATTTTCCCAAATGACATTTCCATATTCACGAAACATATTGATTTTGGATTGATCATAGTTTTTTTGCTCTAAAATCTTAAGATAGCGGTCAATAAAAATTCTTTACCGTGTTCAGGCAACGGTTCTTGATATTTTTGCATAATGTTATGTAACTGAGCAACAAGCTCTCCTATTGTTTCAATATCTTCACCTTTAGGTTCGCTACCTTCGATAAATTCAAATAATACAATAATAGTTTTCTTATCAAATTCATCTATATCTACATATGGAAGCCCTTCCTTAGTATTAATAATACTTGGTGATGGAAAGTCATTTTGCATGAGAAAAGATATAATACTAAGTGATTGCTTTGCTGTATCCATAAAGGCAGAAGGAATAACCTTCATAAAATAATTCGCATTATCGCTACTTAGACGATAAGAAATACAACCGCCTTTACGTAGTAATTAAATAGATTTAAAGTTGATATTATATAAATTATTTAGAATATTAAGCATCTTTTTCTCTTCCACCATCTTGCCTCCAAAAAATAAGATAATATATGACATTATTTTACTATATACATTTATTTATAACAACCTTTTAGTTCATATGAATTTCGGATTTCAGCTTTGTTTTAGTATTTTAGTATTTAGAATACCTTCTGGAAGCACGTCCATCTAAGAAGATGACAGATGGAGAATTTGAATTACTAGCTCCATGGAATCAATTAGTTATCGACAAATGTAGTAATTAAACTTAGAGTAAGATGCTCCAACTTTCATCCGATTATATGAAGTTGGGGCAAAAAAACTTGATCACGTCGGATTATTAGGCGCTTACGAAATAGAAAGTGGGCAAACTCAGCTTAATAGCAGGGTTTGCCCATACTTTTGGTGTATCAATTTTTAACTTTAGTGGTGCCTATTGGGTATACTAAATATTGCTGGCTGAACAATTTTATATTACTCTGTGTTAAATGGAGCATCATACATCACTGGAGGTTTTATTAGCTCCTGCAATTCAGAGGGAACATAATTGATGGCTGTTTGTTCCTCGTGTGATAATTTACCATACCATTTTAGCCATTCTCTTGTTTCTTCACTTAATTTTTTTATTGATATAAATTCTTTTGTTTCATCTTTTATATTTAGTTTGTTTTGCAATTCCGAAGGAATATAGCGAATGTTTTCCTGATCTTCATCGGAAAGACTGTTATACCAAGATAGCCACCCCTGCACTTCAGAACTTAATTTTTCAGAATTTTTTGCACTCATAAAGATAAAGATTATCGTCCCTCCCATAAGTAGAATACAAACAATTGAAATCATCACAGTTTTCTTCACATGATTTCTCCTTGTGCATAAAGAATTGAGCGTTTAGTATGTAACAATATAGTAGCCACACCATGTGGAATAATTAGCACCTGAATAATTGCGGTCACAGGTTTGTGGATCATAGATATATTTGTCACTCGCATCTTTATAACCTATTTTTGTTAGACCACGTTTATGACTCCACCCCCCATCAGAATCCTGCCTGTACCAGTGATAGTCAACATTAGGAGCAATGACTAAAGCTACTTTGTACTCATTTACTCCAGGAACTTCGGAGTATGAAGATTTTCGTATTGTTCTTCCATTGCCTAATTTGGGTCCATCAGCTTTAGCACAGTCAAATATGCTTGTACAGGTTAACTTGTACGTATTCCCTGAAACTTCTCCAGGTTGTAATTTGTGATATTCAGTTGTAGAAATTACATTCATTGAATATGCATAGCAATTAGCATAGTTTACCTTTTCATCCCAATATGTTTGATTATAGGACAACTCATATCCGCCAGTTGGCATTTTTTCTGCTGCACTAAACGATGTTATCTTATTTTCAAACGAATTTGCTTCAGTGGCAGATATTACAGATGTCTGTTCAGTAAGCATCCGACTTCCCAATTCAGCAGGCCAGTAGTTTACTGCAAGCTGTTCTTCCTCAGCAAGTGAATTATACCACGAAAGCCATTCTATAATATCTGGACCAAAATCTGCCAAGGGGTTTTCTGTACCTTCCTCCCAAATAAGTCCTGTCAATGAATCGTAATTTCCAATTTTTACAGTATTGCCAGTTTCAGCAGCAAATACATTTGTTCCCAAACTCAGCATTATAGTGATTGCGAATATTATACTAAAAACTTTTTTCATTACTTTCCTCCTGGTATAATGTGAATTGTGTGAGATGTCATCTTCCAGCACATTTTACTGGAACAATAGAGGTTATTAAGGATCTTGTATAAGTTTAAATTTAGATTTAGCAGGAATATATCCTATAACGTCAGATGTGTCGCTATTACATATTATTGTAATATAATCGCCAGATGATTCACCAATCATAAAACTCCAATAAGATGTACCAGCACTTATATTCTCATTTTTATTATTGTTTGTGGTTTCAATAGTGGCTATTTCATCATCGCTTAATATGTTAAATGCAACTCGATTTAGCACAATATTGGTTTGATCCACGCCAGATTCATCCATGTAATTTAAACAGTTTTTATAAGCTGTCCAATACTGCTCATCAAGACCGGTTGAACCATATATGGTAGCGGACATATCACCTGTTTTGTTTTTTGACAAACTAAGCTTATTTATTGATATCAAAACAATTATCCCTCCCAAAAGAATAATCAATATAACAATGATGATGCTTTTTTTCCATTTCATAAGCACTCTCCCATTAGTTATTTAATAGTATATTTCACACCATAAGTATCTACAAAGTCTGTATTTGAATGATTGATGTATTTAGGCGCAGTCTTATACCACCCATCAGCAACAATTAGATAATTGGAAGATACGTTGTTTAGTTTTGCAACACAATAGCCAACAACATTGACAGTATGACCAGATTCTGTTCCATTTGTTAAGTTAATTCGGTAGGATAATGTCCCAGAAACATTTGACGTTATAATTCCAGTAAAAAATGAAAAGGATGGGTTAGTTGAAGTGCTAGTTGTTGTGTTACTTTTTCCTCTAGCTTTAGCATATGTGGTCATGCCAGTACTAAGTTTTGAATCATATGTCGAACCATAACTGATTGAGCCTGATGTTGAGGACACAGTAGTACCAGTATCATCCCACAACTGATTAAATGTATCAGCTAAACTTGAATTTTTCCAAATTCCTTCTTGGTTAGCGATAGCGGTTAACGCTGCAACTGCACATGCATATTTATTTGTTGCACTTTCAATATCACTTTCAGATATGAGCGATTTGCTTTTGTCATACTTGGAGGTATAAGTCGGGGTTGTCACTACAGTTGATCCCGATGCATAACTTGATGAAAATAGTTGTGAGTGAGAATCATATTTTGCTTCTGTTTCCCCACTTCTACTTTTACTTTTTATTGTATATGGTAATTGCCCATTTTCTGAAGTTAATTGCTCCCCATTTGAAAAATAAAAAGTTGTTGTTTTGTCTGTAGCAGAACTAATTGCGTATTGGTTAGAACTAATACTGTAGATTCTATCATCAAATGTGTTGGAGTTAGTAAATGTCATGGCCTTGGGCAGTAGACTATCGTACAAACTCTCCGCTTCCTCAAAAATAGAAAATTCAGTGACAGGGTTCTGGTATGTGAAATCGAGATTAATATACCCATAAGGAATTTCATCCAACTTATAGGAAAGTGAGAATCCAACCAACACATCGTCACCATTATACATTGGTAAGATGTCGCCAATAGAAAGTGATAACTCTTCATCAAAATCTTTCGCAAAATTTAAAGCAAAAGTGGAGAGTTCTTCGTTGGAAATTTCAGTAATTGGCTTGTAGCGTTCTTCAGGTTCACTCACTGCTGCAAATACAGTTGTTCTCATCCCTATAACTATAACGGCCACCAATGCTAATGACAATAATTTTTTAAACATGATATATCCTCTCTTTCGTTTTGAGATTTGTTAGTAACTTGCTTCACTGCTTGTAACAGATTGAGCTTCAACAGATGAACCGCTATAAGCCTTAATGTTTGCCTGTACTCGATAAGAGTAGCCTTTACTTACACTGTAAGTCTCGCTTAGGCTTGTCCGGTGCGATTCACTATTGGAAGTGAAAGTTTTAATTGTGACCCAGCTACCACTCTTATATTGTTGCAGGTTGGCACTGATCTCCACACGAGTTGTTGTTCCCTGGTATCCATAGACGTCACAATCCACAGTGGCAACACCTTTGGAATTGATGTACAAAGTGCCATTGGCCTGTATGATATAATCCATATACGGTGAAATGGTAAAATACGCCGCAGACGGAGCCAATACATTAGGTTCAGTAGCAAAAACTTGCACACTACCGGAACACAACATCAAGCTGCAAAGTGTCAAAGATACAATACGTTTTTTCATAAAAATCCCCCTCTCTTAGTTTGTTACAATACTAACGAAAGAAAGAGGGGATTTGTGACACTTGTAAAAAATATTTAAAATTATTTTTGGATGCTTTCTGCCATCTTAATGATTTCACTTTCATCGAGAGAACCAATTAACGAGTAAACATTAAAATTATCGTACCAGTAAATCTGAGTAACACCTTTATTAATAAATATATATCCCTTATGAGTACTAATGGCGATCTCTTTGGGTTCTACAGTTTCCGAATCAAAGATGAACTCACTTTGGCTGGAGAGCTTTTGTAAGTAATAGATTTCTGCTCCACTCTCATTGCAATATATAATAGAGTTTTTATATTCGCTACTTGTTTGTTTAAGAATACTATATCCATCTGGAACATACGTAGGAAAAACTAAAGCCAAAGTATCGTGACCAGCATTTTCATCGCTGTGTATAACGATGGAAGTCAGTTCTTCACAAACTTGTGTTATGAACTCAAAGAAGCGGATACGATAGGCTTCCACACTCATAATTGTTCCAAAGGTTAAAGACAACATAACAAGGAATATAGTAGCAGCTATTTTCATCCGATGAACAAATCGCCTCATACTTGGTGTTCTTCGTTCGTATTTAAGCAGTGCTTTCATCTTTCTATTGAAACCTCTTGAAAACTTATGTGATAATTCATTTTCTGGTGGAATCTTCTCTAACATTTTCTTTTCTTCCTGTGGCACATTGGCGTAGAGAAATTCATCGTGAATCATTTTGTCCATTTTGGCTCACCATCTTTCTGTAATAACTGACTTAACTTTTTCTTTGCACGAGAAATACGCTGACGGACATTATCTTCTGTAATATCAAGGATTTGAGCAATTTCAGAATCATTATATCCTTGTGAGAACTTTAAGCGAAGAATAGTTGAATAATTTACTGGTAGACTTGCAATAGCAGCAGAAACTTCATCAATTACTTTATCTTCTGGTGTGGTATTATTTGATATATATATTTCTAGTTCATCAAATGAAAGCGTATTTTCTCGTTTTTGTTTACGATAAATGTCTATTGCAATGTGTTCTGTTATAACAACGAGGAAAGCCCTTGATTTGTGACAGTCTTTTTCATTTATTTTATCCAAATGGTCAACAATGCGCAGAAAAGCTTGGTGAACAGCATCTTCTGATGAGTGGTGATCTTTCAAAATACGGTTTGCAGCATAAAACATCGTTTGCTTATAAGAAAGATAAATGCGTTCAAATTTGCATTTATCTTCTTCAGTTTCTATTAAGTTTAAGTAAATCAGCATCATCTCACCTCACTGGTAATAATAAAGTCATAGCAAAAAGCTATGCTATTTCTTATAAAAATCTTCATCTTAGTTGGAGAAGAAGTTCCTCCTTTACATCGTTCAATCCAACTATTGATGCATGAATAAAATTCTAATTACTTTGTATAGATATTCAATCTCGACTTTTCTTAAAGCATAATATAAATATTCATCCGTTACTCAATAATAAAATTTTATATTCTTTTCATAAATGTATAACACTTTTGCTGAGCTCATGATTCCTTGCTAGGTAATACTTTTATGAATAAGAATTAACTACATTAGGTGCTATCCATGAACATATTGCTAGGCTGTTAAAATTGTGTTATATACGGTATTTTGTTCTGTCATCGAGAACTTTAAGTAGCATATTAATAGTTGAAAATACCACCTCAACAACAAATTCAGGATTATTAACTAGATTATGTGCAAACGAGTTTCTGAAGTAACCGCATAAACAGGTACAATAATTCATAAACTGCAGTCTTTTCTTTTCATCATCATCAATTATGAGAAATCCACATTTTGGTAAAAACAGTTTTTTGACTAATGCGTCTCCATCCAAATTATTTGGTAATGAAAATTTTCACAGCTCTTTACTTTAAAATAATAAATGATTTTCTTATTGCTGAGTCATACTCGCAATTACATATAAGACATTAAGATTCTTTTCGTAACTCACCATCTAAATGTGGAGATGCCTTTAAGTCGTTATAATATAATTGTTTTATTGTGGGTAAATCAATCTTTATTATATCATTAAGATTACTTTCGCCATATGTACATGGATCTCTTCATAATACATGATAAATGTCTACTAAAGATACTTATCCTATCAGTATTTATATGTTCCATAGATCTTCTTAACTCATTAAATTTACTCCCTAATAAACTCATTTTTAGTTCAATTTCTTCTAATCAATATCCTTTTCTTCGACTTCTAGATTCTTCATTAATGAGTTAGCTGTTTTTTCTAAAATTCTAAATATATCCTCAATCATATACTCTTTAATTAACATTACTCACCCTCCTTTTCTTCTGTATGCTAATGATAAATTCTAAAACTTCTAGTTGATAAATACACCTAAAGTTTCGGATGTCCATCTCTTCTGAAATGGACATCCGAAGCTAAATCATTTTATTTTTAACTTTCTAGCCTGTTATTAATCTTAATATTTAAGAATTGTGTTTTACTAAAATTATCTTACCTCTATCATAACTATATCAATATTCTAATTTACTTGTTTAATGATAATATAGCATAATATTCCATATTATGCGAACTATTCTTACAGTTTTAAATTATTCGAATATGAAACTATCACTTAATATGCTTTTATATATTAAATTATTTATGATTAGTCTAATTTGAAAATTATTCTCTACACTTCTAAATTCTTGTGATCTTCATTGAATCACCAGTTTGCCCTCAGAAATATCTGCTATTTTAATACACATAGTTTGAAAAACATACATATCATTCACATGTTCCCTGGTATTATAATTTAGTCCTAGAACATAAAATAAGGCTTGATGATAACAATCATCTGTTTATTCATAAAAACACCTTGCAAAACAAGTTAAAACGAATTTCAGAACGAACAGGCTATGACCCTAGGTCGATTCGTCACTCTTCCCTCTTTTACATAGCAATTTATCGGGATATTTCTGATAGTATGTAGGATATATAATGATTTAAAATCGCAATTATTACAATCATAAATTATATGACATGATATAATGTAAAAAACTACATAGTGAATTAAACAATGGGTAATTCTTTTGGCTTTCTATTAAATTTTTCTAATAGAAAGCCTATTTTAAAATTTAATTCTAATTTTAGTTACATAAACATCCAAACCTCCTTATTGTGTATTCTTCTTTATGTAATCAAGCCTTCGCTACATTGTTCACGCCATTTCATTAACCAATTAAGTTGATTATCTAGGAATTCTACATCAATGCAATTAAGTCCATAGATTTCAACAATTGTTGCTTGAAGCTGGTAATGATAAACTGCTATTAGATCATAAAAAGAATTAAGTTCTTCCTCACTAAGTGAACGATATTTCTTATAACCCTTCAGAAAAGACTCATATGTATTTTTGGAATTCTCATATCCATTTTCATTTAAATTAAAATAATCCGTTGAGTTACACATAATCATTATGTCATACAGTGGGAATGCATAGGATGAAGTATCAAAATCTAATATATAGTATTTACCAGTAGTGGTCCTTAGTAAATTACCACGATGCAAATCTCCATGACTGTAACCGCGTGGAAGATTCTTTACATTTTCCCAAAGTACATTTCCATATTCACGAAACATATTGATTTTGGATTGATCATAGTTTTTTTGTTCTAAAATTCTAAGATAGCGGTCAATAAAAAATTCTTTACCGTGTTCAGGCAAGTGCTCTTGATATTTCTGCATAGTGTTATGTAGCTGAGCAACAAGCTCTCCTATTTTTTCAATATCCTCACCTTCATTAGGCTCCCTACTTCGATAAATTCAAATAATACGATAAGGGTTTTCTTATCAAATTCGTCTATTTCTACATATGGAAGCCCTTCCTTAGTATTAATAATACGAGGTGATGGGAAGCCATTTTTCGTGAGAAAAGATATAACACTAAGTGATTGCTTTGCTGTATCCATAAAGGTGGAAGGAATAACCTTCATAAAATAGTTCGCATTATCACTGCTTAAACGATAAGAAATACAACCACCTTCACGTAGTAATTCCATAGATGAAAAATTTATATTATATAAATTATTTAGAATATGAAGCATCTTTTTATCTTCCTTCATCTTACCTCCAAAAAATAATATATAACATTATTTTACTATATGCATTTTACAATAACAACCTCTTATTAAGTTCGGCTTTGTGGCGATATAAATTCTATCAAAATGCGACCGTAAGGAATGGGCTGATAAATATTTTAAGGATGATTTATTTTGCGGATATAAATATATACCTGAAATACTTGAATTTTATAAATTCTATGATAAAAATAGAATAAATTATAAAACATTTGATGATTTCTATCCGACTCTTTTAAGTGTATTTAAGGAATCTATTTAAATCCCACTAATAAGTATCGAATACATTATTTATACATTTGTATACTAAATTGATTAAGTAGATTATAATGTAACAAAAGATGATACCTTATACACGTTAACGGATATTACAATAAAGGCTAGGCTATCATTAGTATTTACTGTCCTACCATGTTATAATAATTACATTATATGTAAGGAGGTATGAAGGCATGGCCTATTCAGTATTATCTTTAATAAATTTATGTTTATTTTTGGCAGGAATATTTAGCTTTGTTCTGTTTATCATTGTTATGCTTAAATTAAATAAAGCGCTCGATATTTGGTTGGAACGGAACAGAAGAAATTAAGTGGTTATTAGTGAAGTTAAAAAATGGGAAATATACTTTACTGATCCATATTATCAATTTAAAAACTTACATAAAAAGAACTCTCAACATGAAGAAATCGATAATATACTTCGTTATAAAGTAAATTTATAAATTAAAACAGATACCTCATTCTACGGGTATCTGTTTATGTTTTTTGTTTACCTATATAGCAATAATTGTGAATTTTTCGCTTACGCTGGCATGGCCCTGGTTTATAGGAATTATTTATTTCTACACACTCTAAATCCGTGATCTCCTCCAAAACCATTGGCTTCGAACTTGCCTCGATAAGAGATCTCACAACATTTGGAATCTCCCATCCAACCGCCACCCTTCCATACACGGTAAAATCCACTGCTTTGCTCCGAATCTTCGTACCAATCAAAGCACCATTCTCTTACATTGCCTGACATATCATATATTCCTAACTCGTTGGCGTTCTTCTCTCCAATTGTTTTCGTAGAATTTTTATTGTATTCTACAATAGCCCAAGTCCAATCGCCAGTTAAATATGAATTTCCGGCATTTCTCCAGAACCAACCTACTTTATCTACTTCGTTATTTCCGCTGTATTTGTAATTCTTACTTTTATTACCGCCACTTGCAGCATACTCCCATTCTGTTTCAGTAGGTAAACGGTATCCATTGGTTCCTTCATTGATAGTTACAATCCATTTGACGCTATCGTATTCGCTCATATTATCGGGGTCTATCTTGTTCTTATCTATACTGTAATATTGTTCTAATCCTTCCTTTAAGCTTCTCTTGTTACAATATTCGATACAGTCATACCAACTTACCGTTTCCACAGGTAAATTATCACCTTTAAAAGTTGATGGATTACTTCCCATAACTTCTATCCATTCTTTTTGAGTTATTTCGTATTTACCTATATAAAAGTCTGGTATTGCTTCTTGTTTATCATAGTAATTTGAGTTTGTATTTACAAATGTTCCACCTTTAACTAGTATTAATCCATCCATTGAATTTTTCGAGCAAGCACTTACAAGTGTTATTAGGATAATAATAAGTATATAAGATAGTTTTTTCATAGAAATTTCTCCTTTTAATAATACGATTTATCGAATTTAGGAACGCTATTTTAGTTCCGAAACATGCGGTTTGTAGAAAATTAATAAATAAATTAATTATTAAAGGACTCTCTTGTACCCATACTTTGATATTAAATAATAATATACAAGTAGTATGTAGGTAAGCCTTTTGATATCTAGCTGACTTTCAATAATTTAGTCAGCAAACCAAACTTTAACTATTTATAATTGTTAACGATCAAACGGTGTTTGCTTTAAGGTACGGAACTGTTACCAAACCGTTACATTAGCACTACCACTACTTTGATATCCTTCTACGCATAATGCTTGATAAGACCAACTACTTCCTAAGTTCATTCCTTTGCTCTTCCAAGCATTAACGTGGTTGCCAAAATTAATAGATACGTTACTTCCGGTAGCTCGTTTTGATTGTCTAACACTCCAGAATTGTTGGAAAGTCTGTGTACCATCGATGGAAGGTGCATTGTATCTCATAGTTGTGTAAATATCATATGTTCCACCATCGCTAGATACTGTCCCCTTATTAGTTCCAGTAGGTCTATAAGTACCCCAACTATCTACAACATAATATTCAATGAGTGAATTTCTTGTCCAACCATAGAGAGTTAAATAACTATTACCAGATGGTGAAAATACACCAGCATTGTAATTAACAACTCTTGATGCATTTCCAGTACCCCAACCTTTACCTACAACAAAATTACCACAATTTGTCCAACTAACACTGTAATTACCGCCAGAACCATTAGTAGCTTTAACTGTTCCACCACCATCGGTCCAATTCTGCCAATAGTCAGTTGCTGCATATGCAGTTGATGCAAATAAGCCAGAAAAACTCAATGAAAGTACACAAAGTAATGCAAAAACTTTTTTTAATTTAAACATAATATAACCCTCCTATTATTTGAGTTTGTCTTCCACTTACCTACACACTATTTGGATATTATTTTTGTAAACCCCTCCTTTTCTAAGTAAAATTACATGGTTATTATTTTGACTATATAAATTTTCTTGTAGTAATTAATAGAACCATTTCTTCTTTGTTTAGATTACCATATTTTGTAAGACTCTGCCTTTCATTCATTGCTGACTATAAATCAATCATTGCGGAATTATAATACAACTAGGAAAAATCATATTTTTAGGTGTTCGTTGATACTAAAATGTTAAAAGACATATTTCTTTATGTGTTTTAAAACTGTGTAAGCAAAAGACATTTTTCATTAAGTAAACTATATAAACAGCTGCATGAAATCTTCTATCTAATCTGTAATAAGAATACAGAATACAGACAATCTTCTCAAACAAATATTCGATAGTTTACATATTAATATTATGGTTACTCAATGGAGTTTATCTTATATAATGTTTGTCATAATTATTTTATCAGAATAATTTGGAAGTAAATTATGATTCTATAGAATTCCTATTCACTTTTTATCTCTTATATTATGACTTAACTCTCCTCTATTGTAATAAGAATTAACGACAATGTAATATGAGCGAATTTGGAAGTATTAGTAAGAGTTTAAGATGTATTAGAAAGGGTTTAAGATGTATTAAAAAGATTCTCCAACTTATAAACTGTTAGAATTAAAAATGGGTGGTATCTGATACCTATTTATTTTACATCTTGTGACCTAATATTCATCAATGTACACGAAAACAGTGAAGATCCTTTTAAATATGTTATCTGTAACAATGATTTATAGTGATATTTGGTATCTACAACATTGAGAAACTTATCTTTCTCATGTAAGATAAAGATAATTCTTGGTGGTTTACGTTGGATTATCCAAACATATTGAAGGAGGATTTTGTTATGTCAGGTATACCATTAATTATTGCTTTTGTTATTGCAATTATTATCATGATTATTGCAATCTCAAAGCTAAAGATTCATCCATTTATCTCGATTATGACCATATCTCTACTGTTTGGAATTGTTGCAGGAATTCCGCTTACCGACATTCCGGGTGTCATTGGTACGGGATTTAGCAATACCTTTAAGAGTATTGGTATCGTAATCATTTTAGGAGCATTAATTGGTACATTACTTGAAAAGACAGGTGCAGCACTTAAGATGGCAGACTGTGTTGTTCGCTTGGTTGGTAAGAAAAATCCTGAATTGGCAATGCTTATTATGGGGTGGATTGTTTCAATTCCGGTTTTCTGTGATAGTGGTTTTGTAATTTTAAATCCTATTCGTAAGGCGCTTGTAAAGCGTACAATGAAGTCATCTGTCGCTTGTACAGTAGCTCTTTCCATGGGACTTTACATATCACATTGCTTTATCCCACCTACACCAGGTCCAATTGCTGCTGCCAATACACTATATGAAGGAATTGGTCAAGAAACAAATCTCTTGTTGGTAATGTTCTTCGGTACTATTTGTTCTATCTTACCTCTAATTGTAAGCTATTTCTTTGCAAAATATATCGGAAAGAAAGTAAAAGCAATGGATGAAGCAGATAATAATGGTGGTGAATTAGTTCAAACTTATGAAGAACTAGTAGCTAGCTATGGAAAACTTCCAAGCGGATTCTTATCCTTTGCCCCAATTATTATCCCAATTGTACTTATGGGTCTCTCCTCTGCCCTTGCAATGGCAGGAAAAAGTGTGGCAGTTATCACTTTCTTTGGTACTCCTATTATTGCTATCGCAGTAGGTGTTATATTCGGCTTAATCCTACTGGTTAGTCAGAAAAAGTCAAAAGAATTTTATGAGATCACTAATGATACCTTAAAAGTAACTGGACCAATTTTATTCGTTACTGCAGCTGGTGGTGTTTTAGGTAATGTAATTGCTTCTACTTCGATGGTAGACTTTATTAAATCAAATTCTAATACATTAGCTACACTTGGATTATTGTTCCCATTCTTATTATCTGCGATATTAAAGACTGCTCAAGGTTCATCTACAGTTGCTTTAACAACCACAGCAGGTATTATTGCTCCAATGCTTTCAACAATTGGTCTTGCTACATCTCCACTTGCAGCATTAACAGTAATCGCAATTGGTGCTGGTGCTATGACAGTTTCACACGCAAATGATAGTTATTTCTGGGTAGTTACAAACTTTGGTGAAATGAAAGTTGAAGATGGATATAAGACTCAGACGTTAGGAACACTCATAATGGGTATTTCAGCTATCATCAACGTATATATTGTTTACCTATTCATTCGTTAAAGTCACACTTATAAAATAAGCGCGCCAGAGCTTACGCTTTGGCGTCCTTTTAAAAAATATTGGTATAGAGAGGAGCCGTTTTCTTGAATCTTAGAAATGATGCACAGCTTATTATTGATGCAGCGATTAAAGCAGCACTTCCAGACAGCGCAGTTAAAAAAGCTTTAGAAGGACATGAATTTTCAGGCGGTAAGCTACTGCTTATTGCTATTGGTAAAGCTGCTTGGTCTATGGCAAAGACCGCTTGTGATATACTAAATGACCGAATTGATGATGGCGTAGTTATTACAAAGTATGACCATGCGAAAGGAAATTTGCCTCATGTTCGTATCTATGAAGCAGGACATCCGGTTCCAGATGCAAATTCATTTAGTGCTACTGAACAGGCTATCAATCTAGTACAAGGACTAACTTCTAATGATACCGTGCTATTTCTTATCTCTGGTGGTGGATCAGCATTATTTGAAAAACCTTTGATTCCAAATGAAATGCTAGAGAATTTAACAAAAGAATTACTTGCCAGTGGTGCTAATATAGTTGAAATGAATACCATACGGAAACGTTTATCTGCTGTTAAAGGTGGTAAATTCGCAAAGTTATGTGAACCAGCTAGGGTGTTTTCTGTTGTATTATCGGACATTATTGGAGACCCACTAGATATGATTGCATCAGGACCAGCTTATCCGGATAATTCCACTTCTAAACAAGCCAGAGAGATTTTAAAAAGATATGGCATAACGGTTTCGAAGGAAATCGATGAATTATTAAGTATAGAACCTATTCATAAACTGAATAATGTTACAACAGAAATTACAGGAAGTGTAACACAGCTCTGTGAAGCTGCTAAAGGAAAATGTGAGGAACTAGGCTATGAACCAATTGTGTTAACTAGTAGTCTAAGCTGTGAGGCACGTGAGGCAGGTAGTTTTCTCGCTTCTATTGCACAACAATATAACCAGACAGAAAAATCTCTCGCTTTTATTGTTGGAGGTGAAACAGTAGTTCATCTAAAAGGCAATGGATTAGGAGGTAGAAATCAAGAATTAGCTTTGGCATCTGCTGTTGGTATTGCTAATTTAAAAGATGCAGCGGTATTTTCCATAGGTTCCGATGGAACGGATGGGCCCACCGATGCCGCTGGTGGTTATGTAGATAATAATACACAGAAGGTACTTTTAACAAAAGGGATATCCATATTTCATACCTTGGAACAGAATAATGCTTATTATGCGCTGCAAGCATGTGATGGTTTGATTATGACAGGACCTACTGGAACTAATGTGAATGATTTGTCGGTGCTGTTAATCAAAAGGTAAGGAAGTAACTAATTATTAGTGTATTTAAAGATTAAGTTAAAAAATATCTCTTCATTCATAATTTCTGAATGAATGCTATTTAATCATGGATTCTATCTTTTTAAAATTTTTAAATATTAGGTTACTGCACAAAAAAACTACGAATTAATTTTGAGATTAGTTCGTAGTTTTCTACTTGTAATACTATATAAATTACAGCAATTAATGCGTTAAATCTAATTCCTGAATTTTTGTAATAATGTCATTTGCGTTAATTATATATATTGGTTTCCTAGTATCTTCTCTATGTAAGAATCCTTATTATATCTTGTAGAAAGAAATACCCTATAATTATTTGCCCCTTCCTTACTGTATAAGCTTATTACTATACATTCTTTACTGCTAGAGGCGAAAGTGTCTGGTTTTAAAGTAAAGCCTCTCTGTACTTTTAGTTCATTTAGGATCTTTATTAAATCGTCAACTTGATTTTCTTGTAAGGCAATCTCTTTCTCACCGTATAATTCAACTCTAACATTAAAGTTACTATTATCAAATTTAAAATTAAATGGAATAAAGTAATAAATTGTACAAAGTAAGCAGGTAATAAACACCGCTAATGAAATTAATAACTTTCTATTATTTCTAGTATTTTTATTATTAGTTTTTTTACTTTTTATATTACTTATCACATACATTAACGATAAAATTGTAAAAAGTATAATAATTATCCCCATTTAAATTTCCTCTCTACCTCCATAGGCATTAATTTAGGTAGATCCTCTCCTATATGCTCAGTTAAACTAAACAAATGTGATTTGCTAATG
>NZ_DAMADT010000007.1:48661-73469 GCF_031997925.1 Lachnoclostridium sp. | reverse complement strand
TTGCTAATGCTTATTCTATGTCTTGTCTTTGAATACCAATGTAACGCTGTGTTGTTGTCTTCATTTCATATAGATGCACTGATACTTCAGTTAACTGTCTTTACTGTTGGTGTCAGTTCCGCGTGAACTGAAATTCTCAAATAAACTATCGTCATTCTGACAATGCATTTATAACCCATTCAGTCGAATACTCGTCAGCGTCAGTTGGATATTTATATTTTAGCCTATCTGCAATTTCTACGGTAATTAATCGGAACAAATCCATAGTTGATAACAGTGCCTTTTTAATGTCATTTCTTTCATAATGAGCAAAACAATTCGAAAGCTTTTGAACAATCCAATCTTCCGCCCATTCTTCTAGAAAACGTCCATTGTGCCAAGTGTCATAATCTATTCCGTTCAATACATGAGCATGACACTCAATTAGGCTTAAAAGCAGCCCTTTCATATAATTGTCTACACATGATTTTGCTGTCCATAATTCGCCGCGAATTATCTTTTTTGCAGTCCAAACGGCATGATACCAAAAGTCGTTTATTATGTTGCTAAACTTACATTCCGTCAAAGAAATGTACGACGGCTTCTCAGCAGAAATTGATGGTAAAAGATGTTCGATTCCGATTTTATCAATTAGGATACGATAACCACGCTTTAATATCTCAACCTCACCGCTCCTTATAGCGATTTCAAAATTGTTACGGGAAAGAATAACAAAATCAACATCGAGTGCATTGTCGAAAAGTATCCTTCTTTCTTTACCACCTCCAATTGTGTTCTCAATAAAAGAAATGTGTGAATTACCAATTTGTTCAATCCATTGACTGGAATACAAATAGTAGTCAGGGTCATCAACGACCATTATAATATCAAGGTCAGAAAAATCATCCGCAGGATGGTCTTTTCTAGCCTGAGAGCCAATCATCAATGCCACGTATAATTTATCAGTGCCATTTCCCCATTTAACAAAGTTATTGATGATAGTGTCAAATCGACTCATATTTATCCTCCCTCACTCTTGTTAGTTATAATCACCATCCGGTACATAATATACCTTCTAAATATTTATAATCTATACTAAACAAATATGATTTGCTAATGCTTGTTCTATGTCTTGTCTTTGAATACCAATGTAACGCTGCGTTGTTGTAGTCGAGGATTGTTGTAACAGAATACGTACTAACTCGATGTTTGCATTATTATTTAGGTAAATTTCAGTAGCAAAGAATTTACGAAACGAGTGAGTGGAGATACCTTGTAAACCTAAATGATCTGCTGCAATCTTTAATTGTTTTTGCACCGCACGTTCGGAGATATCAAATAACTTTGCTCTAGGACTAATACCAAAATTAAGCGCGTACTCCTGAATAAACGTATAGATTTCTATCATTACGGTGAATTCTCTTTTTTTCCCAGTCTTCTGCTCGATGATATCCAAACGGTATCTATCACCGTCTTTTACGATACTAGTTAATTTTAGTTGAAGTATATCTGAAATTCGAATTCCTAGGTTCGCTTCTAATGTTAATATGGTAGCCAATCTATCGTTTGGTTTAAATACACTACCATCTTCTCTTACAAATCCCTCTTTGATTGTTTGTATAATCATTATGTATTGATCTCTTGTTAATGCTAAAGTTTTTTTATTTGCCATTCTTACATACCCTTTCTTTTCTAACTTCTATTATAATTTAAAGTTCGTTAAATAACAATACAAAAGTTCGTATAATAAAATGGCTATATCTGAGATAGGCCTAAAAGCAATAAAGTTCGTATAATGATGATTATACGAACTTTAACATAATTATTGTTAGATGAAAAATTGATAGTTAGTGATAGATAATTAAATGATATTTATTATGAGATAAAAATATTGACGTAATAGTTATCTTTTAGGATCATAGCCTAAATATAACTAGGCTCTCAATTTTTTTCATTCTATTTGAGATATATAAAAATCTATTACATTTTAAAGATATGTAAAAATTAACCACGTTCTAAAACCGATTTTAAGCATAGCAAAATAAAAAATAGGTAATCTCCTATGGCTAGACTAAGAAAGTGCTTAAATAAAAGAAATAAAGCGTAAGATTGTGATTTGGTGCAAATTATGATATTTTTACTTGTAAGTGATGATTGTCACCTGTATCATATCAATTACCAGGTGATAATGATATATAGAGAGAAATTCAAAAAATTGGTATTGATTCAAACAATTAAGAGTAAATTATTCGTAGTAAAAACAAGAAAAAGACTGAGGCTAAAAAGCTCCAGTCTTTTTCTTCAATCATATTTCAATAATTTATTAAATATCATAAAATCAATTATAACAAAAAAGACTTATAGACAAATAACTAGTTAATAATTCATGCTGTATAGTTCGTAAAGTGACTTTTTAGTTTCAAGTATCTATTAAAGAATATTATTTGATTTTCACTTATTTATAATACTTGTATGAAAATCGCAACATTACGGTCAGGTCTACGTGGTTCTCTTACAATTCTAAATTCTACACGTACTCTATCATTTCTCCTTAAATCACTAAGATTAATTCTTCTACCTCTACGATCTTCGATTCTTGTAGAATTTGTTACTTGAAACGTGATTCGGTCTCTATCTCTGTCGCGATCTCTACCAAAAGATCTTTCATCTATTTCTTGCATTCTACCGCGTCCGGCTTCACGAATTTCGAGCGTTCTATTTCGTAAATTAACATCGGTTACGCTACCTTCTGTAACTTCATTTTGCTCTCTTCTCTCAAGAACAACAATTAAAAATGCTGCTGCTTGAGGCGGGATACTGCGTGTCATCCTAGAAGAAAAGATAGCGTTTACTCTCATTCCAACTCGTATATCATTTAAATCTACTCGTCTACCAGTAGTACTCTG
This sequence comes from Lachnoclostridium sp., assembly GCF_031997925.1. Classification (NCBI taxonomy): domain Bacteria; kingdom Bacillati; phylum Bacillota; class Clostridia; order Lachnospirales; family Lachnospiraceae; genus Lachnoclostridium; species Lachnoclostridium sp. The sequence goes on along the minus strand of NZ_DAMADT010000007.1, from coordinate 70,584 downwards.
TATTACTGTTGTTGGGGAAACGACTAGTGTTACAAGTACATTAAATCTTCTATTTACTCTATCGTCATAAGATATTGTGACAAAGCCATTTCGACTACTACTTCTTGTGATATGCTCAATTCTAGCATTAGAAACACGAATTGCCTCCTCTTGGCTAAACGGTTGTTGCATTTGGAATGCTATAATATCATTATCCATATGATACCTACTTATTATTTTACTAAATCATATGCTAGTTAATATTAAAAGGTTCAGGAATACGTCTAATATTCTCTTGTTCTTTCTATATTTATTTAACCTCATCAGGGAAGTCCCCCCGCTTCTGCAAGCAGTAGCGTAAGCGGATTGCGAATATCCGCTTTGACTACAAATTTACATGTCAATTATTTATAAAATTCTCGTTTTTCAAATCGTTATTCATGACAAGGAAACGTTCGCGAAGCGTATTTATTCTTGTTTTGAGAAATGTTTTTTAACAGTAGCATAGATTTCAGTAGCTATGAATGACACTACTATATAATACAATCCAATGTTAGAAAGTATTTTTCGTTCATCAATATTATACATGTGAAGTATAAACGATACAAAATACAATAAAGAACCAAATATCATACATCTTCCGAAAAATTTGTTGGTCCATTTCCAAATAGATGGATGAGAATTTAGCTGAAGCGATTTATAAGCCAGAGGATTATTTTTTTCTGAAAAGTAACAATTAAATCCAAGTAATAAAAAAAGTAAACCAATTATTATATCAGTCATAAAGCCTTCCTTTCTTTTACTACTCACATGTACAATGTTCTTATACTAATCTGTTATAATCTTCTCGTAAAAGAGCATACCAAGCAGCATCACAAATTCCTTGATTATTTTTATCTGCTTGCCGATGTACACCTTCCAACTTCAAACCGCAATGCTCCATAACTTTACCAGAGGATATATTGTTTATATCATGTCTTGCTTCGATTCGGTTTATACCAACCTCTTCCATGAAAAATTGTATTATTGCTTGAAATGCTTCTGTTGTTATACCAAGTCTCCACCAAGGTTTACCGATACAGTATCCAATCTGTACACTTTCGATCTCAGGATTTTGTTGTACTACACTAATAGAACCAATGACTTGATGAATTTCTTTTAGCTCGATACCCCAATCATATACCTCTTTATTCTCATAATTTCTGATTAAGTATTCTATGTATTGTTTCGAAACTTCTTCACTTTTATGAGCAGGCCATACTAAATATTTAGTCACTTCATTGTCACTAGCCCAGTTTTTATACATTGCATTTGCATCTTCTATTCTATATTGCCTTAATAATAATCGTTTTGTTTCTATAGATACTGTACCTAAGTTCTTCAATTTTAGCCTCCATATATAAAAAGCCTTTTTAAGTAATATACAATAAGAATAATATCATATTTTATTTGAGTTATTTTTACTAGTTCTATATCTTTACTATTTCGAAATTGATATTTCTAACTAAATATGGTAGAAATCTATTAATCATCAAAATGTGAATAACAATTAGTTTCAATTTCATGTTCTAGACAATATGCCTGGAACTTAATATCAGCTCCTTTGCCTTGAAACATTGTTTTTAAAATGTTAAGTGCTTCTTCCTCATTCTTACCAGACGCAATTAAATCAAGTAATTGCTTGGAACTAATAGAATCTAAAGAAATCTCATACTCATATTCACTACCTTCTGGAAGCTTGGCGGATGGCTTATATACATCATAGCCACAGACCGATAATGTACCATATTCCATAATTGCGGTAATTTTTGATTCTATAGTTTCATCTTCATATTGCATTAATGTTATCTGCATGTTTTCACTCCTATTTCATGATATATAAATCCAATAATTAAATAGAAATATATATCTTTTATTTTTAATCTAGCGGTTTTTATTACTCTACCCAGCGATTTCTTATAAATGGTGGTTCCACAACATTATCTAGAAATCCTGCGTAAGCTTTTACTTTTCGAAATGTATTTCCCATCATTTCACTGCTTCGATAATCTCTTATGGCATCCATATCAAATTCAGCCATATAGATCTTCTCACTTGTAGCATCTGCAACAAAAAGTGTCATCTCCTGTTCTTTTCCATCTTTGTCCCACGCGATTGGTTGAAATGCACAAGAATTTCCACCATTTTCAAATGCTGTATTTGCCATAACTACACCTGTCATGTTTTCATATGCTCTCGTTGCAAGAGCTTGAACTCTAGGTTTCATTCCACCACAAGAATTTGGTACTACAATTATTTCAGCACCTTTTAACATAAGCATTCTTGCACTTTCAGGATACTCTCTATCATAGCATATCATAACTCCTAGTTTAATACCATGAAAATCACAAACTTTAAATTCTTCTCCGCCCTCCAATAATGACTCTAAAGAAAAATCACAAGTATGTACTTTACTATAAGTCATTATAATACTTCCATTTTTATCAATTATCATAGCACTATTTCTTGGATTCTGGACACCTTTGGTATAAGCGGTTAGTACAATCCCTATATGTAATTCCTTAGCTGCCAAACAGAATTGTTTTACATAGTCGCTTTCTTCGTCAACTGATTGATTTACCCATTCTTGATAGATTATTTCCTGTTTGATACATTCCATGGTTTCCCCGTATTGATCCATTTCATACATATCAGAGATACTAAAACCCTCTTTTATGATTGGAAATTGATATCCATGTAACCAGCACTCTGGAAATAGAACTAAATCAGCACCCATTTTCTTTGCCTTCTTTATATATTGTAAACCTATCTTCGTATTAACCTCACATTTACTACTTGGGTAGTTTGCTTGAATAACAGCAATTCTAAATTGATTTCCCATATGCACCTTCATTCTGGCGCTATTGCACCCATTTATTATAATAAAAATTTTATACACAGCACAATCTGCTAACTTCTGCAAATTAATTTCTATGCTAATATTATACAATATGAATCCTATTTAAATCTATGAATTTTTTTGAAAGACAAGTTAAAAATAGGAAATGAAATAAAATTTATCCATTGTTTTTATATGATTTTATATAGCAAATAACTTAGAAGCGTGAAATTAGCTTATTTTTATACCATCTGATTTTAATAAATGATTATTTACATACGGTTTTCTTTGACTGAATTAACAAGAAAAGGTCTATTTATAAGAATTTACGTTGTATTACTATTTGAGAACGAGAGATACTAACTTTGTGACTAAACATTATAAAGGAGGCAATTATGAATTTAACAGCGAAAGAACTCTCATGTGTTCAAGACATTTTATCAGAAGAAGAATTATTAATCAAAAAGTTTCAAATGTTAGCAGAGCATAGCCAAGACCCACAGATAAAACAACAGATGCTAGATATATCTGCAAAACATCAGGGTCACTATAATGCCATCTATTCTCATCTACAGTAAGGAGGTTTCAAATGGTAGGAAATTTTAAAGAAAAAGAAGTTTTAGCTGATGCATTATGTACTGTAAAGACTGCAACAAATAATTATAACACATTCGCAAATGAATGTCTTCATGACGGATTAAGAGATACTATTTTGCAGAATTTGGATTCAGAGCATAAAATCCAAGTAGATGTGTTTAATGTAATGCATGAAAAAGGATATTATCCAACACCAGCTGCAGAACAGCAAAAAGTTGATGAAGCTAAACAGAAATTTGCTGCACAGGCTACAACAAAATAATTAACTTACAACCCCTTATTACTCATATAACAAGTATTATTTACTTTACAATCCCTAATTACTCACTCAAAACACAAGTAATTCTAACCCCTAATTAACTCAAATAATAATATTTATTTAATTACTCCACCCCCTATTTTCCGCACTATTAACTTTCTCACTGCTGCTTGTCTTTCTATAGATGAAAGAGAGACCTTTATGGTCTCTCTTTTTTATGCCATGACAAGCTAAGCATTGCTTTCCTTGTTTATTATATCGTTTATAATTTAGTCTTGATACTTTATTTTTTAATTTAATTATGCGATTATTGTTATCATGAATTTTATAGATTATAAATTTGCTAATTAAATATAATTAGTTTACATAATAATAATATGTATTCTCTTTAGAAAATTAATTTATGATCTATAACAATACAAGCTAAAATTTTCTTAAATCAAATAAAATTTATTCATAAATATATATTTGCTTCTTCTATCACTAAAATTAGTTCTCGCTATTTGACGGAAAATTTATTTTGATACCCTACCAAATTTTTTAGCATATAAACCTTTATCTGTAGTTGCATACAAGAAATAAGTTAAAAGCAGCTATTATACAAATACATATTCATTTTTTAGAAATATTGTGTTAGTATAGAGGCGACTAAAAAATATAAACATAAGACATCAAAGGACTTCTAATGGAGGTTAAAATGAGTAAAATTAAATACGCAATTATTGGCAATGGATACCGTGCCATGGCATTTTTAAGGGTTGGTCTAGCTTTGCCTGACCAATTCGAAATTACATCTGTTCTTTTTCGTAACCCTGAAAAAGCATCGGAATTTTCTAAGGTTTATAATATACCTACTTCTTTAACGATTAAAGATTGTTTATCAACAAAGCCTGATTTCGTAGTAATTGCTATTGGTAGGGACGCAAATGCTGACATGATAACAAAACTCATTCCCTATGACATTCCTATGCTAGTGGAAACCCCTCCGGCTGTAGAATATGATGTTCTTATAAAATTGTGGAATAATGTTAAAGCTAATAATTCTAAAATTCAAATAGCCGAACAATATTTTCTTCAACCAATGTATCAAGCGAAGTTAAGAGTGCTTGAGAAGAATATTTTAGGTGAAGTAAGTAATCTAAATATATCCTGGGCTCATGATTATCATGGTGTAAGTCTAATGCGTAAGTTATTAAATGTAGGCTTTGAAACAGCACAAATTTATGGAAAAAACTATCAATTTCCTGTAGTAGTAACGGATTCTAGATACGGAATACGAACAGATGGTGACATTATTTCAGTTAATCGTGCCCGTTACACTTTTGAATTTGAAAGTGGGAAGATAGCATTCTATGATTTTGCTTCGGACGTACAATACCGCTCTAAAATTCGTACTCGCCATTTAAATATCCAAGGAGCGAGAGGTGAAATAGATGACCTCATGGTTCGCTCACTAACGAGTGACAACCATCCACTCGTACAGACTTTTGAGATTACAGAGGATATTAATACTCTGTCAACTTATTCTATAAACCTAGGTAATGAATGCCTATACACCAATCCTTTATACTATGCAAGATTCACAGATGATGAAATTGCCATGGTAAATTGTTTATTAGGTATGCATGAGTATGTAATAACTGGAAAAGACTTTTACTCCTTTGCAGAAGGATGCCAAGATACTTATTTCTTTATCCTTATGAAAGAAGCCCTAAAGCAACCTAATATTCCAATTCAGACTAAACTACAACTATGGAACTAAATCTCGTACACTTGTATATCGGAATAGGGTAATTAATTCAATTAAATTTACTCTCTGCAATCAAACCACATAAAAGGAGCAGTCTAAAAGGAAATATTCTCTTTTGGACTGCTCCTAAAAACACTATATTCACAAACTAGAAGAGATTCATAAATCTCTTCTAGTTATTTCTCATTATTTGAGGGAAATTCAATTTGAATCCTTTTCCGTTCTTTACCATATAATATTTATATATCTGTAACATCTTGATAGAGAAGTCTATGTTTATCTAAAATAATGTTCTCATAATAATTATTATTATAAATAACGTATGAATATATATTTTCCAAAGTATTCATATCAAAAACTGATCTTGATTTTAAAGGCCCATAATTATCATACCAAAGAAACCCTAACGTTAAGATAATACTTATGAATATCGCTGCGATTGTTATATGTACACTATCTTTTTTCCATTTATAAAACTTTAAGACAGGAATGAAATTAGTAGAAATCTGTTCTGGATCAATATACAAATCGAAGGTGTCAGATTCGAACGTAATATCACTCTCCTGCCATTCAACAATTAACTCCGGTATTTCAAGCTTCATAGGAATCTCTGGTTCATCACAGTAAGGTTCTTCCATTGTTACCTCATTTCTGCGCTGCCATTTGTGCATCCTAAGTTTGTGGTTGCAGCGCAGTCATAAACTTGTCAGGTATACTCAATTTAAGACAAGGAAAAGGTCTCGAAGCGTACTTTTCCTTGTTCATGACAATTAAATAAACTTACCAATTCACCCTTTTAAAAAAACAGCCTCAAAAAGCAAAACTTCTTGAGACTGCCTATTTATCATTTGTGTTTTAAAGAGACTATAACAATATTTGGAGGATTTAAATAAAGACAAATCCCTAATAGGATGACTATTACGAAGCCGATAATAAGCCTTTTTATAAATCGCAATATTACTACCTCTGCCTTTACCTTCTACGTTATAATTATTTTACGGTAATACCATATATTTTTTGCCCCTTGGTTCCAACAACGATTGTATTTTCAAACGCAGCAGGAGAAGCCTCAATTATTTTACCTAAATTAATCGTATCATATAATTTTCCAGACAAACCATCTACCATATACATATTTCCTGTAGAATCACAAAGGATTACATATCCATTTCCATCTTTATCATATAATGCAATCGGGCTAGACCAACCGTAATTTGTCATATCAACACTCCATACGGTTTCACCAGTGTATTTATTAAGTGCAACTAATTTTCCGGAGTCTTTTCCACCAGTTCTAGCAATTACAAAGTAAACAAGGTCTGATAACTTTTTATCTCCTAATAATGCGGTCGCTTGTACACCACCAGAAACATTTGAAACTGTTTCACATGGATAACTACGTTTCCACACAATTTCTCCTGTTGCAGCGTTCACTTTCATTAGTGGGATATCACCTTTATGTTTTTCATCTGCTGTCCAATGAAGTGAGGTTGATATATAAATATATGCTGTTCCATCTTCCATACTTTCTTCCAATACGGGAGATGCATTTGTATCATCTAGTGTATCTTGCACCCAAACAACTTCCATTGTATTTAAATCGATACAGAACATATCACCACAATTATCAGTGATGTATAAGAATCCTTTCCAAATTGATGCAGAAGACTCCATACCAAGCCAATAGCGGTTTTCTTCTTCTCTACTACGATCTGTAGTATAACGCCACTTTACTGGTTTATCTGGATTAATGGAAACACTCTTACCGTCGTACTTTGTATTAAGCTTCATTGTATATAGAATTCCATTCTCACCTGGTTGTATTATCGTATCCGTTGCTACATCGATAAGCGGAGAAGAATCGTATGCATGAAATTTATCATTGTCAGTTCTTAAAGAAAACTCGTCGTCATATCCATATTCATAAATTACCTTACCCTGAATTAAATCTACGACAAAGGTTCTGGCACAGTCTTCTCCCATAGAATCACCAGCTCCTGCAAAATAAAGCGGAACTTCAGACGGATATAAACTTCCTGTTCCTTTGATTGGAAATCCAAGAGATATCTTATCTCTCGTTGGCTTACCATCATCTAAATCCATAAAGTATATGTTACCATCAGCTGTGGAATAGATAACTTCCACGAGTCCTTCTTTGTTCTTTTTATCCTCATAAAGGTTCATCGCTTTGCGTGTCTCATCTTTCCAGCGAACAATCAGAGGTTGTCCAGTCCAACAGCTTCCAAGCCAATAACCCTTTGCTACCGTTTTCTTTAACTTCCCTGTATCGATACTCCATGTCTTGGAACGGTCGAATTTTTTATCTACAATATTTGCGGTACCAAATACCGCACTATTACGGTAGTTATTCCCACGAAAAGTAATAACACCTTCCATATCCGTATAATTTCCACTAAAATCTATTGTTTCATCCCTTTTATAATCTGAAATAATCTGATCATCTACCATTAAATCGGACTGAAAACCAAATAACTCCTGCTTTGTCGTAGCACTTGAAGTTGGCTTGCCTGATACTAATAACTTTTGTTCTAAGGAGTAGTTTGGAGGATTAAATACCTCAACTGCAGATTCCTCTCCATAAGTGAGATTCGTTAGTTTTCCCTTTGAACTGCAAGCTGACATACTTATAGCAAGTAAGCCTATACAACACATCGCAACTAATTTTTTATTTCTCATTTCTTCCTCTTTTCTGTACGGTTTTTTATAACACAAGCTATTAAGTTATAATAGCATAAACAGGTGCTAAACGATGAAAACTGTACATTTTTATTTCTTATTACTATATCTGAAAACGTGTAAAGTATCATAAGCAACAGATGAAAAGTTATATATCTGCTGCACCCAAACATCTGTCATTCATAGGTTGGGTGATACCTACAATTTACAGCATTCCTTATTATAACAAGGTAATGGAAAAAGTACAACTGTATAACATTTACCTATAAGTCTTAAGAATAATCAATATTCATGGTAATGATATGTCACAAAATTTAAGATTGTCTTACGAATATTACATAACCATTATTAAATCTTTATATGTTCTTTAATTAGAATTGTATTCGTACGAATTATGCTTGATAGATTATAACCATATCTATCCAATTTTTTAACATTAAAAAACCTCCCAGTGCTAATCGTCGAAAACTGATCACCAGGAGGTTGCAATAATGCATAATTAAAAGATTAAAAATTATAATAGATATTTATCCAAGTCTTCCTTAAAGTTAACAATCATATTGTCAAATACTTGAATTAAATGAGTAAGGTCTTTGATTTGGTCAACATAAATAGTGACATTACTGTTTGCTTCTTGAGTGGATGCAGAATTTTCTTCAGCAATAGCTGCTAAGTTTTCTATATTCTCAAACAAGGAGGAAATATTTTGTACTTCACTCTTTAATTGTACAGAAGTCTGAACCATCTCATCTGATACATTCTTAAGATGCTGATTTGATTGACTTGAAGTATCTACTGCCACAGATAGTTTTGTGTTTTCTCCTTCAAGAACTCCATACTGAACATCAATATTTTGAACGATTTCATCAATGCTTTCTAAAAACCCTGTTAAGCTCTCATTAATTTTTTGTACTGCTGAATTGGTTTCCTCTGAAAGTTTTCGTACTTCTTCCGCAACTACTGCAAAACCTCTTCCGGCATCTCCTGCTCTTGCAGCCTCAATGGACGCGTTTAGCGCTAACAAGTTCGTTTGATTTGCGATACTTGATACAATCGATACGATATTTGTAATATCTTTCGCATTTTCTTGTAAATCATAACCACTGTTTTTGATACCATTAAATTTATTAAGAACACTATTAATCTCAGTTGCAGTACGCTCAACATTAGTAAAACTTGCTTCAATATCAGTTACTGCATTTTCGATTTGTTCTTTGTTTTCCTGACTCTTATCAGATACTTTTGATATACTTCTGATACTATCATCAAGTACATTAACTGCTCTTTCAGTATCACTTGCTTGAGTGATAGCTGCATTTGCTACTTCATCTAAGACATTTGTAATATCATTTGAAGTGGATTGCATCGTTTTAGAAATCTCTGATACTGACTGATTAAAGGTAAACATCTCATCCACGATAGAATGAAATCCAATAAAGTCTTTTTGAATATTTTGTTTAATCCTATTAATTTCATTCATATAAGATTCGTATTCGTCTTTGGACTTAATCACAGTCGTCTCAACCATGTTTCTCTGACTAAGCTTCTCCAATTCTTTCAAGATGAACTTTCTAGGTCTATTGAATACTGCAGAAGTGAGTAATGTTGAGATTAAAGTAACCCCGCCAAGGATTAAAGCCTTTTCAACATCATCAATAAGAAATACACTAGCAAGAGTAACTAAAATCGTATTTAAAATGGTTACCTTTAAAGTTACTGATTTGAGTACACCAAAGGAAAAGATTCTATTTAAATGAAATTTCTTTATATACTGAATTTCTGCTTCAAAAGTTAATTTCAATTTAATTTCATCCTGTGATCTGGATGCCACTTCCACTTCGATCTTTTCATTAAAATAATTTGCAACACCGTGTATTAATCCTTTTAAATAACTGCCCATCCCTCTTTTCGAGCGGTATGTAAAATAAATCTCATGGGATGATATCGGCGTAACATCCAGAGTCGGTGGTGTAGCTCCTTTAAATCGTTTCATTACAATGATATGAACATCATTCATTGATTTTAAAAATTGATATGCAGATTCGTGACGGAAGAATCCAGGATATAGTTTACCAAAGGTTTTTACATTCTCCTCACCCATAATACCCCATATCTCATCTTTATCTTTACCGACAGAGTTTCCGATATGCTCCACAACTCCCATGGCGGTTTTATCTTCTACATCTTCCAAAGGTGAAAAGATATAATTACTAGGAATAGAATATGCCTTAAGTGCTGAATCGACAACTTCACTTCCAAACAATTTTCGACATGATTCTATCCATGATGAAACAACAGTTCCTTTCATATTAACAACTCCTTTGTAGCTTTATGAATATTATTATCATATTTTATCACAATATGGAAGTTTTGACAATGGAAGAAATCTGTGGTAATAGATTAGTATTAAACTTACTATTGTAAAGATTTATCATTTATTTTATAATGAGAAACGGATACAACCTTGAGTTGTATGTTAACCTGTTAAGATCCGTTCTGCCAGGAAAACAATCTTTGATAAGTTTTACTATCACTAATAAAATGATAATGCACTAACATCCTAAGAATCTCATACCTTATTGAATTCTGCGGGGAAAGGCTGACAAATCGTACATACTACGTTTTTTTCGTGCGCCTTTATATCATAAGGCGCTTTTTTAAATTTAACCTCATAGGGGAAGTATCCCGCTTCAATAAGCGAGGGATTTGCCTGAGGTAGAACTGGTAGCGTATGCGGAAATATCCGCTTTGACATCTAGTTTAAATAATCGAAGTAGGATGCACATTGTATGCAATTGCCATAATGACAAATGGAAGTTATCTGACACATCGTGTTTAGCTTCCTCTTCTTTCCTTAGGATGTGTGCAAGAAAGGAAGGGATTGATTCTATTGATTCATAAATCTCTTAGCACCAATCTTTTTGAAGAACAAAAATTACTTATTAATAAGCTGAAACAAGACAATTTATTAAGTAAGGAAGATTTTCTTACCTTACTTCAACAACCAACAGAAGAAATCAGCGAGTATTTGTTCTCTTTAGCGCGAGAAGTCCGAAAAAAAATATATGGAAATGATGTGTATATTCGAGGACTGATTGAATTTACAAACTACTGTAAAAATGATTGCTATTACTGTGGTATCAGAAAAAGTAACACCAATGCAGAACGTTATCGGTTATTGGAAGATGAAATCCTAAGTGCATGTGAAATAGGTTATGAGCTTGGATTTCGAACCTATGTCTTACAAGGCGGTGAAGATGGCTACTATAAGGATGACTTTATCTGCAATTTAATTTCTAAGATAAAACGTGATTATCCAGACTGCGCTATTACTCTCTCTATTGGAGAGCGAAGCTATGATAGTTACTTATCTTTCTACCAAGCTGGTGCAGATCGTTATCTTCTGCGACACGAAACTGCCAGTGAGGAACACTATCAAAAACTACATCCAAGCAATCTTAATCTTTCGAATCGAAAGCGCTGTCTCTGGGATTTAAAGTCCATTGGTTATCAAGTTGGCAGTGGATTTATGGTAGGTTCTCCGTATCAAAAACCAGAAAACCTGATTGAAGATCTACTATTTTTACATGAGTTACAACCTCACATGATTGGTATTGGCCCATTCATTCCGCATAAAGACACTCCATTTGTAAACGAAACTGCTGGAACTTTAGAACTTACCTTATACTTAATAGGAATTCTACGATTAATGTTTCCTAATGCACTGCTACCATCAACAACAGCGCTTGGAACGATTCATCCATTAGGCCGTGAAAAAGGAATCCTTGCGGGAGCCAATGTTGTTATGCCTAACCTCTCACCAAGGGAAGTAAGAAGCAAATATATGCTCTATGATAATAAAATCTGTACTGGGGATGAGGCAGCAGAATGTCGTTACTGTATGGAACGACGTATGAATAAAATCGGTTATAAGATTGCAGTAGACCGAGGTGATTATAAGGGAGGAAAATGCTATGTATAATAAACAATCAGAAAAGGCAGAAGAATTTATTTCTAATGAGGAAATCTTAGAAACATTGGAATATGCAGAAAAGAATAAACATAATGAAACTTTAATCGACGAGATATTAAATAAAGCAAGACTTAAAAAAGGATTATCCCACCGCGAAGCAGCCGTCCTTTTAGATTGTGATATTCCAGAGAAAAACGAAGAAATCTATGCCTTGGCGAAACAGTTGAAGGAAGATTTTTATGGCAACCGTATTGTTATGTTTGCTCCACTGTATCTTTCAAATTACTGTATCAACGGATGCGTTTACTGTCCATATCATTTAAAAAATAAACACATAGCTAGAAAGAAATTAACGCAAGAGGAAATCCGAGAAGAAGTTATTGCGCTTCAAGATATGGGACATAAAAGATTAGCCCTAGAAACTGGTGAAGATCCAATCAATAACCCAATGGAATATATCTTAGAGAGCATCAACACCATATACTCAATCAAACATAAGAATGGAGCCATTAGACGTGTTAATGTAAATATTGCTGCTACTACTGTAGAAAATTATAAAAAGCTTCATGATGCTGGTATTGGTACTTATATCTTGTTTCAAGAGACCTATCATAAAGAAAGTTATGAATCCCTTCACCCAACTGGTCCTAAGCACGATTATGCTTATCATACAGAAGCAATGGATCGTGCGATGCAAGGTGGTATCGATGATGTAGGACTTGGTGTTTTATTCGGTCTAGAACGCTATCGTTATGAGTTTTCTGGTCTTTTAATGCATGCAGAACATCTTGAAGCTGTATACGGTGTGGGACCTCATACCATAAGTGTTCCACGAATCCGTCCAGCAGACGATATTGACCCAAACAGTTTTTCCAATGGAATCAATGATGATGTCTTTGCAAAAATTGTTGCTTGTATCCGTATCTCTGTTCCATATACCGGTATGATTGTATCTACCAGAGAAAGTAAGAAAACTCGTGAACGTGTGCTGCAACTTGGGGTATCTCAGATTAGTGGTGGTTCCAAAACAAGCGTTGGTGGTTATGTTCATTCTGAAGAAGAGGATGATAAATCCGAGCAGTTTGATGTCATTGATCAACGTCCTTTAGGAGCAGTCGTAAAATGGTTGATGGAACTTGGATTTATTCCAAGTTTTTGTACCGCATGTTACAGAGAAGGTCGTACCGGAGACCGTTTTATGAGTCTATGTAAAAGCGGTCAAATTGCTAATTGCTGCCTTCCTAATGCATTGATGACGCTAAAGGAATTCTTACTGGACTATGCTGATGAAGAAACAAGAAAAGTAGGTAATCAACTAATTGAGACAGAACTAGCAAAGATTCCGAATGAAAAAGTAAAACAAATTGCTAAGGATAACTTAATGGCAATTACACTCGGTTCGAGAGATTTTCGTTTCTAAATGAAGCTATAATTGACAAGGAAAAGTTCGAGAAGTGTACCTTTTCTAATTTTGATCTTTTCCTTGTCGAATATAAATGCACAATGATATACGCAGAATGGAGAACATCATGAGTTTAAATGAAACCCCACTAGCGGAGCGTATCCATATTGGAATCTTTGGAAAACGAAACGCAGGCAAATCAAGTCTACTCAATGCCTTAACCGGGCAAAACATTGCAATAGTATCGGATATCCTTGGTACTACTACTGACCCAGTTTTAAAAACGATGGAACTACTTCCTTTAGGTCCTGTCGTTTTTATCGATACTCCTGGTCTTGATGATGATAGCATTCTTGGAAAAGAGCGAGTTGATAAGAGCTTTCAGATGCTTCGAAAGGCGAATTTAGTCTTAGTTATAATTGATGCAGTAAAAGGAAAAACAACAGAGGACGAAGATTTTATAACCCTCTTAAAGGAGAAAAAGTTACCTTATCTTATTGTATATAATAAAAAAGATTTAATTGAATCATCTGGGAAAGACTTGGTAGAATCAGCTGAGAAAGACTTGGTAGAATCAGCTAAGATAGACCTAGCAGAACCAGCTAAGAAAGATTTATCAAAATCATCTGAATCTGATTTATCAGATTCGATAAAAGATGATACCACCAACGAAGTTTATGTAAGTGCTAAAACTAAGGATAATATTGATCTTTTAAAAACGAAAATGATAAAAGCTTTATCTATCGAAGAAAAGCATCTTCCTATTGTAGCTGATCTAATCTCTCCTTCTGACTTTGTTGTGTTAGTAGTCCCGATTGATAAAGCTGCTCCAAAAGGGCGCTTAATTCTTCCACAACAACAAACAATTCGAGATATATTAGATGCCAATGCTACTGCTATTGTTGTAAAAGAGAATGAATTAAAAGATACATTATTACAGCTTGGTAAAAAACCGAAACTAGTAATCACGGATAGCCAAGTATTTAAGCAGGTGGATGAAGATACTCCAAAAGATATTTTACTGACTTCCTTTTCTATCTTATTTGCCAGATATAAGGGAGACTTAGATACTCTAGTTGCAGGCGTGAAAACATTAGATTCTCTAAAGGATGGAGACAGAGTATTAATTTCTGAGGGATGCACCCATCATCGCCAGTGTAATGATATAGGAACAGTAAAGCTTCCTAACTGGATACTAAAATATACTGGTAAAAAATTAGACTTTGAGTATACCAGTGGTTCTGAGTTTCCTTCTGATTTATCGATGTATCAGCTTATTGTACATTGTGGAGGCTGTATGTTAAATGAACGTGAAATGAAATACCGATTATCTTATTCTGCTGACAAAAGTGTACCGATTACGAATTATGGAATCCTTATTGCTTATATTCATGGAATTTTGAAACGTAGTTTAGAACCATTTCCAAAGATTCATCAGTTGTTAGATTAAAATAGTTATCAACAAATTATATTTCAGAGTTTATAAATAATAAAAAAGGTTGTTACATTCCTTATCTATTATCCTATTCGAATCAGTATGATATTGTAGTCTGTATCATACTGAAACGCTATCGTTTAATCAGAATATAGAATGGAATTGTAACAACCTTTCCGTATCATAATTTTTCCTTAGAGAGATCATTAGTATGAATTACTTGATTTCAATAAAAAAATCTGTCGTAAAATGGAGCATTCTATCTCATTTTACAGCAGATTTTTTAATTAATTTCTATATTAATTTCTATATTTATTTCTTAATTAATCCATAGAATTTTGCGATACCTTCTGCATCCGCTTTTGCAAGTGCTCTTAGATCTTCATCGCTATCGATATAATTCTTATCGTTACTATTGTCCATGAAACAGTGCTCTACGATAATTCCTGGAATATCTCGATTAGCGCAGTGTCTGTTAATTGCATAGTAATCGAGAGGTTTTCCTTTCTCATCAAACGTATCGTTACTGTTTCTAGTTTTCGTTCCATGATTTTTTAAGCCAAGACCCTCTAACTCGGTAAGGATAGATTCTGCAAGCAACTTAGATACATTCGTTACATTATCACGATTTGATATAAATACCATAGAGCCATTTTGATTGTGATCCTCAGCAGCATTAAAATGAAGACTTACAAAGGCATCTGCATTTGCATCTTTTGCGATTTGTGCTCTAAGCTCTAAATCTTCCTTCACATCGTTGGACATAATGACATCGTCAGTACGGGTGAGCACGATTTGTACACCGTTATAATTTTCTTCTAAGTATTCCTTCACATAGTTTGCAACAATTAGTGTTAAATCCTTCTCATTTCTTCCGTCATAAGATGCTCCTCCGAAAACACCACCATGTCCTGGATCTAAAACTAAAATAATATCTTCCGCTAAGTCACCTTCAGGTAACTTCCCTGGGTCAGTTCCGTCCTCACCCTTTTGGTTATTGCTACCCTCATTTCCATTTTCGTTACTTTGATTTTCATTCGAATTTTCTTTCTCTGAACCCCCAGGAGACTTCGAACAACCTACTAGCATAACAAATACCATGCTTATTGCCAACATCTTTAGTATTTTTTTCATGCTTTCCCTCCAACTCTATCAAAAGACTGGCAGCGCCTTCTATATAAATAACCATTCGGGCTACTCTTTTGATTCTATTATTTCATTCCATAACGTTGAATAGAATATCATATTTTACTTACACCCGCAAGGAAGAACTATCAAAATAAATCTTAAGATTTCTTAAAGATTCTCGTTCTTAAGGGCATCAATAGTATTCTCCTTTTTTACCTTCTTCATCGCATAAAACATCGTTAAGAATACTACCAAAAATACACTCAAAATTGATATTACAATACTAGACATCGGTAGATAAAATGCAATATTTAATCCCCTTTGAATACTGCGATAGATTAAGTACGTAACAAAGATTGCAACAGGAATGCCAAAAAAAATCGCTTTAAATCCGTAAAGGAGACATTCGTAATTCATCATCTTATTAAAACCTCTTTTTGACATACCTACCGATTTTAGCATTGCGAATTCTCGTCTACGTAAGTTTATATTTGTCGATATTGTATTAAAAACATTCGCTATCGAGATAAAAGAAATCAAGACAATAAAACCATAGGAAAATACTTGCACCATTGAAACAACAGAACGATTGTTTTCTATTTCTGCAGCAATATCAATTAGATAATCACTATTATAACCCAATTCCTCTAAAGTTTTTAGCATGGTATCATATGCTTTTTGGTGATTTGTTGTTTTGAAGTAAAAATCACCATACTTATCCTCTAGTTTCTCTCCAATTACGTTTTCAAAAGCGCTTTCTGGATATAGTAATACAATACCTTCTCCAATGGAAACTCCAAGGGGAATTTGATTCGTTTTATCACCAATGAATAAAGTTTTACTCTGATATGCTTCCTCTTCTGTTAAACGGAGTACTTCTAGAGATGTATCTTCTAGTGGTTTGTAGATATAGTAATGTTCACCTTCTTCGAAGTATTCCGTATAAGAAAACTCATATCCATTTATTGTTTTCAACTCTTTTATTTCAACTTGATTTTCTCCATCTTTTAACATATCAAAGGTATAATATTTCTGATCTGTCTGGTTATAGGTACGTTTATAATCAATTGCTAACGCTAATGGATTGTTAACGTTCATATAGCGTTCTACATCAAACTGGTTGTTTGTTAAAAAATCTCTGTATTCATTATCTGAAAGGAATACTAAATCTATTCTTTCCTCAACGTTTTCGCGGTCTGTGTTAATCATTTCTTCATTATTACCTAATTTATAGCTGTAGTATTTTTTGCTTAAATTTTCTAAAGCAATTTCACCAATGTAATGACCTGTAATATGAAAGCTTGAATCAATCACTTCTGGTATATTTGATAGTGCATTAAAAATCTCATTCTTAGATTTTGTAGCGCTCTCACTGGTGTTATAGTATTGTATATCATAATTTTCACTAATATAAACGTCACCGACTCCCTTTTGCAGATAACTGCAAAAACTACTAGCAGATACAAAGATCACAATACTGACAAATAACGATATAATAGTAGCTCGGTATCTTCTGTTATTTCGTTTAAAGTATTTTCTAGCAATCATACCTTCCAAACCAAAGAGGCGGTAAGTAAGTTTTGAAGTTTTTACCTTGTTAGTGCTAATCTTAATATCATTCGTTTGACGAATACTTTCTATTGCAGATACCTTCATAGCCCTTTTTACAGGAATGTATGCGGATATTAAGACTGTAATAACTCCTACAACTAAAGCGATAAGAATGGTAATTGGTGAGAATGATAAGGTTAATGGTATATCAGTTTTATTGAACAATGAATTGAAAGAAGCCATCATAATATTCTTAGTTAATTTTAATGTGATATCTATTCCAAGTAAACCACATACAATACCAAGCGGTACTCCAATAAGACTTAAAGTAAATGCTTCAAATAGTACGCTTTTCTTTAGCTGACGTTTGGTAGCTCCAATCGATTTCATTAATCCAAACTGTTTTGTCCGTTCACTGATTGAGATAGAAAAGGCATTATAAATCAATGCAATCGAAGCAAGCATGATAATGATAATAAGGATTGTTCCTAGACTATACAAAACTGCATTATAGCTATTTTCATTCGATGAACCTGTGAGTCTTAACAGATCATAATTAAAACTTGTATTATTATCCGGAAAATTTGCAGAAGTAAAATCATAAATATGTTCCGCTGCATTCAATTTAAGATAAATTGTTGCATAATCCGTTACGTTATCTGAAATTGTAAGTGCAGTGTAACCAGGCGCCGAATAAAATTCAAACGAAGGATCCTCATAAAAACCTACCACCGTATAGGTCTTTTCATCCGTAATCTTTAATTCTTCTCCTCCGTTTTCTTCTGATACAAGGGAATTACTTTGATTTAGAATTTTTCCATCTTGATATCTTGTGCCAAGTTTCAGTGTAATAGTGTCACCAAGCTCATATTCTATTCCACCAACTCTGATAAGATGAAGGGGAAGAATAATTTCTGTATTATTCTTTGGTAGACTACCTTTTTTAACATTGACAGGTAACATGGTAAGGAAATTTTCATCCATACCTTGAATATATAAGTAAGGTTTTGTCTCATTTGTTACTTTATCAAGGGGTGAATACCCAATTTCATCTATAATGCTGATTTGATCTATTTCTGAATTTTGTTTTATATTTTCTATTTGTTCTTTCGAAGTACTGTATACCGCACCATGCCAATCCCCATTATTCGCAATAGTGGTTTGAATTAGGTAACTCTGAACGCTAGTTATTAAGGAGGCTACCGCAGTAATCATGGCAGCTGAAAGTATAATACCAATGATTGTTACAATCGTTCTCGTTTTGTTTTTTATCAGAGTTTTTATTGTATATTTCTGAAAGATATTCATCGACGGATCACCTCGTCTCTTGTGATTTTTCCGTCTCCGATTGCGATGATTCGATCTGCTTGAAGTGCAATATTCTCATCATGGGTAATGACTAACAAGGTCTGATTATATTTTTTATTCGATATCTTTAATAATTCGATGATTTCCTGACTGTTTTTGGAATCTAAGTTACCAGTTGGTTCATCTGCTAAGACGATAGAAGGCGCATTCATCAATGCTCTTCCTATCGACACTCTTTGCTGCTGACCTCCGGATAATTGATTTGGTAAATGGCCTTCTCTTCCAGTTAAATTAAGAACAGTAAGAAGCTCAGATAATCTATCTTCGTTTACTTTTCTGCCATCCATTAACACAGGAAGTGTTATATTCTCAACCACATTCATTACCGGTATCAGATTATAGAATTGATAGATTAAGCCGACTTCTCTTCTGCGAAAGATTGCCAGCTGTTCTTCTGTCTGGTTATAAACATCCTTTCCATTTACAAACACTTTTCCATTTGTGGGATGATCTACACCACCAATCATATGAAGAAGCGTTGATTTACCGGAACCAGAAGGACCTATAATAGCAACGAATTCACCTTGGTTTACACGAAAGGAAACGCCATCTAAGGCATTCACTTTATTATTTCCTTCTCCATATGTTTTTGTAAGATTATCAACACGTAATATTTCCACTTGTACTTATCCCTCAACTTTCCTGTTATTATCATTCATATTTTAGTGAGTCTCAATTCGCTTTACAATAATAGCTCAATCGCTTTTCATAACAGCTCAATTAGCCTTACAATAACAGCTCCTTAGATTTAACTATAACAGGATAGAATGACAGAACAATGACTGCTAAGTGACAGTTTCGTCACTTAGAGTATTCCTTTATAAAAACGAATGGTAAATTTAGCACCGCAATCTATTCCATTCTCAACCTTTACCGTACCATTTTGTTCCTGAATTATTTTTCGAGCTAAGGATAGACCAATTCCAATGCTATCAGAACTTGAATTTTTCCCTTTATAAAAACGTTCAAATAAATGTGGAATATCCTCTAACTCTATCCCTGGTCCATTATCTTCTATTATGATTTCTGTATAAATTCCTGTTTCTTTTGCAGTTACTATAATCTTTCCACCAACGTCAGTATGTTCCATACAGTTTTTCATTATATTAGAGATTGCTTCTACGGTCCAAGGAAAATCTCCAACATAGCGTACAATCCCATCTTCTTGATAGAAAAACTCTTGACCTTTTAATTCCATTGGTATTGCAAGTAAATTATAAGCTTTCTGTACAACTGCTTTTACGAGCAATTCTTCTTTCGAAAATATTGCTGTTCCAGCATCTAACTTTGAAAGTTTTAATAAAGAATTTACCAACCAATCAATGCGGGATGTTAGGCGATTTAATTCTCTGCTTAACTGGAGTCTTCTATCCTCTGAAAGATTTGGTTCATTTAAAAATGAACTGATTAGATTGATGGAAGTTAAAGGTGTTCTAAGCTGATGAGAAATATCAGCAATAGATTCCGAAAGTTGAATTTTTTCTGAAATTAGTGCTTCGTTTTGCTCTCTAAGGCGACTTGTCATTTTCTTAATTTCATTTTGTAAGATAGATAACTCTCCTTCATTGAAATCTTTAAAATCTACTTTATCATTTCCATGGAGTACCTTATCAATCATCATGCTTAATTCTTTTAATTTAAAATATCGTTTCTTCGTAACATGAAGAAAAAGAAGAAGAAAAATTAAACTTATGGTAATGACAAGTAGGACTGCATCAGGGATTAGAGTCCATGTCAAAGCTACCGCAATAACCATGACAACAAAATACTGAAATATTGCTTGTTTTACTTCTCGATTTCTTGTTAACATCATTAATTCCCCACTTTATATCCGAGTCCTCGGACAGTTTTTATAATGGTTGGTTCCTGAGGGTTATCTTCAATTTTCTCCCGTAAACGTTTCACATAAACCGTAAGTGTGTTATCATTTACAAAGTCACCCGCAATGTCCCAGATTTCTTCTAATAATTTATTTCTTGAAATTACTGTCCCTCGATTGGATAAAAAAACTAACAATAAACGATATTCTAGAGCCGATAAAAAGATTTCATTTCCTTGCTTTAGTACGAGTCCTTTTTCTGTGTCTACTTGGATACCTTCTATCTCAATGACAGATTGTACCTTTCCGCAACGTCGTAACACACTCTTAATTCTTGAAAGCAATTCCCTTGGACGAAAAGGTTTGCTAATATAATCGTCAGCTCCCATATCAAGTCCTGCTACAACGCTAAATTCATCTCCTGATGCTGTAACAAAGATGACTGGTGTATCTCCCATGCTTTTTATCGCTTTACAGACAGCAAATCCATTACCATCTTGTAATGAGATATCAAGTAATATGATATCAAATACCTCCTGCTCCAAAATCGAAAGTGCATCCTTCTGACCATGTACTGCTGAAACTACATACCCTTCCGATCTTAAAAATTCTGTTAGATTATTGACTATGAATGAGTCATCTTCCACTAATAGTATTCGATTCATTTCTTTCCCTCCCTATTTATATATAATGAACGTAATGAGCTAATAGAAATTCTATAAAATAAATTCTTGCTCTTTCAACTAACATGAAAATACATCAAAAAAGCTATTGATCTAATATGATACCAAGAAATTCTATAAAGTAATTTTTGCACTTTACACCTATAGTACAATATCTAAATAAGCTTGTCTATTTTTTCCTAACTTTACTATTTCAGCTGAAGTAAAATTCTACGAATAAAGTAGTACAAAAAATCCGCTCTACTATTTACGAAGTAAAGCGGATTTATACTGTTTGTAACATCCTTATCTATGTTATTGGTTAACTAAAGAGGCGAAAATGATTTTAAAGGACCTATCATTATAAGTAACCCTCAGTTCTATCTATTTCCTTACCTTCGATAAATGTATATAAAACAGAAGTC
>NZ_DAMADT010000007.1:16769-48642 GCF_031997925.1 Lachnoclostridium sp. | reverse complement strand
ATATCTCCATCTGTGATGACAATGTCAGCATCCTTTCCTACTTCAAGTGAACCGACACGGTCTTCAATACCGATATGTTTTGCAGGATTAATGGTAATTGCTTGTAATGCTGCAAATGGCTCCATTCCTGATTTTACAGCTAAACCAGCACATAATGCTAGATAATGTTGAGGAATAACAGGACTATCCGTAATAATGGATACCTGTAATCCAGCTTTCGCTAAGATACCAGGAGTTTCAAATGTTTTATTGCGAAGTTCATATTTGGTTGCGTGACCAAAGGAAGGCCCAACAGCTACTGGATAGCCTTCTTTTTGTAATTCTTCAGTTATAAGATGGCCTTCTGTACAATGTTCAATTGTCAATCTTAAATTGAACTCCTTTGCAATTCGTATTGCTGTAAAGATATCATCAGCGCGATGTGCATGCGCTTTTAAAGGGATTTCGTGATTTAAAACTGGTAAAAGAGCTTCTAACTTCGCATCATAGCTAGGCTTTTTAAATACATCTTCTCCAGCTGCAACTAGTTTTGCTTGATATTCTTTCGCTTTATTTAGCATATCTCTAAGTTTAGAGGCTGTGGACATTCTAGAAAAGTTATTTTTATCTTTATAGATTCTCTTTGGATTTTCTCCAAAAGCACATTTCATAGCAACCTTATCTTTCACCACCATGTGATCTACACGATCCCCAGTCATCTTAATAGCAGTAAATGTTCCACCAAGTACATTAGAACTTCCAGGTCCCGTTGCTGCACAGGTTACTCCACCAAGTGCTGCTTTTTTAAGTGTAACATCCATAGGATTAATTCCATCGATTGCATTAAGTTGCGGAGTTAAAATGTCATTCATCTCATTGTAATCTTGGCCTTCAAACCCTATACCATATCCATCAAGACCAATATGGGAATGTGCCTCGACTAAACCCGGATATACAAAAAGGCCTGTCGCATCAATGACTTTCATTTCCTTCGTTTCAGTGATCTTCTCTTCTATTTTTATGATCTTACCATCCTCAACTAGAATATCAGACTGATAAGGCATAATTTCAGTACTATTGTAAATGATTCCATTTTTAATTAATAATTGACTCATCTTTCACTCCATATCTTCGGTAAAATAGACCCTTAGTTTCCTATCAGAAAGGTAAATAATGACCGAATTATCTTTATAGTTTTATAAAAGGTTTTCTACTACTTCTTCTAACGTTCCATGAGTGAATTCATTCACATCATAATTATTCTGATTCTCAAGATTTGTAGTAACAAGGCCCGTCGTTATGCCTAGTTTTCCTGAAATCATATCTTCTAAGGTGTTATTTCCAATCATGGCACACTCTTCTGGTTTCTTTTCGATAGCTCTTAAGATATCCAGATAATATCCCAAACTTGGTTTGCAATAGCTACTATTTTCAAATGATGTAACGTAAGAAAAATCATCAAGAGATAACTGAATCCAAGATAATCTTGTTGCTACCGCTTCTCTTGGAAATACAGGATTTGTTGCCAAGACTAACTGATATCCTTTGGACTTAAGTTTCTCAATAATAGCTCTGCGGTCAATTCCACCTTTTACAACTTCTTTAACGGCATCAAATTCATTCTGATAAAAATCTAAAAATACCTCTTCTAATAACTCACGCTTCGTATGAAGCAAGCCTTCAAATACTTCCCAGAAAGCTACCTCATTTATCTTCGTTCCGTCATTGTGAATCATTGCTTCCATACCGGTCCAGATAGCTTTAATCAGAGCGTCTTTTTCAAATCCCATAGGAATTAGTTTGATGGCGAGGCGTTTAAAATAACTGTGGATGAATTCCTCTTGGTCAAATGGTAACAACGTCCCATCTAAATCAAATAACACCGTGGTAATTTTCTCTGTCATTCTCTATACTCTCCTTCTTATGCAAGTTATGTTAAAGTATCTACTTGTCAAAGTGACATATATATTAACCCTTACGGTATGCCTTCACAATTTCTCCCACATAAACCGTATGGTAATCCTGCTTTGGATAATTAGCCTCTGGAATCATCATATCAAGGAAGTTTTGCTTCTTAATCTCATCAACATAAACTTTCTTACATACAAGGACAAGTTCCGCCTCTTCAAATGATACCGTCTCATCGAGAAACATAGGGGTAAGGCCTGTTTCCTTAGCCTTGTCATAATCTCTACCACTTTTGCTTCCGCAAAATGCTAATGCTTCTCTTTGCTCATTTCCAAAGAAACTCATAGTAAAGTATTCTTCTTTGTCAACGAACTGTTTCGTATAGCGTTGTGGACGAACCACAGAGATTGCAGTATTTTTCCCCCAGATTACACCTAAAAAGCCCCAGGATGCTGTCATCATATTATATCCGACTTTATCACCAGCAGTAATTAAAAACCACTCTTTTCCTATCTTGTGAAACGGATTCATATCTTCTTTTAGTAAGTCAATTTCTTGAAAACGCATACTATAACCTCCATTCTAGCGTTTTGCGCTATATTACATTGAAAACAAAATTGTTTTTGTCCTATGTAAAAACAAATTTTTTCACATTTATCTCCAATATTTTTAATTTATAAAATCTATGATACCCTACATTTTACCATGAAGCAATCCTAATTATGTTTTTTATAATGATTTAATATTGTTAATATTTTTTATTATGATTTTGGAGTAGAGGTTTTTTTAGTATGTTTTAGAGTGATGTCTTAGAGTATGTTATAGAGTAAATGCCTTAGAATACGTTTTAGAATAGATATTTACGATTGGTAATTACAACGCATCGGAAACTGAACTGGTGTAGCATATGGATGCATTGATTCAAATTATTCGCCCTATGGACCCGATTATTTTTCATCTGTCCTCGGATAATGTTTGTGAACGATTGATAAAAGCGCGTAGCAACCGTGGACAAACATCTCCAGATAACGGACAAATTGAGTTTTGGGAGAAGCGTAAAAAGTTACTGCTTGGCTTCAACGAAATGCTTTTTACCTTTATGGTATTATTCGGATTTTTCCTTGAAAGTTGATTATTAAATCCACAACCCAATCAATGTTAGCAGTATAAAAATGAATTGCACCTATATTTGTTATGTCATCATAGAAACCACCTGCCCATTATACCTATATTTCTAATATTATTTTAAGCTCTTTAAGAACGTTTTCTAAAGCAACAGCCTTTTGCTCCATTGTATCCCTATCCCTAATAGTAACAAGTCCCTTCTCTAACGTCTCATCATCTATTGTGACAGCATATGGTGTTCCGATGGCGTCAGCTCTTCGATAGCGCTTTCCAATAGTTCCTGCCTCATCATAACTAGCCATCATGTGTTTTCTTAGTAACTGATAAACCTCCTTTGCTTTCTCACTGTGGCGGTTCTTAATAAGAGGTAAAACATTTACTTTGACTGGTGAAAGATTTTTTGAAATCTTAAGCACTAATCTGCTATCATTCTCGTTAATCTTCTCTTCTACTAAAGATTCGAATAAAACTGCAAGTACGATTCTATCTAATCCATAAGTTGATTCTATGATGTACGGAATAAATTTCTCCCTGCTGTTTTCATCAAAATATTCCAAGTTTACTTTAGAAAACTCTTGATGTCTTTTTAAATCAAAGTCCGTACGATTGTGGGTTCCATTGATTTCTCCCCAACCAAAAGGAAACAAATACTCGATATCACATGCTGCTTTTGCATAGTGAGCCAACTTTTCATGGTCATGGAATCTAAGATGCTTATTGTCTATACCTAAGTATTCAAAGAATGATGTGCCGTAATCTTTAAAATATTGATAAAGCTCTTCATCGCATCCTTGTTTACAGAAAGTCTGATATTCCATTTGTTCAAATTCAATTGTTCGAAAGGTAAAGTTACCCGGTGTAATTTCATTACGAAACGCTTTACCGATTTGACCTATACTAAATGGTAGCTTTGCTCGCGTAGTTCGCATTACATTTAGATAGTTAACATACTCACCCTGAGCATTTTCAGGTCGTAAATAAATAGTATTGGAACTATCTTCTGTTACACCACGTTTTGTTGCAAACATTAGATTGAATTGACGAATATTAGTATAGTTACTAGAACCACAAATAGGACATGGAATTCTATTCTCTTGAATATAGTTAGACATTTCAATCTGTGTCATAGCATCCACATTTAAATCATCCTTATAGTTTTGAATCAAATTATCAGCACGATGCCTTGTTTTACAGTTTTTACAATCAAGTAAAGGATCAGTAAAACTAGACAAATGCCCGCTAGCTTGCCAAATTCTCGGATTCATAAGAATATCAGAATCTAATTCATAACTACTTTCCCTATTCTGAATAAAATAATAACGCCAAGCATCTTTAATGTTATTCTTAAGCCTGGTGCCCAAAGGTCCATAATCCCAGGTGTTTGCTAAACCTCCATAAATCTCACTTCCTTGAAAGATAAATCCGTACTGATTACAGTATGCAACCATTTGTTCCATTGAAAATTTGCTCATAATAAGCCTCCTTTTTAAATTTAAATAATGTGTGAAGTATTAACCTTAGCAGATATTTTTTCTTTCGTTTGCAGCTGAAGTTTCAATAAATTAAAAAACGCCCTAAGCTATAAAGCTTAGGGCGAATATAATCCGCGGTACCACCTAAATTCAGATATTAACAAGGAAATCAGCTGGCTGATTTTTTTTGCGTTATCTGCTCTTTGTCAGCACGAGAAAATGTAACATCTTTATGCTGTTCCCGAAGATAACGGCGGGATTCCGATGGTATCTACTAAGGTAATTCCTGTTCAATCCATAGCTCAAAGGTGCCTTCTATATCACCATCTTAAGAATTCACACCAATCATTCTCTCTCTGAAATCAAGTGACT
Source organism: Lachnoclostridium sp. (assembly GCF_031997925.1). Classification (NCBI taxonomy): domain Bacteria; kingdom Bacillati; phylum Bacillota; class Clostridia; order Lachnospirales; family Lachnospiraceae; genus Lachnoclostridium; species Lachnoclostridium sp. The sequence goes on along the minus strand of NZ_DAMADT010000007.1, from coordinate 43,786 downwards.
ATATACTATTCCTTATCAACGCTGTTTTGATTTGAAATTATCTGAAAGTTTAGCACTAACTTTAGAAACTGTCAACTAATTTTTTTTGTAACATTTTGACTAATTTTTTTTGTAAGTTTTTGAGCAACCTTTGTATAAAAATCAGTGGTTTCTTGGTTGTTTTTTTAATTAATTACCAAAAACCGCCCTGTATCTTAATAACGATATAGTTAGTGGAAGCCCTGTTATGCACATTTATTATCCCCGAACCTATCGTTGTGAAAATTGCCACTTTTAATTTGAAATGTTCCAACACCAAGTGTTCTACGTCCAATAAAATATATTGCTTCTAATACCAACCACCTGTCTCTTTAAAGGATTGTATTCTATCTATTGAATTCTGAATTAATTCTTTTGAAAATCCCATGATTTCCAATAATTTTATAGCATTTCCAGAGGTACACACGCCATCTTTGATTTTATAATCAAAATGAAGTTCATTATCCGTGATTGTTTCTATAAAATGCATATTTTGATATATTCCATCTAATAATTTAGTGAGCTCCGTATCATGTGTCGCAGCGATGCACAATACTTGAAACTGTAAAAGTTCTTTTAATACTTCGGTTGAGGCTGCGATACGTTCTAATGTATTCGTTCCTTTTAAAACTTCATCAATAAAGCATAGAACTTTATTCCCTTCCCTAGCACTATCAAAAATTCTCTTCAAAGCTTTTATTTCTGCCATATAATAACTCTCATGCTGTTCTAAATCATCTTTTAATGAAATCGATGTATGAATATGATAAAAGTTAGTTTCGAAACGTGTTGCATGCACTGTATAAATAGTTTGCGCTAACAAAGCATTAATTCCTAAAGTACGCAAAAATGTTGACTTACCTGAAGCATTTGTACCTGTGATCAACGTGCTTCTTTCTCCTGTAAAATCATTAGCTACAGCAGTATTAATCAGTGGATGATAGATGTCGGTAGTAACAATACTTAAGGTATCAGTAAAATTAGGGGTACAAAAATACAACTGATTTTTTCGATATTTTGCTATTGCAACCATGCTATCTAAGAAACCTATGATTTGATAAATGAGAATTAATTCTTTATAATATGCTTTTAATTTTTTTATATATCTGCTATAGAGAAGAATATCCATATGGGTTAATATTCTTAGATAGTCAGAAACGATATCAATATCTGAGGCAAAAGTGGTTACACCAGAGCTAATCGCACGGATCGTACTCTTAAATTGTTTGCACAGCTTTTGGCTAAATTTTATCTGATTAAAATAGCAGGATAGGCTTGCATCAGTTATTTGACTAAGTTCTTTGGCAGCCATTAACATATTACCAACGATTCTAACGAGTGGTAAGTCACTTTCCATTGATGCTCTATCTTTAAAATATGTTACTACACTTAGTAAAAGAACTATGAAGAACAGAGGTATACCTACAAGTCTGCTAAAATAAATCAATACCACTGAGCTAATAAGAGATATTGCACTAATTATATGAGGCCATTTATTCGGTGCCTTTAACTCTTCACAGTTTAGTAAATAATCATATAAAGAACTACTACAGCTTTTACCAATAGCGGAAAGACTATACTGAAGCTTTGTTCTCAAATCACTAGAATTAGTTAAAATCTCTATTACGCGGTTCCGTTCCTTAAGTTCTTCTTCCAAATGTGGTTTGTGTAGTAACTCATACAGATAACTTTCACCAGCAAGCGAGGAAGTAAAATTCATTTTAAGAAAGACTTTATCCATCTCAAGGTCATCCCAGGTAAGTTCATCGATACTATTTTTATCTGTAATATAAGTCTTATACTCTTCCCGAAGCATCTCCAAATCAGTACTGCTATTGTCTTTAGAAGAAACATCTTCCCAAGCTTCTTTTATGCGTAATAATGTTAAATTTCTCTTACTCTTTCGCTTATGTAGACCCCATAAAACCAATACAATAATAGTTAATAGTATGAGTATAATCACGTCGCACTCCCCCTTATCCTAATACTTCATCATAATCATAATGACAAGATATTAAATTATATCCAATATGGTCTAGGATTCAACATATAACTATCCTGTATAAAGATAAAGTGACTAAAAACAACGCCACTAAAAAAGCAGGATTGTATCTACAAATATGACTTCATCCAATATTAAAGATAGTTCCATATTACCATATTATGGGATACAATGACAAATTTATTTATACCTTCATATTTCGCAGTTCTCATTATTTACGATAGGTTAATTTTAGGATCATAAGAAACAGGCAGAAAAACAACAATATAATGCAAAACTGTTCTTTCCCAGCTAACACAGTGCCATTCCACTTAATGTTCACGCCAAATACTTCAAATAGTTTTTTGCATAAATTCTTTATTTGTGAGCCTTCTATATTTTTAGAAAAATCTTTAAGATACATTTGTCTCATCATACTAGTAAGGTGTGTCTGTGGATAAAATATTAAGACCTTCTTTAGAGTATCCGGATACATATGATAGGGTAAATACGTTCCAGCTAAGAAACCTGACAACATACCATATAGATTTCCGAACGTTGAAAATGTAGTGGTATCCTTTATTAACTTCATAAAACACAATAAAAATTGGGAGTTTATTATGGAGGTAATAATAACAAGGACAACTACATGACCGAGTGCACTAAAATTCATTGGATTATCATACCTAATATAAAAGTAACATTCTGCACAAATCACAGTAAATAAAGTAAAAAAACTTGAAACCATTACACTCGAGAAAAAGTAACCTAATATAATTTTAAATTCTGATATAGGAGCAATAAGAAAATCTTTACGTATTCCAGTCGAAGCGTCTTCCACGCATAATTGCATGATTCCAAAACAAGTTGTCGTATTTAGTACAATCATCAAACCACCAACCATCATTCGATCGGTAAATTCTTCTGCTAATATACTTGATAAGCCATTTGCGACAACAGAGTTAAGAATAAAATCTCTAAGAAATATTGCATACAACCCCATAACAATGAGTATCGATACAAAACTAAGAAGAACATTTCTTTTATTCGAGCGAAACAAGGTGATATTTCTATCCACAAGAACTCCTAATTCCCTCATTTCTAACCTCCTCTTTAATCATCCAATATCTCCTCCTAGTTCGTATATGCGTCTTTACCGATATGAAGTCAAAATATAGCTTATTTTTTATAGGGATTTTTGTATTACATTTCTAATATATATTATTTATTTACCTAAAAATATGAAGTCAATGTAGTTTATGAGTAGGTAACAAGCCTTGGAATAAGCAGGTTTTACCTCAGTTCGGATTTTTTGAATATATAACTTATTATTTTTTTTGTGCTAATAAATCTAGATAGATATCCTGTATAGTAAAACGTTTGTTTTCCTTCCAAGGTTCACGTAGCAATCGATCACGATTTTGGCATAATAGAATCTTTCCTTCATGAATAATACAGATATGATTCGCATAGTCCGTTTCTTCCATATAATGTGTAGTGAAAAAGATTGTAATTTGATGGTCTTGATTTAATTTTCTTAGAACCTTCCAAACTAGAGTTCTTGCCAATGGATCAAGTCCAATGGTTGGTTCATCTAATAATAATAGTTTTGGATTAGTAAGCAAAGCTCTACCAATTTGAACAATGCGCTTCTGACCGCCAGAACATGTCACGTACTTTTTACTCCGAATTTTTTGTAGTTCAAGTAGAGAAACTACTTGATCTATTTTTTTATATAATTCTTTTTTAGACTTGATATAAAGCCCGCCACGATAATAAAGATTCTCTTCCACTGTTAAACTTCCATCTAGAACATCTTCTTGAAAGACAACACCAAGTTTTCGTTTGATTTCTTCTGATTGGGAATCCAAATCAAGACCTTCAATAACAATCTTTCCACTGGTTTTATTTAATAAAGTAGCTAACATATTCATTGTTGTACTTTTTCCGGCACCGTTTGGTCCTAAAAACGCACAGATTTGACCTTTTCCTACCATAAAGTCAATAGAATCCACCACAGTCTTCTTATGAAAGTTCTTTTTTAAATCTTGTACCATGATACAATTGTCCATAAAAAACCTCAATTGTATATTCATTGTAATTTATTCTTAAGGGATATTTTACAGAACTAAGGATTTGCGTATATATAAATCAATCAATATTAATGTAGATTTTTTCATGTTTCTTTAATCTCTTATTTAATTATATAATCGCAATACATTCTTCCAAAGATTTGCTTTTTTGTTCAATCTGTATTAAGATATTAAATGAGTATTGTATAGGGAGGAAACAAGATATGAATCCAATGAATCCAATGAAATTATTTAAAATAAAAACTGCAATTGAAGCATTCAAAGCGAACCATCCAAAATTTCCATTGTTTTTAAATGCGGTTTCGACCAATGCGTTACAAACTGGTGCTGTGATTGAAATCAACGTAACAGATGTAAATGGAAAAATATATTCATCGAATTTAAAATTAACAGATTCAGATGTTGAACTTATCAAAGAAATGAAAGATACCTTTCAAAACTAGTGAGCATAATTTCTTTCAAGAATAATAGGGGTGTTAGAATCATTCGATTCCAATACCCCTATTATAATAGATTACTTATTTAACCATATATATTGCAATAAAAATCGTGCAAAACATTTCGGTTCCATACTATTTCATCACATATTTTTTATTTAACAACCATTAAAGGTTTAATCTCCTTATGGTACACGTACTTTAAGAAAAATAAATTTAAAAATACTGCTACTAGTTCAGCAATCGGGAATGCCCACCATATTGCATGAATTCCTATTTTTGATAAAAGATAGGCAGTTGGCAAAAGAACAATCAATTGACGAATTGTAGAGATAATCAAACTTAATACTCCGTTACCAAGAGCTTGATACACAGAACTTCCTACAATGTTAAATCCGGCAAACAAGAAACTTATACTGATTACACGAAGTGCTACTACCCCTATCTCCATCATCTCTTCAGACGCCTGAAAGAATGAAAGAAATTCACGTGGTGCTATTTCCATAAGCACAAATCCAACTAACATAATTCCAATCGCATAAACAATACTTAATTTAATAACCTTAACAATACGTTTTGGCATTCTTGCGCCGTAATTGTATGCGATAATTGGAATCATACCATTATTTAACCCAAATACCGGCATAAATACAAAACTCTGAAGTTTAGAATAAATACCTAAAACAGCAGTTGATGTAGAAGAAAATGTTATTAAAATTCTATTTAATACAAATATAGAAATAGATACGATGGACTGCATGATAATAGCTGGAAAACCTACTTGATATATTTGTCTAATGATAAGACCATCTGGCTTAAACTTCTTTATATTCAAATGAATTTCATGATTAAATCTATGATTTAAATAAATACCTATACTTAATCCGCATATCTGTCCAATAACAGTTGCAATCGCCGCGCCGGTAACTCCAAGTTCTGGAGCTCCCAATAACCCAAAAATGAGGATTGGGTCAAGAATTATATTGATTATTGCACCTGCAGCCTGAGAATACATCGAATAGATGGTTTTTCCTGTTGATTGCAATAATCGCTCAAAAGTAATCTGTCCTAATTGTCCAAAAGAAAAGATGGTACAAATAGATAGATAGGATACACCGTATTCAATGATTTGCTGATCCTGTGTCTGAGTAGTAAAAAATATTCTTGTAAAAAAGATACCAAAGATAAGAAATAATAAATAGCTAACTGCTGTAATAAACACACCATTACTTGCTACTTTATTAACTTTTTCCTGATTTCTTTCCCCGAGATAACGGGATAATAAAGCGTTTATACCTACTGCGGTACCAACACCTATCGCTATGATTAAATTTTGTACTGGAAAGGCTAGCGAAACAGCAGTTAATGCATTTTCATTCACTCTTGCAACAAACAAACTGTCTACAATGTTATACATTGCTTGTACTAACATAGAGACCATGATTGGTAAGGACATAGAAATAAGTAATTTATTCTCTTTCATTACCCCCATCTTGTTTTGTTCCATAGTTGTCTCGTTATTCATCTTTACCTCCTTTGTTCTCTATAGATCTTAAATTTTAAGTAATACTAAAATCGCTAACTTCAATCCTTGCACAAAAAAAATTCTTGCAACAAATGTGCAAGAATTTTACTTAACAAGAAAAAGCAAAAGGTGCCTTTCATTGCCAAAGGTATGAAGGAAAAGCGTACAGACTTATTTATTTGAAAGTAACTAATAAGTTCAATTGATAGCTTCCCCTGTATGATTGAAAACAAGTTAGACTGCTTGCAAGAGCCCATCTTGTAAAATTACTACTTTTTATATTAGCGATTAAAATACAACAATAACCTGTGAAAGTATAACATAACATAAGTAACGATGCAATAAAAACATTCTTCTTTTTTTTAACCTTATCAAATACTACTAGAGTAGAATCACATTTCACTCTATCTATTAGTTAAAATTACTCTTTTTCTTTCACCGTATCCAGAGAAAGTCTTAAGATGCTTGCTATCTCATCTTCTGATATCTTAGTATAATCAGCGATTTCCATAACGGTTGGTATTACTCCATTTTCCTCTGCATACACTTTTATCGCTTCATTTATCAAAGTGATTTTAGATAAAATAGAATTTTCCATATCATCATCATTCATCACTTCATCAATATAATTTTCGAATGCTTGCAATACGGATTCCATTAAATATTCTTTTGCATCTATCTTTTGATTGCTACCAAGTAATTGTTTTAATCCACCTAGAAGACCTATGTTTCCTTCTTGAATTAAATCTTCCATATTTACACTATAGGATTCGTATTTTTTTGCTAATTCTACAACTGTCGACAACCAATGGTCAGATATACTTTGACTTACAGTGGTATCCCCATTGATTAAGCGGATATATGCTCTTTCTTCTTGCTCTGTAGTCAATCTTGGTAATTCCTTGATGTCTTCTAAGTACATTTCTAAAAACACTGAGTTTTTTTCTTTGTTTTCCTGAGATAAATCATATCCTACAGATGTAGAATCTTCATTTACCTCTTCTTTTTCTCGTTCTTCGACTGGGGTTAGCAGGTATTGATAGACCATATCCTGTTGTTCCTTCGTAAGTGTCATTCCTTCAAAATGAGATAGGATATCCTCTTTCGAAAGTGAATTATCTGATACCTTTGCTATCTCCGTTAACGAACGAAGTGTTTCTAAAAATTGAATCTTATCTATCATAAGTTCCTCCAATATTCTTTATTCATGACAATATCTTGTTTTATTTATCATGGTTTTTTATGATTTTGACAAGACTTACAAATCCCTTTCCAACCAATGATACGTTTCACCTTTTTAGGTAATTCTTTTTTATTCTTATCTTTATAGGATTCATCAGTAATGCATTTACATTCTTCCTCTGTTATATCATTATTACCAATTATTAAACACTTCATAAACAAAACCTTTCTCTATTATTTCTTTCGTTATCCAATATCAACAGGGCTATTATACATGAAAATTTATCATTTGTCTAACGACTCAATGCCACATTAAAAATTATTATCTATACTAGTATTCCGTTTCTTCCTCTTTGAAACACGATTATGTTTCGACAACTTACATTATAATATGACAGATTTTAATGAAGGAGGAAGGATTCCTATAAAACTGCAATCTATCATGACTCTTTTACTACTTATCTCGATATAGAAAAAGATATCAATAAATTATTATAATAATAAATCGGCTTAACAGTTACTACTATAGATAGTATATTAATCTGCGTATTTCATTAAACCCTGCAATATCTCAGGATATTTCATAGTACAAGTCTTTCGGTCAAAGATTCCGAAGTTTTCCCCATCCCCTTTAAATGCATGATTATCCCACCAAAAACATGTGATTCCATTTGCTCTAGCAGCACCTACATAATATGTAGCATACTCAACACGAGACTGTAAATTATTATCTTTGTCTCTGGCGCCAAACTCACCAATAATTACGGGAACTCCATTTTTTATAAACTTTCCATATAAACTATTTAAGAAGGAATCTATTTCTTTGGTACATCCCGCTATTTTTGAATTCCATTTCGTTATGCTACCACTTTCTTTCGGACTTTTTAGGGCGAAGTCATATGGTAGATATGCATGTACCGATACAATTAAACGGTCATTTATGCTATCTTTTGGTAACTTAAAATCATTAATAATAGCATATTGATACGATGCATCATAACCAGGTATCAGAAGATACCTAGAAGTATTCTCTCCTCCTGATTTTCGAACGGTATCAACAAATTCTTGGTTTAATTGATTGATACATTCGATTGTTTCTTTACACTCCGGTTTTGATAAATCTAACCACCATTCGTAATTAGAACCTGCAAGCCGTGGTTCGTTCATCCCTTCAAATATTAACTTTTCTCCATAGGAAGAGAATCGTTCACTTACTTGTGTCCATATTGCGTTTATATATTTTTTAGATGATTCTAAATTTTCTATGCTTGGATAATAAAAATCCTTACTTACATCATGGTGAGTATTTAATATCACATACATATCATTATTGATCGCATAATCAACCACTTCTTGTACTCGGTTAAGCCATACTTCGCTAATGATAAAATCATCACTCGAAACATGATTGTGCCACGATACAGGGATTCTAATAGACCGAAAACCAGTTTCTTTAAGAGCTACAATCATCTCTTCTGTTGTCTTTATCCCGCTCCATGAACTTTCGTATTTTAGTTCATCCATTAGATTCGTATCACTCACTGCGTCAAATGTATTTCCAAGGTTCCACCCTATTTTCATATTATGTACAAAGGTTATTGCTGGATTTGATGGGATTTCTTTTGGTTCAAATTCGATGTCTGGGGCTACAATTTCATTTGAATCAATCTTACTGTTATCAGGTATTACAATGGCTTTAGGTGTTGGTGAATTTCTTAATTCAGAGTTTTGAGTTACTTGATTATTTGTATTTTGATTATTTGTATTCTGATTGTTTGTATCTTGATTATTTACACTTTGATTATCTGAGTCTTGATTATTTAAACCTTGATTTTGATTGTCTGTACTCTGCGAATTCAAATTTGTTGTAGATTTATCAACAATAGGCATCTTGTGGCTACAGCCACTAAATAATGTTGTACATAATAAAATACCCGAAACTATAATTGGAAACTTTCTCTTCAATTCTACCTACATCCCTTCATAAAGTATTGTAATTATTGAAAAATTAAAGCATTCATAGCATTCATTAGTTATTTTACTTTGACATGGTATAATTTTACATTTAGTTCTTAGATTATGCAATAAGAAAACTAATAAAGTATCTATTGTTCTTCGAATTACAGGAAATTGTAATTTATAAAACTCTTAACGTACAAATTAGAAATTGATATTAAAAAAGCTCGTTGTAGTACAATTGCATACAACGAGCTTTTTTATTAATTTATATAATAATTATGATTTATTACTTCATTGATATTTCTTCATTTATATTACTTCTTATTTCTTAACATTCGGTTCCACCAGTCGTTCTAATATCAATCTTGTTGCATGCTATTGCCTCAATCGCTAATTCAATTCCTTGAACAATTTGATTTAAAGGTAATGCTGGTTTATCTTCCATATGCTTTACTTGTTCGGTCATATATGGAATATGGAGAAAGCCTGCTTTCATATTATTGTGATGTTTCGAGATATAGTATAACACTCCATACATTAAATGATTACAGACAAATGTCCCAGCACTATTTGACACAGCAGAAGGTAAGTTTGCTTCCGATATTTTCTGGACGATTGCCTTGATTGGTATAGTTGCAAAATAAGCAGATTCACCATCTTCATAGATTTTTGTGTCAATTGGCTGATTCCCTTCGTTATCACAAATCCTTGCATCATCCAAATTGATTGCTACTCGCTCTGGTGTAATTTCCTTTCTACCTCCTGCCTGACCAAGGCATAAAACAACATCGGGCTGTTCTTTTTCGATTACCTCCGTCACAGTGTCAATTGATTTGTAAAATACGGTAGGAACAATTAATTTTATGATCTCTAAGTCCTCATGCTCTAAATTAATTAGATTGAGGGCTTCACTACCTGGATTTATACTATCTCCACCGAAGGGATCGAATGCTGTTAATAATATTTTCACTTTCTTACCATCCTTATGATTAATCTTTTGAATCGTAATGACCTATCACATATCATATCTACTATCCGATTTGATAACGTTGGAAACAAGGGCGAAAGTGTTTTTCTTTCGACCTTACATACAAGTTTTTTTCCTTACATACAAGCTTTTTACCTTACATACAAGTTAACATTACCATTTATCATATCATTCTTTAAAAAAGGTAACAAGTGAAAGTTATGATCTCCTTATTTTTTTCTTTTTACAAAATATCTAGTATGAAGTAATTCCTGAGCTTTATTACTAAGGGGATAATCTAAGAATTTTTCATAAATTTCAAGTACAGCTGGGTTTTCATTTGATCTACGAAGCGGTAAAGAACGGTCAATTTCATTCAGACCCTCCATCCTGTTTTTAATCGCTTCCTCCCTTTTTTTTGCCCTTGGCTGTCCGCCTCCTCCAATACAGCCACCGGTACATGCCATGATCTCAATTGCATGGTAAAATTCCTCTCCGGAACGAATCTTATCTAACATCTTTTTGGCTTCCCTAAGTCCATAGGTTACACCAATTCGTAGTGTTAAGTCTCCAACCGTTAATTCACAACTACGAAATCCATCAAAGCCACGTAGACTTGTAAATTCAACGTTGTCAACACGTTTTCCTGTGATTAATTCAATAGCTGTTCTGGTTGCAGCTTCAATTACCCCACCAGTTCTTCCAAAGATAATACCGGCGCCGGTATACTCTCCCATCACCTGATCAATTTCTTCATCTTCTATCTTGCTTAAGTCAATATTGGATTTCTTGAAAATATCAATGAGCTCTGCAGTTGTAATAACATAATCTACATCATAATTAAGCCCCCTGGAAAACTCAGGTCTTGAGGCTTCGTATTTTTTTGCGATGCATGGCATAATAGCCACGGAAGTAATCTGTTCTCTGCTAAGTCCTTTTTCCTTACCCCATAGGTCTTTTGCAACTGCGGCAAACATCTGCATCGGGGATTTTGCAGTGGAGGGAACATCCAACATATCTCCATAGTTTTGCTCAATAAATTTTACCCATGCAGGACAGCATGATGTAAGGATTGGGAGTTTCACTTCCTTATCTCCTTCTTGATATCTCTTCACCCTTTCAGCAAGTTCATTTGCCTCTTCCATAATCGTTAAGTCAGCAGCCCAGGTGGTATCGAATACATAATCAACACCAAGTTTTCGAAGCCCTGCTGCTATCTTTTTTTCAACATTGGCGCCAGGCTCAAATCCAAACGCCTCACCGATTGCTACTCGAACAGAAGGAGCCATTTGTGTGATAACAATTTTATTTGGTGTTGCTAAATCTCTTAAAAATAAGATGGAATTATTTCCTGAAGTGATTGCATTTACAGGACAGGTACTTAAGCAAGCACCACAATGGGTACACCTTGTGTAATCAATATAATGCTGTTCTTTAAAGTCCCCAACAATACAATCCACAGGGCATACTTTTGTACATCTATCACATCCAATACAATTTTCCATAATCGTTAATTTCGTTAGATTATTACACTGTAGGGTGTAGCAACGGTTATCTTCGACATGGTCCTTAATTTCATCATAGAAATAGCTTATCACTTCTTCGATGAGATTATATTTTTGATGTACCTTTTCTTTTACTGTTTGTGAGAGTTCTCTTAAAAGAAAAATATCTCTCATATTGGATCTTCCTTTGCTAATGCGGTTTAAAACTTTAACCATCTGAAGTATCTCAGGAAGTGCTGGAATATACTGATCGATAAAACCTCCTTTGATTTTACCTAACAAAAAGTCAATATAAAACTTTGCATATTGAATGATACAATCTTCTTCCGATAGGATTATAATCGAATGGCTTATACCTTCCTCAAAGGAGTCTGGAGTTATCAGACGGTCAATATCTTTCTTCGTATAGAAACCGCCAAAAGGAAGACCAAGCTGCGCAGCTTTTAAAGGTTTGTCATTTAACATACCGCCAGAAAGTTCGATAATATCACGTAAGGTCGTATTACTTCTTAAAGTAACAATACCGGGCTTCTTTACCTTACCGGATACTGCAACTAAATTTTTATCATTTTGATATATTTCTTTTAAACCTTCTTCTTGAAACCCCGGAAAGATAGAACCTAAAGGAGAATTTAAGATAAAAGTTTTTTCGTTATTCATAGTTCGCCTCATTTCTAGCCTAGCTTTGTTTTGTAAGCTGTTAAAACTATTTTGGGCAAATGACAAAGAATTATGTGAGGATAATGGAAAATATCATATGGTTTTGCATAGTAGCGAGTTATAACTTTACTGTAATTACACTGTATCGCGTAACGCTTTACCACGTAACGCTTTAATTTGATAAATTTTACTCTTGTAATTTAACGCTTTACTTAGTAAAATAGGTTTAATCAGTTGCATAATGAAGAATTAATAAATTGTTATTAGCTGAAACAAAAATAAAAAGGAGAATATGTTATGAAAAGAATTTTAAGTTTATTGCTAATCATCTCTATGGTATTAATGACTACTGGATGCAGAAGCAATGTGGCAACATCTGGTGATAGTTCCAATTATAAAATAGGAATCGTCACAGGTACGGTATCCCAAGGGGAAGAAGAATACCAGGCTGCACAACAGATACTTGCTGAATATGGATCAGATAAAATCGTCACTGCAACATATCCTGATAACTTTTCAACTGAGACTGAAGCAACCATAGCTCAGGTCGTTGGCCTTGCAAGTGATAAAGATGTCAAAGCTATTGTATTTGTACAGGCAGTACCGGGTACAGCTGCAGCTATTGACAAAGTACGTGAAACAAGACCGGATATGTTATTCATCTGTGGTGTTGTAGCAGAAGATCCTGCAACTGTAGCTAGTAAAGCAGATATTTGTCTTTTAGTAGATGAAATATCTATGGGTAGATCGGTAATTGAACAGGCTGTAAAACAAGGAGCAAAGACATTTGTACATATCTCTTTTGCTCGTCACCTCTCTTATGCTACCATTGCTGCTCGACGTGAACTATTCGTTAAGAATTGTGAAGAACTAGGAATCGAGTATGTAGAAGCAACTGCTCCAGACCCAACTGGAGACGCTGGTGTTTCTGGTGCACAACAATGGATTATCGAAAATATCCCTGAATATGTAAAACAATATGGTAAAGACACTGCATTCTTTAGTACTAACTGCTCAATGCAGGAGCCATTAATCCGTACCATTGCACAGGAAAATGCAATTTTCCCTCAACAATGCTGTCCATCCCCTTATCATGGCTATCCAGCTGCTATGGGAATTGATGTAGCTGGTCATGAAGGTGATGTTGACTATATGTTAAATTCCATCACTTCTAAAGTTGCTGAATATGGTAATACAGGTAGAATGTCCACATGGAATGTTGCAGTAAACATGTTAATGGTTAAGTCTGGTGTAAAATATGCAATTGAATATTGTGAAGGTCGCACAAATGGTACTGTTGACGAAGAGGTACTCTTTAGAATATTTAACGAAGAAGCTGGCGGACAGGAAGTAAAAGTATCAAATTATGTGGATGAAACCAAAGGAACTTTGGATAACTTTTATCTTCTACTTTGTCCTTACAAGGATTTTTAATATAATCGGAATTACGGCACATAAACCAGTGCCTTTTATAAGAATTTGCTTCTCAATTTCTTATAAGCTATAAATTTAATTGAAATGTAAGAACATTGGTTCCCTCGTTTCTAAACAAAACTGCTGGGAACCTTTGTTTTTTCAAAAAGGAGGAAATTGTATGGATACGAAATATGTTCTTAAAATGAATAATATTTCGAAGGATTACTTCGGGAATAAAGTATTAAAAAATATTAATATACAGATAGCTCCCGGCGAAATCCATGCACTTATGGGGGAAAATGGTGCAGGTAAATCAACATTAATGAATATTTTATTTGGAATGCCAGTTGTCCAAAATACAGGTGGCTTTGAAGGTTCCATTGAAATTGACGGTGTACCTGTAACCATTGATACTCCTCAAAAAGCGATGGAATTAGGAATTGGAATGGTTCATCAGGAGTTTATGCTTCTTCCTGGGTTTACCATTACAGAAAATATAAAGATAGGCCGTGAGATAACTACTCCTACTTTCTTAAGTAGAATTTTCAGTAAATCACTTGAAAAACTAGATCAAAAGGCGATGGCAAAAGATGCAAGAAAAGCGCTGGATACCATCGGTCTTAACATTGAAGAATACGTCCAGGTTAAAGGACTTCCTGTTGGTTACATGCAATTTATTGAAATTGCTAGAGAAATTGACAAACATGGAATTAAGCTTCTAATCTTTGATGAACCGACTGCAGTACTTACAGAGAGTGAGGCAGAGCGACTACTTGATACTATGCGATTACTATCATCCAAAGGAATTGCTATCATTTTTATTACTCATCGTATTGATGAAGTTATGCAAGTAACCAACAGCATGACCATCCTAAGAGATGGATCATTAGTTAACCGCGTACTTACGAAAGATACGAGTGCTGCAAAAATTGCTGAAATGATGATTGGTCGTGAGGTTGAAAAGCTTCTGGATGAATCCGAAGATACTAGAACTTTAAATAAAGACGATATCATACTAAAACTTAATAATTTTTCCGTAAATATGCCCGGTGAAAAAGTAAATCAATTGGATCTCTCTGTTCGACGTGGTGAGATACTTGGACTTGGAGGTCTTGCGGGTCAAGGAAAATTAGGAATCCCAAATGGTATCATGGGTTTGTATGAATCGATCGGTACCATCCATTTTGATGGTGAAGAAATAGAGCCTAAAATACTCGGTGATGCTTTAAAGAAAGGAATTGCCTTTGTATCCGAAGATCGACGTGGTGTAGGGTTATTATTAGACGATTCGATTGAACAAAATATTATTTTTTCTGCAATGCAAGTTCAGAATAAGTTTTTATACAATATAGGAATCGCTAAATTATATCATAAAAAAGCTGCGAGACAACATGTGAAACAAATGATTAAGACCTTAGATATAAGGTGTACTGGTCCGGAACAAGCGGTAGGTAGACTATCGGGAGGTAATCAGCAAAAAGTGTGTATCGCTAGTGCACTGACCTTAGCTCCAAAGCTATTAATTGTATCAGAACCGACGAGAGGAATTGATATCGGAGCTAAAAAATTAGTGATTGAATTATTGGCAAAGTTAAACCGTGAACAAGGATTAACGATACTTATGGTTAGTTCAGAATTAAATGAGCTTCGAAGTATTTGTGATAGAATTGCAATTATCTCAGAAGGGAAAGTTGCAAAAGTATTAAAGTCAGATGATCCTGATGTAGATTTCGGTCTTGCAATGTCTGGCGTTATAGAGGAGGTGGATAAGGATGAATAAAAAAATACAAAGCATATATCAAGCGATAGGGCTTCCGAGATTAATTATATTTACCTTTTTCATTCTCGTATTATTTGCAGCTGGTTTCTATCAGATGGACATTGTTGCATTGTTAAGTAATGTTCTAAGACGTTGGGGAATGTATGGTATTCTTGTACTTGCCATGGTACCTGCCATTCAATGTGGAATCGGACCGAATTTCGGAGTCAGTCTTGGTATCGTTTGTGGACTGTTTGGTTCCCTTGTAGCGATCGAACTTAATATTGCGAACCTTTCCATATTTGACGGTAATAAAACTCTGGGTGCTTGGGCTACTATCCTTTTTGCCATCGTGTTATCCGCCGTGATTGCTTGGATTGTAGGTGTTGGCTACGGAATCTTACTTAACCGTGTAAAGGGTTCTGAAATGACAGTATCCACCTATGTTGGATTCTCAATTATTGCATTTATGAATATTCTTTGGGTAACGCTACCATTTAAAAATGGAGATATTAAGTGGCCAATTGGTGGAGAAGGTGCAAGAAATACGATTAGCTTAGAGAATAGTTTTAGTGAAATTATGAATAAAGCTGGTGCATTTACCATCGGCAATCCTGAAACAGGATTAGTTGTTCCAACCGGCTTATTGTTATTTTTCTTTTTCTTATGCTTTTTAATTTATCTCTTTATGAGAAGTAAAACAGGAATTGCTATGAGTGCAGCTGGAGCGAATCCCAATTTTGCAAAGGCAAGTGGTATCAATGTAAACAGAACAAGAATTATTGGTACTGCCCTATCCACTTCTCTTGGAGCCATTGGTATTATCACCTATGCTCAGGCGTTCGGCTTCTTACAGATGTATAATGCGCCATTAATGATGGGATTTTCCTGTGTTGCTGCTATCTTAATTGGTGGAGCTAGTACCATGAGAGCGAAAATTGTTCATGTTATTGTTGGTACCTTTCTATTCCAAGGTATTTTAGTCATTGCTCTTCCGGTTGCAAATAAAGCACTTACCGGCACTGACCTCTCCGATATCATGCGTATGATTATATCCAACGGTATTATCCTTTATGCTCTTACTAAGGCCAAAGGAGGTGCTTCGAATGAAGAATAATTTTATTTCCTATTCCAAAAAACAGCTTGGTAACGGATTAAAAAATATCTATTCCAATAAGGTAGTACTTATGTTCCTAATACTTTGTATCATAGGAATCGCTACTACTGGAAAACCTTTAAGCTTTACTGTTTCCGAAGTATTAACAAGATTCGGGCGAAATACATTTTTAGTTCTTGCACTGATTATCCCAGTATTGGCTGGTTTAGGACTAAACTTCGGTATCGTAGTTGGTGCTATGGCGGCGCAAATTTCCATTTTCTTCGTTATATATTGGGGCTTTACCGGAATCACCGGATTGATTCTATGTGTATTGATATGTACGCCAATTGCTATTTTATTTGGTTTCCTCGTTGGATGTCTCTACAATAAGACGAAGGGTGCAGAAATGATTACCGGTATGGTACTCGCCTACTTTGCAGATGGGTTATATCAGCTATTTTTCCTCTTCATTCTTGGAGGCATTATTCCAATTAATGATACTACATTGATGATTTCAGGTGGTATTGGCGTTAAAAACACCATAGATTTAACGGGGAATCTAAAGTATTCCTTAGATACTGTTAGTATGTTACTTTTATTTAGGATTCTTCTAATCCTCTATTTTGTTTTTAGTGTTGCAAATGTCTTCCTACGTAGAAAGAAGCAAGGTAATACAGAATATAAAATATTATTAAGTAAAATAATTGGCACGATTCTTCTTCTCATTTTGACATTTATACCAGCCATCCGTGATTTTCTTGGTACTGACCGTCTTTTGTTATTAGATGCGATTACCATTGGCTGTGTGTTAGCTGGCCTCTTTGCTGTCATCAAGATTTGTGTGATTAAGTTAATACAAAAACACAAAGATATTGAGATCAATAGATACATAGCTATGATAATTGTAGCTATCATTGTATATGCGCTAACCTACATTCCTGTAGTATACGATATTACTCTGAGTATCTCTCTTCCAGTATGTACCTATGCGGCAATTATTTTGATTTGCGGATTTAATCGCTGGATTTTAAGTACGAGACTTGGTCAGAATATGCGTACCGTGGGTCAGAGCAGAACGGTTGCTAACTCAGCAGGTATTAATGTAAATAAAACACGTATTATAGCAATGTGTATCTCTACTGTTTTGGCAAGTTGGGGACAATTAATTTACCTTCAAAACCTTGGAACATTTTCCACCTATGGAGCCCATTCTATGGTTGGTCAGTATGCTATCGCTGCTTTGCTTGTGGGTGGAGCAAGTGTTCAAATGGCGAATAATAAACAAGCAATCCTTGGTGTCATCCTATTCCATACCTTATTTGTTGTTGCACCACTTTCAGCAAGTAATCTATTTGGTAGTTCTTTGATTGGTGAGTATTTCCGCGTATTTATCTGCTATGGAGTGATTGCTCTGGCACTTGCTATGCATGCATGGAAAACTATAAAAAAACCTACGAAGCAGCAGAAAGAAACAAAATAACTGTATTTTAAAACAGGGAAGTCCTTCACTGCTTAAAGAAGTGGAGGACTTCCCTGATGAGGTTAAATTATTGTTACGTTTAACAAGTTAGCTCCCAAGCCCTTAAGAGCATTGTAGGTTAACTTATCCATGGACGAACCGTCAAATTGTATGGTCTTGATGGCACTATAGTATTTATTTGTTAGGGCAAATGGTGGTGTAAAGGACACGTTATGCAGTGTGGCCTTGTGAAAGGAAACACACTCCAACGCTGCCTTGCCAAGCTTTACATTACGAAGTGTCATTCCATCAAAGTGTTGACCCCGCAGGTCGGTATACTTAAACTCACCACCGTCAATGACGCAGCCGTCAAAACTTACATCTCTTAGGTCTACCATGGAGAAGTTTACATCTTTTAACTTGATGCGAATGAATTTCACCCCGGTGAGTAGCACCTTATTAAAACTCGTGCGTACCATAATCGATTCCCGGAAACTAACGCCACTAAGGTCAAGGGTAGTGAAGTTGCAGTCGGTGAGGTTTGCACCATTAAAATTGGTTCCACGTAGATCGCTGCTCTTGAAGGAGCTTCCAGTCAGATCCGCACCGGAGAAGTCCGCGCCCTCCATAGTGCTGGCCCCAAACTTACCTCCGTGCAAGGTAACGCCGGCAAAGTCACTGCCCTTGAGATTCTGTGCACTGAAATTAACCAGTAACTGTCGCTCCAAAGTATGAGTTAGGCTAGCCATTTCTCCCAAAGTTTCTTCAATATCACCAATGCTATTAAGTGTCTCAGCAAGAGCTGCTTCCTCATCCTTACCCTGCGATGTTAGTTCTTCAAATCGTTCATTTAGGTCGGCAAGCAGGTCGCTTTTTAGCTCTGTCACACTCTTCGTCCTATCATAAGGCTCAAACAGATTGTTTACATAGTGATTTATTTTTTCGTTCATCATATCATCTCCATATTTTTAAAGCAGATTTTCCAGTACGCGCTTGGCGTACTCCCAGTTGCCCTTGTTACGGATATAGGTTTCTTTCCCTTTCTCCGTGATTTTAAAGTATTTTCGCCTACCACCCTGAGTTTCATCTCCCCAGTACCATGTGATGTCGCCGTCCGCTTCCAGACGACGTACGCTGGAATACATGGTGGCTTCCTTGAGCTCATATTCTCCGCCCGAACGATCAGCGATTAGTTTTACAATCTCATAGCCATAGCGGTCAGCTTCGGACAAAAGCCTTAAAATCATAGTGTCCGTATGGCCGCGTAGCAGGTCGGACGTAATTTTATTTTCGCCCATATCATCACCTCCTGCGTTCATTATATATCATACTACTATGACAGTCAATGTACTATTTTAGATTTAATACATTTCTAATTTATTGACATATGTAAACTTTTTGCCGCATGGTTATAGCTGAAAGACAAAGAAACGTTTCAAAACAGTTATACCCAAAATAACGGAAGGGTGATTTCATCAAATGTCATTTGGAGTAGCGATTCACCACTGAATAAAAAACAGCAGGAACGATTAAGTTTGATACCGTTCCTGCTGCTATACCGTTTAAGATAGGTTCACGAGCTGTCCTTGTTCCTAGCTACCTTCTCGTACAAGGTAATTGCTTTCTTATAAATAATTCTGCAAGCCTTAGGTGATATAATCCGCTTTTAGTACTTTATCATACAGCTTTCTTTAAGCAGATTCTGTCAATATCTTCACCTTTCAAAGATTCATTTTCTAGAAGTTCTTTTGTAATATCAGTAAGAAGTTCTTTGTTGTCTGTCATAAGTTTTTTTGTACTTTCATATAACGCATGCATCTGATTACGACATTTATTTAATAAGTCTGTATCATATTGATCTTCTAATGCTGCAGTACTAAAGAGGCCCATTTCCTCGTCCATACCATATTTATTCAAGTAATCAACTATCATGGCAGATGCTTTTTGTATATCATTACTAGCACCAGTTGTGATTTCCTCTTCTCCAAAGATAAGTTCCTCTGCTACTCTTCCGGCCAATAATATTTTGATACTACATAATATCTGTCGTTTTGTCTGATATAAGGAGTCTTTTGGAATAGAGAGATTAAACCCTCCCGCACCTCTTACGCTTGGGATAATAGTAACTTTTGAAATATATTGATCGGGTTGCAATAACTTCGTTGCCAGAGCATGTCCTGCTTCATGGTAAGCTGTTATACTCTTGTCTTTATCCGAGATAAAACTTCGATCTTGTAAAGGGCTACCTGCTATTACTGTATAGAAAGCTTTATCAACATGTGATGCTTGAATATAGGATGATTTTTCATTCGCAGCTTGAATTGCTGCCTCATTTAAGAGATTTTCAAGCATAGCACCACTAAAGGACACCGTATTTTTTGCAAGTATCTCTAAATCAACATCATCGCCGAGTGGTTTTTTATCACCATAAAGCTTTAGTATCTTTTTTCTTGCAAGTATATCTGGTAGGCCAACTTCAATTTGTCTGTCAAATCGACCTGGACGTAATAAAGCTTCATCTAACGTATCCAAACGATTTGTTGCACCAATAACGACGATACCTTTATTTTCATGGAAACCAGACATTTCGGTTAATAAGGCATTTAAGGTCTGGTCTCGCTCATCATTACTAGCTGAGGTACTTCTGGCTCTCTTTTTACCGATAGCATCAATTTCATCAATAAAGATAACAGCTTTTTCACTTTTTTTTGCTTTATTAAATAGCGTACGTATACGACTTGCTCCGACACCTACATACATTTGTACGAAGTCAGAACCGCTCATAGCATAAAAAGGAACGCCTGCTTCTGTAGCAATTGCTTTTGCAATTAAGGTCTTTCCAGTTCCAGGAGGTCCATAGAGCATGACCCCTTTTGGCATTCTGGCCCCAAGTGCACTATACTTTTCAGGTTCTTTGATAAAATCAACGATATCACCTACCATGGATTTTGCTTCAGCATTTCCAGCAACATCACCAAGTTTGACTCTATTTTCAGCTTTATTATTTTTTGCTGCATTTTTCATTAAAGGTTTGTCTTTACCACCGCTTGTTCTAATATATAAAAACACACCTGTTATAACGGTAACTATCAGTATGACCTGAATTACCTTAGTTGGGGAATAAGAGTCACTGTTGTCGACTTTAATATTATGAAGTAATAAGAATTCTGTAAAATTTTCTGTTTTTGGGTTAGGAACAATATAGGTTATATCCTTATCTGAATTTAAAATTACTTTAAGGGTATTGTCATTTTCTTTAAATTGAACGGATGCTACCTGATCTTGGTTAACAGCATCTAAAAAAGAGGGGTAGGTCATCTCCTCTTTTGTTACAGACAGATGGAGGGACATCAAAATACCTGAACACGCAAGAATTACTGCTATCAGGATAATCCAATATAGTTTCTTCATATCATAACCTCCTATGGTTTCACGGATACCAAAATGCTTCTTCCGTTATTATAGGATATTGTTTTACAAATATCTACAAATTATATTTGGATAATATGTTTTTAAATACCAGATGCAAGTATCACTATTCGGATGATATAGTTTTAAATACTAGATTTATGTAACTTCAATTTCCAATGGTATGATGATGATAGTTTATTGAAGACAAGATTTTCACCAGTTACATTGTTATAATGTTGGGTGCATACCCCTAGTAATTATCGGTGTTTGAGGTAAAACATAAACCAGTTTTCAGCTAGTTTTTCTCTTCCTATGATACAGAAAGAGCAAAAGCACGATTTGCTTTTGCTCTCTTGAATGCCACATAAGTGGGGCAGTTATTTTTTCTGAAACAAGCATACCCATAAAAAATCTAATCCTTGTATGGTATTGGGCACACCACTATACTTCCACTCTACCTTGTATAATGGGTACCCAAACGAAGAAATCTAAAATCATACTATAGTATTCGAAAAACAACATTAAGAAAAGGGGAACTTAACATACCATGCATTTGGAATATGTTCATTAATAATAGTTCTATTTAGATTAACCCAGCTAAGACACTTATTTAGAATAATTGCATCACTTGTAATTACATAAGGTTTTGTCTCCAATGTTTTATCTACATCATGTAATACGATTGCTTCTGTTAGCATGGGATAATTAGTAGAAACATTCATAATAAGACTTTTCAATCTTCCTGAATTAGAAACCGGTGAATCAATATAAAAGATTACTTTCCGGGTTTTACTAAACCAAAGCTCACGAAATATTAAATGGATTGCTTGTTCTGTTTTATCAATGACATGATACGTTCCACGAAGACCTGCTAAATCTCTTATAGTGGAATCCATACATTCAAGTAACATGGAATCCGATAGAGCAACTTCTAATGTTATAATTATGTTAAATGCATCAATATGAACCTCAGCGTTTGAGAGCTCTTCTAAAGGAATTTGCTTATTTTTTCTTAATACAATATCATTTGTTGAAGATACTGCTCTCATAATTGCCAGACGTTGTCTTTCTGATAACATGTAATGATTTCCGATAAAGGTAGAAGCTCCTTTAGTAGGGTATCCTCGATCTAATAAATAACATAATTCCTGTGAAGCAAAACATAATTTTTGAGACCAGTCACAACCAAATTCAATCTCATCCTTTTCTGCATAGCCTCTTCGGGTATTTTTACTCATGAGCACATTTCCTTTATTTATTATTGTATTGTTTTCTTATACATCTACTTTTCTACGATATATTGGTCCTAAAAACCTTATTATTAGCAAATAAAAGTTTAAAAATTAATCCTCTTCTTATTCCTCAATATATTGAATATCACATATATCCTATTTTACCATAATATTATAATTTTATATCCTACATAGCCATTATGTTTCAGAATATTTTATATATAAATTATTAGGTAGTCACCATGCTGAAAGGATTGAGGACGACAACGTCGCTGATGCAGGAACGCACAAAGCCACATAAACATATTGTTCATGCGGCTATGCGGCGTTTTATAAAGCAATTTTATTGTTGAGGTTGACAGGATATTCTACTATTTTTTATAGATTACTTGTCGATCTTTTTATAATGCCTTTAGGGCAACCGTATTTAATAAACTCCATGGCTTATTAAAATGTGGCTGGAAGAAGAAATCTGTCATTGCAAGTTCTTCCACTGTCATTTGGTTTTGAATTACAACAGAAAGTGTATTCATATATTGAGTTAAGTCAATCTTCGAGATAATCTGTCCACCTATAATTCTTCTAGTGTCTGTATCATAAACAAGAGTAATTGTTGCAGGTTCATAGGTTGGCATAAATTCAGGTCTATAATTATCTGTTACAGATACACTAGCAACGTTCATTGTGGTTGTCGTTCTTGCTACTTCCTCTGTTAATCCAGTGGAAGCGATGTTATAATCATAGATTTTAATACCCGAAGTTCCCTGAGTTCCCATATACTTAATCGTTGGATTATTTATATTTCTTGCAACTAATGTTCCCATCCTTACTGCATTTGTAGCAAGTGGAATATAACGAAAATCTCCAGACGGATTGAATTTAACAACACAGCAGTCACCAGCTGCAAATACATCTTGATGACTTGTTCTCATGTATTCATCAATAATAATCGCACCATTTGGTAAGGTATCAAGTTTTCCTTGCACTAATTTTGTACTAGGAGCAAATCCTATACATAGGATTACTAAATCAGCATCATAAGTACCATTCTCTGTAACTACCTGAGTTACTTTTCCATCCTCACCAAGGAATTTATTAACTTTTTCACCTAATACTAATTGCACCCCACGTGATGAAAATTCATTTTCTGCAATATCGGTAAAATCCTTATCTAAGTATTTTGGAAGGATTCTTTGCTCTGCATCGATAAGAGTGACTTTCTTGCCTAGTACCTCAAATGCTTCCACTAATTCAACGCCAATATATCCAGCCCCGATGATAACAACATTAGATGCATTTTGAGATTTTTCAATGATTGTTAAAGCATGGTCATGATTTTTACATAACTCAATATTTTCTAGCTCTCCTCCCTCAAACTTTGGTACGATTGGCCAAGATCCGAGTGTTAAGACTAACTTATCATAGTGATCTTCAAAAGTCTCTTCTGTTACTAAATTTTTAACTGTAAGGACTTTGTTTTCAAAATCTATATCTAAAACTTCATGCTTCATTTTAGTAATGACACCTAATTTGTTAAGGTTTTCTGGTGAATTATAAAATAAGCTATTTGTATCTTTGATTACCTTTCCAACATTTAATGCGATACCGCATGATAAAAAAGATATGTTATCATTCTTCTCATATATTGTGATTTCACTATCTGGATGAAGTTCCTTCAAATTAACTACTGTTGCTGTGCCAGCATGAGTACATCCTACAACTACTACTTTCATCGTAATTACCCCTTCCTATAACTTTCTTAATATTAATAATAGTAATGATTATGATATAATTTTAACAATGCTTATTATACCACTAATACTATTAAATTACAATTATTTTTTCTATTAATAATTTATGTCATTTTTTATTTGTTGTGTCGAATTAGGGAATTAGTTTAAAATACTTGAAAAAGCAAGCTTTGTGAACTTTTCTCTGTTATAAATAAAGAGAGCTTACTCGAATCTTAGTAAACTCTCTTTGTGGGCATATAAGCAATTATTCTTTTCTATCATGTTTATTCAGCAATCGTTCAATATAATCATTGATATATGGGGAATCCCCTCGTAACTCTGTGATATCTTGGTT
This sequence comes from Lachnoclostridium sp., assembly GCF_031997925.1. Lineage (NCBI taxonomy): Bacteria > Bacillati > Bacillota > Clostridia > Lachnospirales > Lachnospiraceae > Lachnoclostridium > Lachnoclostridium sp. The sequence goes on along the minus strand of NZ_DAMADT010000007.1, from coordinate 18,995 downwards.
TTCATTATTGATTCGAAGAATTGCATTTCTTTTAATCACATTCTTTCCTCTCCACCCGCAAGATGTATTGCTTATCTTATCTTTGAAGAATTTATTATCCATGGAAGCAAAAATTTTCATATCCTCATTCATATAGCATAAGGTTTTAAAGTCATCTAAAACATTTGTTTCAATCTCTTCATTATACGGGCATTTTAGTTGACAATAATCACATCCAAAAACATTCCCTTTTAAGAGACTAATTTCCTGATCGGATAGTTCTTTCTTTTGAGTAAGATAGGATAAACAGATATTTGGATTTATTTTATTTTGGTTAATTGATTTTGATGGACATTCATGATAACAGCGTTTGCAATCACCACATTCTATATGCTTTGGAATTTCTTGATAGGATCTTTCATCCTCTAATTCCATCTCTAAGTCTGTTATAATTTCCCCAAGAAAAACATACGAACCATATTTTTTAGTAATCAACATATTGTTCTTACCAATAAAGCCAATGCCTGCTAAATATGCGATGTAGCGCTCAGGAAGAGCATTACTGTCAACAAAACCCTCTGCTTTTCCGCCTAGGCTTTCAATGTATTCACATACTTTTGCGAGATAGGATTTCACAACTTTATGATAATCCATGCGTTTTGTATAAATAGAAAATCCATTTTCTATGTTCTCCTCATCATGATAATAAGGAAATGCAATGGATATGATTGTTTTTCCGCTCTCCATCGTAAGGTTAGGATTGATTCTCTTTTCAATGTCCTTCTCTTCAAATTCATTTTGTAAGTTCTTTTCGTTTCGCTTCTCATAGAAATCGATTAATTCAACAAATCTTCTACAGCGTATAAAACCGATGGTATCAAGACCTAACGACTTACAAAAATCTTCTATCTGTTGTTTCCACATCTTAAATCACTCTTTTCCTTACGAACTTAAAATCACTCTTTTTTATTACCCTATTTCCGATAAGCGATAGCATCAATTTGAACATGTAATCCATCTGCTCCTCCGCAATGAGCAAACTCGGTTTGAATTGTTTTTCTAGCTGGATAATTACTTGCAAATCTCTCTTTAAACACCATTTCCATAATCGGGATATTCCATGCATCTCTCAGTAAGACGGTAACTTTAACTACATTATCTAGCGTTAATTCAAGTTTTTTTAAGTTACTCTCCATACAATCAATCGCACCGTGAACCTGTGCTTCTACTGGCTGTCCTACGTTACCAGCACAGAAGTTTAAGAAAACAAAATCTCCTGCCTCTACCATCTCAGACCATGCGTTGTCTTCATTAACTTGATATCTCTTAATATCACTCATTATAAACCTTAGTAGTAGAAAATACAAACTTACATTAATTTTAAGTATATCATCTACTACTTGCTCCTTTCCTAGTATAGGGAATCGCCCTTTCCTAAGAAATGTAACAAATAAACCATGACAACAGTATGTCATAATTAATCTTTATTTCAATCAAGATTTTCATATAAGCTTATTACTTGGTTACAGGAAGCAACTACTTTCTTTATAATTTCAGGTGGTTCTATGATTTTTACCTTATCTCCAAAAGAGATTACTGTTCCAAACCAAAATTGTTCGTTCTCCGGTACTATAATCTTATATAGGAAATCGCCATTTGAATACTCTTCCATGATAGTACCATTCAGATATTCTAAGCATCTAGAACGTATACTAGAGTAGCACATAAGCTTTATCGTTATCATGGTACGTGTTTCGTTCCTCTTTCCCAGCATAGCATTGCTTCCTTGTGATTATGCGGTATCGTATTTTCTTGCTCGTGAATGGTTAAGTGCTCCATACGCATTAACTTATACATACAATAAGATTCATGCTTTGGCTGATAAGCTAGTAGATACCAATGATACCATTTATAAATGATAGATACTGGTTCAACAACAACAGATTTCGTTATATTATCTGAGTTTGTGTAAGTAAACTCTACGATGTGCCTTATTTTTATCGCATGACTTAATAGGGAAAGTAACGAGTTGATTTCCTTATGTTCATTTGCTACTCCTAAATCAATTTCGATACTCTGAGTGGAATACTCACCTAAACAATGTAACTTTTCGATGGTATTCTCAAGCTCTCTGTCTGGATATGCCGTTGATAATCCATTTAAAGCTGTGAGGATAAAAGAATAATCTATCTCTCCTGCCACTTGTTTCTCCATTTGAAACGTTTCCATAATCTCATAACCTCCATC
>NZ_DAMADT010000007.1:0-16759 GCF_031997925.1 Lachnoclostridium sp. | reverse complement strand
ACCGAAGGTCGATACGACAGGAATTCCTGCAAGACATAAAGAGTCAATATCTCTCATGATTGTCCTAGTGGAAACTTCGAAACGATTTGCTAAATCCTGAGCAGACGTACGTTTATGATTGAGTAGGTAAATTGTTATTGCTAAAAGTCGGTCAATTTTCATATGATATCACCCAAAATCTCTATAAGATATACTCTAGTTGTATATCTCTTGGGTCTAATGCATAAAGCACTTCGTTTACTTCAGTTGCATCAATACATCCAAGGCCTCGATAAAATGCAACCGTTTCTTCCGCAGAAGCTGAGCAAATATATAACTTTTTAGCACCTAACTGAATAGCACTTTGACATAATCTATGAAATAACTCTTTTCCAATCCCATGATTTCTATCATTTTTAGAGATAAAGATCTGATCAAGAAGCAGATACTCTTTATTCTTACCGAATAAATCTGCATCTAAAACAGCATATCCAACCATAGTATCGTTGTTAAAACAGCCTATTGCTTTACCACCACCTTCTAAAGAATTGACAAAGTGTTCTTTGTGCCATGGTAAACCATTTGGTAGTTCTTTTTCTAGCCAATTGATTTCGGCTAAGAATAGTTCACCATTTTTTTGTCTCCAAGCTTTATGTATAAACCATTCCGCATCGATTTCTTCGATTTTATGTACATCTTGAACTGATAGATCTTTATATTGATACATCTTATACCTCCTAGACTTTCGTAGTATGTTTACTGGTGATATCTAAATGTAGAAAGGCCAATATTCTGTATAGAAACCATCAGTCACATTATATTTTAGTCTATCATACTAGCGGATATTAATCATCAGTTAATTCGTTGCAAGTTTAGTTAGATTTGTTTTTAAGCTACCCGAATAGCGAAAACTAGCGTATTTCTATACGATGACACCACTCCTTGATAAAGAGGGAAAACCTTTTGTAACTAAGGACTTAAAAGAAATAATATTTAAGATCAAAAAGTTAACTAACCGAATAAGAAGGTATGTTATTATGTATTGTAATATATTAAAATAAAGAGGAAAAAAGCTCTTGCAATTGTCGTAACGTCAAGTGTTACAATAATTTTAGAGATATCTCTGAAAGGAGTAAAAGAAGTGAATAATCTAATCGCAATTCATAAACTCTCTGCGCAGCTAGGGCTGACGAGCCGTACTTTGCGTCATTGGGAATCGGAAGATCTTTTTTGCAGTATAAGGGATAATGATTCTGGATGGAGATTTTATGATGAAAATGCAGTTTTATGTGTTCGTATCACAGCATTACTAAGAACACTTGATGTTCCGATATGTGAAATAAAGACTGTTATGGATAACAAAACATTTGAGAAATTACAAGAAGTTATTGTTAACAGACTTTCTGCTTTAAAAGCTCAAAGGGTGGAAATTTCTAATAAAGAAAAACAGTTGGTTCAGTTCCTGTCCTTTTTACAGGAACATAATAATCAATTGATAACGGATGAAAATTTATCGGAATTGCTGGCAAACATAAAACTGACTAATGAGTTACAATACGAACTGGAGGAGTTAATCATGTTAAATCAGCAAGAAAATAGTAAAAAGCTAAGATTTATTACACTTCCGCCTATGCGGGTCGCATACAACGTTGCAGTGAGCGTGTCGCCCGAAGATGAGGCAATGATACCTGTTATAGACTGGTTAAAATCAGCAAATCTAACAGGAACAGCTCGTTTGTTTGGTGGGAACATGAATCCAATGCCAAGCGGAGAAGGTAAGCCTTATGGATATGGCATGTGCGCTTCCATTCCTGACGAAATCGTTGTTCCTGATAATCTTAAGGTGATGAAATTACCTGGTGGGCTATACGCAATGCTTGAAAGTAGTGATGATATAGGGGGCTCATGGAAAACATTAATGAAACTATTATCAATAAATGATAAATATGAACCTGACCACTCAAAATTATGTTTTGAAGAACATATTCGTAATGATAGCCCCGATGGAAGTAAACAGGAGTATTTTTTAAATCTTTTGGAACCAGTTAAAATTAAAAAGTAATATATATTGATGGCAGTGACACTTTATAATGTCACTGCCATCAATATTAGTAAAATACTAATCGTGTTATTTAAATTTATGCCCAAAACGTAAACAGAATGTAATGAAAACGGATGATGAATGGAATATCTCTCGATTGTTTCATAATCTTAGAAATCACTAATGTATCATTTCTTCGATATATAAATTACCTCATACGATTTATTATTTCATTCGCCTTCGCATAAATAGCCTCTGGATCATCTCCTACGAAAAATTCACCATTTTCATAAAGTATCTTGCCATTAACCATAGTTAATTTAACATTAGTTTTGCTTCCACTATAAACGATATTTTTAGTGATGTTATTCAACGGTTGCATATTAGGCTGATGTAAATCGATCATGATTAAATCTGCTAATTTTCCTTCAGCTAGACAATCACAGTCAGTAAGACGCATTGCTTTTGCACCGTTTACTGTTGCCATCTTAAGAACTTCATTTGCATCTACCGAAGATGCATCCTCGTTCTTTAACTTAGAAAGTCCTGTAACTAAGAACATCTCACGAAACATATCAAGACAATTGTTGCTTGCAGGGCCATCTGTTCCGATTGCTATATTAATTCCCAGGGATAACATATCCTTAATACGTGCAATTCCGCTAGCTAATTTCGTGTTCGACCCAGGATTTGTAACAACTGAAACTCCTTTATTCTTTACAATATAAAGGTCCTCATCAGTCATATGAACACAGTGGTATCCGCCGCCGCCAAAATCATAGATACCTAAGGAGTCAAGAAATGCGGTTGGAGTCATATGATTTCTTGATATACATGCATCAACTTCTGCTTTTGTTTCTGAGTTATGGGTATACACAGGTGCTTTTTGCTGTTTTGCTAACGCAGCTAAATCCATAAGAATCGATCTATCGATGGTATATTCTGCATGAAATCCAAGTTGAAATGAAATTAGCTCATGATAGTTATTATATTTTTTGTACCAATCCTCAACCTGTGTTACGGTATGCAAAAAGTTACTTACACCACCGCAAAGAACGGTTCGAAATCCAGTATCAATCGATGCCTGAACTATCGTATCCGGTGTAATATACATATCAAAGTTAGCTGTCATACCACTCGTAAGGTACTCTAAGATGGCAAGTTTTGATAAGTGATAGATGTCATCCGGTGTTAACTTCGCCTCCATCGGAAATATCTGCTTATTTAACCAATCATGCAATGGTAGATCATCCGCGTAGGATCTTAGAAATGTCATAGCAGAATGTGTATGACCATTCTTAAATCCTGGCATTAATAGATTCCCTTTACAATCAATTTCTCTATCCCATGAAATCTGGATTTCTCTTTCGGCACCTACATAAGAGATTCGATTATTTGTTACCCAAAGCTCCCCTTCTAGGATACTACAATCGTTTTGCATAGTCGCAATTCGAGCATGATAGAATCTTATATTCATAGTTTACCCCATTTCTGCGCTGCTTTTTTCGTATCCAAAGTTTGTTGTTGCAGCGCTGACACAAACTTACCTGGTATAATTTGTTTTTCACTCTTTTATAGAAAATTATTGTGAATTCCTAAAAGTTATTCATGTGTTGATTTAGTATATGCCTGAACTACCCATTATATAAAGCCAATGGGATTAAGTTCTAACGCTTTCCTTTGTCGTAAATCTCACCGAGTGCAGATGGTGCACGATTATGTTTAGAGAAAAATACAAGTAAAAGCATTGTTAATACATAAGGTAAAATCATAACTAGATCTGAGTAGGCACTTGGGAGCTCTAAAATCTGTACAAGCTGATATCCACCAGATCTTGCAAATCCGAATAAAAGACAAGCCCCTAATGTCGGAAGAATTGACCAATTACCAAAGATTAATCCCGCGATAGCAAGATAACCATAACCAGCGTAGATACTACCAGAGAAGTTTGCAGAGATAGAATATGCGAAACTAATACCAGCAAGTCCAGACAATGCACCGGATATGATAACTGCAATCAAGCGAGTCTTTGCTACCGAAATTCCTGCTGCATCCACCGCATGAGGGTTTTCTCCACATGCTCTTACATGCAATCCAAATCTTGTTTTATACAAAACATACCAAGCAATGAATGCAATTACAATGATAACAATCTCGAAAGGGTAAATATTTTTAAAGATTGCCCCGATTACCGGTATCTCTGATAAAACAGGTATCGTAAGTTTATTAGAAACACCTAATACAAACTTATCCGAAGGTGCATCAAATAATCCACGGTTTATTTGTTTTGTTAAAAAGGTAGTTAAAGATAACGCTAAAATATTAATAACAACACCGCTAATTACCTGATTTGCTTTAAAACGAATACACAAAAGTGCATGGATTAAGGAAAATACCATACCACCAAGCATTGCAATAAATAATGCAAGATAAAACGGTACAGAAGAATCTGCTCCAAATGATCTCATTGCTAAAACAGCTGCAAATGCTCCACAGAATGCTCCAAATCCTTGAAGACCTTCTAATGCTAGATTTGTTATTCCGCTTTTTTCACAATAGATACCGCCAATTGCCATAATAAATAATGGTAATGCAAAGGATAACCCGTCTATAATTATTAATTCCATTTGTTATCCTCCTTTGTTTCAGTTGATTCTATTTTTTTCTCTTCTTGCTTTCCATCTTTATGAATACTAGAGCTTTTATCTTTGGTTTCTGTAAGAGTTTCGCTCTTCTTCTCTTCTGATTTTGAACCTAGTCTATCCATCTTATGTCTAATATAGAAACTACAAGCTGAGAAAAGAAGTATAATTCCAGTAATAACAGAAGCAATCTCAGCTTCTACTCCTGCAGCCGAACTCATATATGTGCTGCCTTTATTAATAATAGAAATTAATAAGGAAGAAAATAAGATGCCTACAGGATTCGAATTTCCAAGTAATGCTACTGCAATAGAATCAAATCCTATACTAGGCAACACTTTCGGTTGAATGGATCCAAAGTAACCTAGATAGTAAGTAACACCAGCTAATCCGGCTAATGCACCTGAGATAGCCATAGCTAATACCATATTTTTGCCTACATTCATACCAGCATATTTTGCAGCATTTTTACTTTCACCAATCGCTTTTAGCTCAAAACCAACTTTGGTACGATTCAGTAAAAACCTAACAACGAAAACCAGTATAATTGCTAGGATTATAGAAAGCGGAATATCCATCTTATAATTTCCGACTTTCATATCTACTAAGGTTAATCTTGCTGCCTGACTAACTGGATTTGATTGTCTGGATACAGGATTAATGTAGTACATAGTAATAAAGAAACTAATCACATATTGGGCGATATAGTTAATCATAATGGAGGATACAACCTCATTGATATTATAACGATGTTTTAACCATCCAATCAGTCCACCAACCAATGCTCCTGTAAGAATACCAATTAAAATCACAAGTGGTTTCGCAATAAAATCACCTAGTGAACTATATCCGACCACTATAGTACTAACGAAACCAGCAGTTAACATCTGTCCTGCAACACCTATGTTAAATAACCCTGCCTTTAAAGCAACTGCAACTGCAAGGGAAGCAAATAGCATAGGAGTCCACATGTTAAGCAAACTAAAGAAATCCGTAATCAATCCCTTATATCCTGCGTAAGAAGGTTTTGGAAGTATGCCAGCACCTTGCAAAATATTATAATAAACACTGATCGGATTCTTACCAAGGCAAAGTAATACGACTGCTCCTACTAGTAAGCTAACAATAATCGCAATGATAGGAACCATAATGGCTTGAACTTTACTGTTTTTTAATTTATTTCTCATTGTTATGCCCCTTAACCCCCATCATAAATTCTCCAACTTCTTTGGTTGTAAGTGTCTTAGCTGGTGCAATCTTTTGTAAACTACCATTATAAATAACTCCAATGGTGTCCGCACAATTCATAATCTCATCTAGTTCTAAAGAGATTAGTAAGATTGCTTTTCCTTTATCACGTTCTGCAATAATTTGCTTATGAATATTCTCAATTGCTCCTATGTCAAGTCCTCTTGTTGGTTGAACAAAGATAAGAAGTGGAGATTCCATCTCTATTTCGCGCGCGATAATTGCTTTTTGCTGATTACCACCACTCATAGAACGAACGATGGTTTCATTTCCTTGACCGCTTCTAATATCATATTTATCTATTAAACGGGAGGAATAACTTGAAAATGTCGCATCTTTTAGAATGCCATTGTGACAAAATGGCTCTTTATAATATTTTTTTAGTGCTATATTATCTTGAAGGGTAAAATTCATCACTACACCATAGCTTTGTCGGTCTTCTGGAATATAGGAAATTCCTTCTTCCGTACGTTTTCTTATGCTTGTTTTTGTGATATCTGTTCCATTTAACCTGATAGAACCAGAAGTAGTTTTCATTAAGCCTGCAATTGCATCAGCAATTTCAACTTGACCATTTCCTGCAACGCCAGCTATTGCAAATACTTCTCCTCCATGGATGGTAAAAGAAACATCCTTCACCACTTCAAAGTTATCTTCATTTTTAACAGTTATATTTTTTACTTTGAGAACCGCTTCATTAAACTTCGGTTCACTTTTTTCAAGGCGGAAGGTTACTTCACGACCTACCATAAGATTTGCCATTTCTTTTGTGGAGGTTGTAGCCACATCAAGAACATCGATCAACTTACCTTTATTTAAAATGGCGCAACGATCTGCTACTCGTTTAATCTCATCTAATTTATGTGTTATTAAGATAATTGTTTTTCCAGCATCTCTAAGTCCTTTAATTATTTTTAGAAGGGAATCAATCTCTTGTGGGGTTAGTACAGCGGTAGGTTCATCGAAGATTAAGATTTCTGCTTCTCTGTAAAGCATCTTTAAAATTTCAACGCGCTGTTGAATCGAAACTGGAACTTCTTCAATTTTTTTTAGCGGATTCACTTCTAATTCATATTTCTCTGATAAATCCTTGATTGCCTGATTGGCTTTTTTCATATCAACGTAAGGTAAGATACCAAACAATCTTTTTGTCTTTTCCAAACCAAGCACAATATTTTCCGTAATCGTATAATTTTGTACTAACTTAAAATGCTGATGTACCATTCCAATATTAAGTTTTGTTGCATAACTTGGGGAGGATATTACTTCTTTTTTCCCTCGAATCCATATCTCACCCTCATCTGGTTCGTACATTCCAAAAAGCATACTCATGATTGTTGACTTTCCGGCACCGTTCTCTCCTAAGATGGCAAATATTTCACCCTTTTTTATCTGAAGAGTCACATCATCATTTGCTACAATACCAGGAAACCTTTTTGTAATATGCTTCATTTCAACTATATAATCTGGCATCCTTATCCTCATTTCTACGTTACATTTTGCGATTTCTAGTTTGTGGTTGCAGCATCTTAAAATACCTGCTGTATGAAATATTACATATTCCCACTTATCTAATCTAATAACAAATGCAGAGGCTGCTGCAAATTTCATCTACTTCATTAAGAAAAGCTAGTAAATACTCTTTTGAATAATATTCGCCTCAAAAGAGTATTTCTACCTAAGTCACTTATTGAACAAAACTATTGCGTCAGCCTCGTGATTCATGTGTTTTTCTATTTATCTAAACCTGGAAAACTATCAGACTTAATTCCGTTAAAATTCGCTGCTGGAACAATGGTACCATTCTTTACTAATTCATATGCAGCTTCAAGTTTTTCGATTGTTTCAGCACTCATTTGCTGTCTTCCTTCGGTTGCTACAAAACCGGTAGAATCTGTATCAGCTTTTAATAATGCATTCTGTCCAGTAAATGTTCCATCAACAACAGCATTTAACTGCTTTTCAACGTTCTTAGACATTACCTTTAAAGCAGAGGTTAAGATAATATTATTACTTCCGTTTACACCATCATCGTACTGGTCAACGTCGCAACCGATTGCTTTTACATTAGTAGCTTCCTTAATTGCTGTAAATACACCGTTTCCAGAACCACCAGCTGATACGAAGATTACGTCAACACCTTCTTTAATTAAGGCATTTGCTACAACCTTACCAGTTGCTTCATCGGAGAAACTACCTACATAGTTACCACCAACATTAGCACCAGTAACATCGGTTCCTGCGTATGAAGGTAGTTGAATTAATGTAACACCAGTATCATATTTCTTATTCGCGTAATTTACACCACTTTCAAAACCAAACTGATAATTTACGTTGGATGGATAAGCGATACCACTAACTAGAGCTACTTTTTTTGTCTTTGACTCTAATGCAGCTGCCATACCTGCGAAAAAGCCGCTTTCCTGCTCTGCAAACTGCATCGCATAGATGTTTTCAACAGTTATTTCATTACCTTCAGCATCAATTGGATATGCATCCACTAAGATAAAATCAACATTTGGGTTATCTTGTGCAAGAGTACCGATACCTGCAAACTGGAAACCACAACATACAATAACATCATAATCTGCTACGATATCAGCAACTGCCTGAATTGCAGCTGTTGTATCTCCGGTTGGTTCTTTGACAGGAGTTACTGTTGCATCTGGATGATTTTTAATAAAATTTAAGATACCAGTGTAATTATCCTGATTAAAATTACCATCATCAACACCAGATGGGCTACTAACGATTGCAATTTTAAGTGCCTCTTTTTTACCTTCGTTGTTACCTTTATTTTCTCCCTCTGAAGAAGGAACTTCTGTTACAGTCGCACCGCTAGGTGGATTACCATTATTTTCATTCGCTTTTTTCCCACATCCTGTAAATACAGTTGCAAGCATTGTAACACCTAAAATCACTGCTGCTAATTTTCTCATGTTATTTCCTCCATTCATTCGCACGTCTCTTTACTTAGTAAAATTACCAATTATAATCATCCAGTAAAATTACCCAATTAAAGTTTGTACCTGTTTTCCTAGACACATTCATTTCGATAAATAATTGATATCTTCTTTTTTATCATTATTATCTTTTTTGAGATGTAATGCGTCCTTTATAAAATAACCATTTCGGATTATTTTTTAATTTTGTCTTGTGCCTTTTGAACCGCTTCTTTTAAACTTACTTCAAAAGGTGCTTTACATACGCCATGCTCTGTAATAATTGCTGTGATCAAATTATGATCGGTTACATCAAAAGCTGGATTATAGCATTTCACATCACTTGGAGCCATTGGTTTTTCATACCACTTAGATTTAATTTCATCCTCGGAACGAAGCTCTATCTCAATATCATCACCAGTTTTACAATTTAAATCTATGGTAGAGGTAGGACACATTACATAAAATGGTATTCCATAATGCTTCGCTAAGATTGCAACACCACTGGTTCCAATTTTATTTGCTGTGTCACCATTCTCAGCTACACGGTCACATCCAACGAAACATGCGTTGATAAAACCATTTTTCATCACAATACTAGCCATGTTGTCACAGATTAAAGTAACATCGATTCCTGCTTCGTGAAGTTCAAAAGCGGTCAATCTTGCACCTTGTAATAATGGTCTTGTTTCATCTGCAAATACTTTAAAGCTCATTCCACGCTCTTTTCCAAGAATCAATGGTCCAAGAGCGGTACCATACTGACTTGTAGCAAGCGGTCCTGCATTACAATGAGTTAGAATTCCATCACCATCTTTTAAAAACTCTAATCCATATTCAGAGATTGCTTTACAGATCTTTATATCTTCTTCTTTGATTGCAATGCATTCTGCTTTTAATAAAGAAATTATTTCTACAATGCTCTTATCTTTTGCATCAAGTACGACCTTTTCCATTCGTTTTAAAGCCCAGCTAAGGTTTACTGCAGTTGGTCTTGAAGAATCAAGATAGTCTTTATATTCACGAAATTTTAATAGGAATGCATCATATTCTGTCTCTTCTATTGTTTGAGCAAGACAGTATATCGAGAATCCCGCACAGATTCCTATGGCAGGAGCCCCTCTTACCTTTAATGCAAAGATTGCATCATACATCTGACGAGGTGTCGATAAGGTAAGATATTCAATTGCATTCGGAAGTTTTGTCTGATCTATTATTACGACGGACTTACCATCTGGACTTAATGTTACATTTTCCATTTTAGCCTCTCTTCCGGCGTTTTACGCCATTTTACTTAATTTATTTGGAATCTATTACATCCGCAATATTTCGAATGGATGTTGTAATTAATTGCTTAAATAGGGGTGCTACGCGGTCTGCTGTCTCTTGAACTTCTATATGGCTTAATGGTTCCTCTGTCATTCCACAACCAAGATTTGATATACAAGAAATTCCACAAATCTTCATTCCCATATGATTTGCTGCTATTGCTTCACATGCCGTACTCATACCGACTGCATCTGCACCAAGAAGTCTACACATCTTAACCTCAGTAGGCGTTTCAAAGTTTGGACCACTTAGTTGTATATAGACACCTTCTTGTAACTCCATACCGTTTTCTTTCGCACTAGTTCGGATGACCTCGCGAAGATCTTTATCATATACTTCACTCATATCACAGAAACGTAACCCAAGTTCATCAATGTTTGGTCCTATGAGTGGAGAAGGTACAAAATTACTAATTTGATCGGTTATTAACATAAAGTCACCGGCTTTGAAATTAAAGTTTACTCCTCCTGCCGCATTGGTAAGGAATAAGACCTTAGCTCCCATCATCTTCATAAGTCTGGTTGGTAATACGACATCTTCCATCTCGTATCCCTCATAGAAATGAACTCTTCCCTGCATAATAACAACTGGTACTTCTTCCACATATCCAAATACAAAACGCCCTTTATGTCCAGCTACCGTAGATACAGGAAATCCTTCAATTTCATTATAATCAAGAGTTGCCTCCACCTTGATCTGATCTGCATAATCACCTAGTCCAGAGCCTAAGACAAGTGCAACGAGTGGTTTGAAATTAATTTTCCTCTGAAAGCTCTCATAACATTTTAATAATCGTTCATAAGCAGAATAGTTCATCCTATTTTCATTCATAATAATACCCATGCTTACCACAGTATTTTGTGGCCTGTTTTTAACAGTTGCATTATCCTTTCGTTATAATAAAATGAATTTGAATTTTTACCATTGATCTTCCGTTAATACTACCGGAGTTCCTACAGTTAACGCCATATGATAAATTTTTGCAGCATCTTCTACATAGATACTGTTGATGTATGCTTGTCCTAATGTTTCTCCAACTGCAACCACACCGTGATTTGCCATCAAACATGCATTTTTTCTATCTAAGATAGGTACTGCGTTTGCACCAACATCACTACTTCCCTGTTTTGCATAAGGACTCACTTCAATACTTCCTTTTAGGAATGGTACCATCTCGATGAGTACAACTGGAATTTCTTTATGAAGAACTGCAAAGCTGGTAGCAAATGGGGAATGCGTATGCACTACTGACTTCACATGCGGAAGGTTTTTATAAATTTCTGCATGAAGTTTCCATTCAGAGGAAGGTTTTAGATGACCTTCTAGTACCGTACCATCCAAAGAAATAACAACAACATCATTTTCCTCCATGATAGTATAGTCATATCCACTTGGTGTAATTGCCATTGCATTTAAATCTTCTAGAAATACGCTTATATTACCACTAGTACCTGCAACCATGCCTTCTTTCAATGCTCTTTTTGCAGTTAAAACTACTTCTTTTTTTAATTCTACTTTCTTTTTTTCCATTTATTCATCCATTCTGGCGATTTCATGCCTTTTTATAATGATCATGACATTCAATAAGAAAAAGCACGCATCGCGAACATTTCCTTATTACAAGTTATTTGGCTATCACAATCTCTTTTTTACGATTCAAAAGCGCTTCTTTTAGTTCTAACGATTTTCTATCGATGTCTTCATTTACAATTAGATAATCTACATCATCCAAATCACCAATTCGATAAATCGCATTACGACCAATTTTTGTAATATCCGCAACATAAAAACAGGTTTTAGCTTGTTTTATCATATTACTACGTATGGTCGCTTCCTCTAAAGTATAGTCTATCATTCCGGCTTCTACACTGATCCCAGCACTACTAATAAATACTTTATCCACATAATAGTGACTTAGTGCTTCTACAGTTACTGAACCACAAAATGACTTCGTACTATCCTTATATTCCCCTCCAAGTAAAATCAAACGAACATGTACTGCATCTTCTAGTTCTTTTGCAACAAGTAAAGAGTTCGTTACAACGGAGATTTTTTTCTCAGAAGCTTTAATTTCCTTTGCGATATAACTTGCTGTTGTACTACAATCGAGTAGAACAGAATCGTAATCTTTTATAAAAGTGAGGCTCGCTTTCGCAATTTGCTCTTTTTCTTTTTGATAAATTTTACCTCTAACTTCAGTTGGTGTCTCATTACCATATCCTTCTCTAAGATATGCACCTCCATGGACTCTTGAAATTACTCCCTGTTTTTCTAATTTCTCTAAGTCACGACGAATGGTTTCTTCTGTTACCTGAATTACCTTACTAAGTTCGCTTACAGAAGCAACTTTATTTTCTTGAAGTGTTTTAATGATATACTGTGTTCTTTCAATTGCTAACATGCCCCACCCCTATGTGATTTTCAAGCGTTATTGAAAATCTTCTCCTGTTAAATAATGATAAAACGCTTTATTTACTACTCTATCTTCAGTTTTTACGGTTAAGTCGCCAGCGACTTCTTGTAATTTACTAACTACAGTATCTTTATCTTCAGGTAGATAGAACGTATGAAGAGAATACATACCATTTTCAATAACCAAATCACCAATGCTATTATAAATTTCTTTTGGCATATCTAACTTCTTTGTACTATAAAGTGGCTGCCACCAAGATCCGTAGATAAGGCCTTTTGCTTCTTCATTTCCTTCATATTTCTTTGCATACGCTTCAATGACTTCATTGAAACGAGTCATATCTTCTTGATCTAAGAATTCTAATTGTAAATCATATTCCACTGCGTAAGTTAAATATAAATTGTCATTAAATTTTTTTACTTCATAAGTTGGTGTCGTTTCTGGAATAGGACCCCACTCTAATAAGTATTCATATATGGATACTTTTGGTTCTAATTGAACTTTTGCCACAATACCTTCTGAATTCAGTAAGCCGATTAACTGATGAGCATGTTTAATATCTGAATGTCCATATTGAAGTGTAAGTTCCGGTAAAAAGTTTGCATTATATGCTTCATTTTTTATATTAAATCCAGTTACTATTTTATTTTGAACTGCCATTTTCCCAATCTCAGATAAGGAAGCATCATCAAACAAAAGAAAAGAATTCCACGCATTATCTAACTTAGCATAAATATCTGGGTCATTGGAAGTTGCAAGATAATTTCTCGCATCACCATTACTAGTTGCAATTTTCATAAGTAAGGAATCTGCTATGTCCTTAGTAACATTCTTATCTTTAGCTGCAATTTTACCTTCCTCATTTGTTAATATTCCTGTATCGAGAGCACATGCTAGGTAAGCACTATATTCTGCTACTATTCTATCCTTAATTCCATGGCTATTTAAGCTTTCCGTAACCTTCTTCTCTGGATAGCTTAATACCAATTCTTCAAAATTAGCAGCTTGCATTGCAGCTTTTACCGCTGACAAATAAGTTAGTTCACCATCTACAGTTACGTCACTACCAAGTTTTTGTAATGCCTGATTAAACTCCGAGGCACCTACATTTTCATTCTCTAATTCAATATCAAAGAATGTTTTTAAGTATGTTACCTCTGTGGTAGTATTATTTTTAGTGCTAACATTCTCAGTTTTTTGACAAGCAGCCATATTTCCTGCTAACATCATTACTGCTAACGCAACCATTAATTTTTTTCTGTACTTCTTATTTATCATGTTGTACTCATCCCTTCGCATGTCAAATGTTTTACGTGAATTTGTTTACGTAATTAAATATACTGTAAATAAAAGAAATGGTCAATGAATTAATCTGTGTTTTTCTTTGAAAATCTGTGTTTATTTCTAATGTTATTGATAAGCTTGGCTTATATATCATGAAATTGCTTGATAAATAAGGCTTTGTATAAGTTTTAATGATAATTAACAAAAATCTAGCTGGAGAGAATACTATAAATTTATAATCTATAGTATTCTCTCCAGCCAGATTATGAAATAATTTTTGTAATAAAGATATTATCTTATTACAGAAATGGATATTGAAGTACTGCTAAACTTTAATAAATGCACTTATTATCTAGCAACTTCCAAATGATATCTTTTTCAATTCTTCTATCGTAACATTATGAGTTTCTTCTATCACACCACCGTAAATGGTCGAAGTGTCGAGAGCAGATTTTTGTGAAACACCATCCGCTGTTATATACTCAAAAATAACATAATCGTTACTCTCCTCATTATACTCTGGTTCCGTAGTATCCGTAATAAATTTATCCATAACAATCTTACCTTGATACATAAAAATTCTAGAACCGATTCCAGAGCCTAGTAAATGAGCATTAATATTTCCACCAGTTACTTCAAACGTATTAAATATCATACGATTACTAATATTAATCTCTCCATTGGAAATAGTAAAACAACTTTTATCCGTTACTTCCTCATTGCTTTCATCACGATAACCAATGTTATCCATATTCATTATACCGCCATATACATTAACTTTCATGTAATTTAGCCCATAGATCGCATTTTGTGTACTACTAATACCATTAATTATACCATTATATAAGGAGAAAGCTCCTGCATTACCAAGATATATTCCAATGCTATTTTGTTTTGCAGTGATCGAGATATTTCCGCCAAATTGTTGGATGGAACCGCTTGGTGTTGCAATTCCATAGGAATCATCAAAAGTTTCTATCGTTAATTTATCCTCATTAGAACTTCCTGCAAAGGATAGCTTAGCATTTGTGCCTACATAAAGTCCTACGCTATTACCACCGGTTTTTATTGAATTTTGCTTCTTGCTATTGATAAGAACATCAGATTCACCACTCACAACAAAGAACATTTTATCAGTTTGTTTTGTATAATCTACAGTCACATTCTCAAATTCAAAACTGTGTTTTCCGCCATGTACTATAATTTGATTTTTTGAAGTGGATCCGGTTATTTTAATCGAATAGCTGTTTCTTCGATAAATCTTATTTTTATAAATTAAACCGTCTGCATACACTTCTAAGTTACTAACAGATAAATTAAATACCATATCTTTTGAACTACTGTAACCTTGCAATACATCAAAGGAACTTAAATAGTCCTTCTTAGTATGTTTTCCTGACGCAAATGTTACATCTAAAGCAAGCTTACCATCTTCACTATTTAATCTTGGCAGCCATAAGCTTAATATTCCCTTCGAGTTAATATCCTTACTACCATAGCTTTTCTGGTAGGCAGTAATCTTAGTTACTTTACCTGTTTCACTTGGTATTAGCGTGAGATATAATTTTTGTCCCTGTGAATTTTGGGGCTGTACAGAACAGTAATCTGCAAAAATTTGACCACCTGTAATAGTAATACTCTTAGCAGCTATGTCGTATTCTTGTCTACTTTGCCTAAGACGATTGTCATTGGAATAGGACCAAGAATCATACACATCAGTTCCCATGCCACCATCAGCCTTAATTGTTCCTCCTGATATTACAACGGATGTACCATTTGGATTTAAACTACTGCCGATTCCTGCACCATAAGCACCAGCGATTGCAGTAACATTACCGCCGCTGATAGTAATTTTATTTCCTTTACATTCAAAAGCATGATCACCTATTCCAGAACCTCCCGAAGTTGAATAAACAGTACCTCCGGTAATTTCTATGATTCCTGTTGATTTTTTACTGGAAAAACCGATACCACCTGAAGCATCTTTTCCACCAATTGCAGTTACATTACCACCAGTAATTGTTATACTGCCTGCTTCACCATCGTATTCTTGATAGGGCTGATATGCATATCCACTTCCTATTCCATAACCACATTGACCGCCTTTTGCTTTTATGGTGCCACCTTTTATTATGATAGTGCCACTTCCGCCAATACCAGCATCAGCAATCCCCCCTGTTACTTCTAAGGAACCGGTACTATTGGAAGAGACTATAAATTTTCCGCCGGATTTCACACGAATACCCTCATCCCATTGACTCGTTATCTTACTCTCACCTTCTAAAATGAAGTTTGCAGCTCCACCGCCCTCAATCAAAATCGGAATATTTGAGGCAGCGGTTATAGAAATTTCTATATCACGTAACGTTATGTTTGTTGATACGCCCTTTTTAATTGTTATTGTGTTTTTATCCGTTTTACCTGTGATTGTATAATCACCAGATTTATCTATTGTAATGTTTCCTTTACTGATATCATACGATTTCGTCTGGGCTGCAAAAACATACTTAGACGATGATAAAAAGCAAATGACAACTATGAGTAGCATAGTTCGAATTATTCTAATCTTATCTAGCTTCATATTAATCTCTCCTTTTAATCTTTCTGTATAAACTCTCTATTCAAGGCTACTAACATATATTGTCAAATATATGTCAATATTTTCTTTTCTTAGAGAAATCAAATGAAGCTAACGAAGAAATGGACAAGCCCTTCACTATGGTACCAGTGTATCGGCGCCCTCACCGTCAATGGTCATTGTTTATTTAGCAATCCAACCAATAGATAAAATGAAATCATATAAAAAGGTTCTTAATCATTAATAGATGAACCGACCCCCAAAAGTTAGACCAAAAATCTAACGATTGGGAGGTCGGTTTTT
>NZ_DAMADT010000006.1:106239-170633 GCF_031997925.1 Lachnoclostridium sp. | reverse complement strand
AGAAGACGTACCATTACTAGTTAGTTTAAATGTCGTAGAATAACTATAAGTTCCAATTAAGACAAAAAATTGTTGTTCCTGCACTAGCTTTCGATAAAGCTTTTGTAAGGGTTTTAAAAGCTGTTTCCTTAGTAGTGCCATTATTGGAGTCGTTACCTGTAGTTGAAACATAGTAATATGTAGTTGCTGCCCTCGCAGGAACACAGTGAAATAAACCCACAAACATTACAAATTTTTGCCATAATAATACCCCTTTGGTTTTATTTTTTGTCTGTGAATAATAAAAGGTATATGTTTTAGCTTTGACTCAATGTTATCTTTCGTAGAATTTAAAATCGGCCCTCCTTTTTAATTAATATAAATTAATTAGAATTTTATTTGTCATACTAATTTTAACATATTTTGATTTTTCAAGAGCTTGCAGCATTTTAATTTGGCTTTATTAAATCGATGTAACTAAGTTACAGATAAAATAAATCTTAACCTCTATAATAAACTTATCAAATAAAAAGAGGTGTTAAGATGAAATCAAAAAATTGGATAGTGAAGGCACTTGTCTTAGGAACAGTGTTCTTCCTTGCAGCATTAATTGTAAAACCAGTTGGGGTTTCTACACAGTTTTCAGTTCTATCTGGAATAATCCACTCTGCGATTGATCCAGAAGTGATTTCAGAAGATGATACTAGAGAATCAGGATACATTAGCAGCAATGCTTATTATGATAAAAGTGAAGGCAAATTAGCTAAGGATATAAAAAATCCACTTAATTATGATTTTATATTCGTATTAGCAATTCCAATTGGTGCTTTTATTGCTTATTTGGTAACGAAAAAACAAAATAAAAAAGAGTTCGATGATACAATAGATATGATTGAAATACCTGAAATGCCAAAACAAAAGCAGAATCAAGCAAAGCTTTATGTACCAAGTTTTATCGGAGGTTTTTTACTTCTATATGGTGCGCGTATGGCGGATGGATGTACCAGTGGTCATATGATGAGTGGAATGATGCAAGGATCGGTGAGTGGATATATATTTGCAGCAGCTGTGTTTGCAGTAGCAATTCCAACTGCAATTTTTATAGGAATGAGATATAATTTAAAAGGAGGTGCAAAGTAAATGGAGATTATGCTTGCAATTATTTTAGGAGGACTTTTTGGATTTGCTTTGTATCTGGTAGGTGCATCAAACCCTAAAAAGCTATTGTCAATGCTACGTTTACAAGATTTATCATTAATGAAGATCATTGTATTTGGTATTGGATTTTCTAGCGTATTATTATCTATTGCAATTGCTCTAGGAGTATTCAATATTTCACATCTAAGTATCAAATCTACACATCTTGGCGTTGTGGTTGGTGGTTTAATCTTTGGATTAGGTTTTGGCTCCGTAGGGACTTGTCCGGGAACCTGCGTTGCCGCAACCGGTACAAATGGAATTCGTAAAGCGATTGCTGCGGTAATCGGTGGGCTTGTTGGTGCATTTGCTTTTTCAATGACGTATGGGTTCTGGAAAAATACAGGATTATTTAATGCAATGGACTTAGGTAAATTAACACTTTTTAATATTTCAGATAAGTTCCCTTCGATATTTGAAATAGGATATCTTGGACTATTAATTGTAGGAATTTTCTTTATGGTATTTGCATATTTAATTCCATTAAGGGGAAGAAAAAGTTAAGATTATAAAATAATTATAATATGCGTAAATTGGCTACATTGATTCGTGGGGATTACGAATCAATGTAGCCAGTTTTCAAAGCCGCTGCAATTGATCATCATGATCACCTACAGCGGCTTTTCCCCTTAATTATTCACATTTAAAACCCCTGATAATTCCAATAGGACTCTTAAGTACTCTACATTAATATTAAGTATTAATGAGGTGTAAATATAATCCCTTAAAATCAAGCTTCATTCGAATCAAAACCTACTATATTAATCCGATTCATAATAAATTATTTTTACTGATAAAATGAACAGTTTGTAACGGTTGCTCCTACAATTTTATCTTTGCTTGCTCCGCCAGAAGAGATACAACCAGTAAATTTATGCTTTCCAGAAGCTGGTGCTGTTGGGAAATAGAAATTTACGTTGTTTTTTGTACCAGTACAATTTACTAGTGTAATATAACCAGTATTGTTATTTTGGTCAAATCCTCTAGAACGATTTCCTGTGGCAGTACAATTCTCAAGATAATGATTATCTGCTGAGTAATTTCCGCCTACTTTAAAACCATTTCCATTGCCATTCGCTACTCCGTTATAGGATGCTTCACAGTCATATACCTTGACTGCGTTTTTTGCATCATAGAAGTCAAATCCATCGTCGGAATTATTTAATGCTTTACAGGAAGTAAAGACATTTCCGGGTCCGATACCTAATTTTGCTGCAAAACCATCCGCATTCTCACCATTCGTTTTTTTATCGTAATTGTAAGTAGAAGTAACACGAGTAATTGTATTATAAGATCCACCATTACTGATTTGTAAACCAGTATCTCCGCACTTAGTGATAAAACAATCTTGCACTCGGTTACAGTTTCCACTTATGTGAATACCATTATCCTCAGCACCAGTTATCGTTAAACCAGCGATAATCCAATAATTACCTGATATTTGAAAACCTCTTGAACTATCTGCATATTCTTGACTAGAGAAATCAATAACAGGGCTATGTCCGCTATAGTTTAATATTTTTATTGGTTCAGAAGACGTACCATTACTAGTTAGTTTAAATGTCGTAGAATAACTATAAGTTCCATTTAAAACAAAAATTGTTGTTCCTGCACTAGCTTTCGATAAAGCTTTTGTAAGAGTTTTAAAAGCTGTTTCCTTAGTAGTGCCATTATTAGAGTCGCTACCTGTAGTTGAAACATAGTAATATGTAGTTGCTGCCTTTGCAGGAACACAGTGAAATAAACCCACAAACATTACACAAACAATCAATAAACTTACTTTTCTCCATATATTCGCCATAATAATACCCCTTTGTTTTATTATTTGTCTGTGAATAATTAAAGGTATAATGTTTTTAGCTTTGACTCGATGTTATCATTCGTGGAATTTGAAGTCAGCCCTCCTTTTTAATCAATATAAACTAACTAGTATTTTATTTTGTCAAACTGATTTTAACATATTTTGGAAGTGCTTACAAGATAGGAAAAACGCAAAATATGTAAATCACATTACGAGGGTTCACCTAATTGGTTATAGTTTGGCGGGGGTGTTGGCTTTTATATGTTTCATAATAGTGTTATAATTGATAGTAGGTCACATATTATAATGGATAAAGAGGGGAATTCCAAATAATGATTATGAATTATTTTACCAATATCTATTATTTCATAAATATATACTTAAATAATACCAATTAATTGAAAGGTCAGCAAAAAAATGCAACTACGCACTGAAGTAATAACCTACTGCTCCAACCTAAAAGACGTCTACGAAGACTACCCATTCCACGATCCAAACTGGACCGTTATGCGCCATAAGGAAAATAAGAAAGTGTTTGCTTGGATCTATGAAAAGGATGGCTTCATCTGGGTTAATGTAAAATGCAATCCAGAATGGAGAGACTTCTTTCGAGATGCTTTTCCATCCGTAGTTCCAGCATACCATTTAAACAAGGAACACTGGAATTCCATTATTTTAGATGGAAGTGTTCCAGAAGACGATATTAAAAGAATGATTGAGGAAAGCTATGAACTTACAAAAGGACGAAAAAAGAAAATATAGAATAAAATATGCAGTAGCATTTATAGTACTATTAATCCTTGAAGTACTGATTGCATTATATGTACATGATAACTTTATACGTCCATACATAGGAGATGTGTTGGTTGTTATCGTACTTTACACTGCAATACGTGTTATAATTCCTGAAAAATATGCATTACTGGCATTGTATCTATTTGCCTTTGCAGCCGGAGTGGAGTTTTTACAGTATTTTAAATTGGTACAGGTTTTAGGATTACAGAAGAATACTTTCTTTCGAATAATCCTTGGCTCGACTTTTGATTGGAAGGATATTCTATGTTATGGAGTTGGGAGTGCAATATTAGGAGTATATGAATGGATGGTAAGGAATAGATGGAGATCTCAAGTTACCATATCTAAATAATCCTTCCCCACAATGAACTAATATTAAAGACAACTCATTTCCAACATCGCAGTATTCTTACAAAGACTTCCGAATATACTTATACAAATCATAGTTTGGAATCTTATATTCCAAAAGCTGAAGGCGGGATTTGTGTGAGTAATGGAATAGAATTTCAACAACCCAATAATCCAACAGATGAAGAAAGACGTCTGATGATAAGAATTGCCTTAGAAGAGGCAAATCACCCGGAAGATTTTGATAATCTAATAGAACTACTAAGCCCACCAGTTGATATTACAACGATTGTATCACCGGAGAAATGCAAGGGGAAGAGGGTAGGGATAGTAGGCGGTGGTCTTGCTGGGTTAGCTTCTGCTTATGAGCTTAGAAAGCTTGGCTTGGATATTACGATATTTGAAATGCAGGAAAGCCGTATTGGTGGAAGAGTTTATACATACTATTTTGATACTGACAAACAGTTGTATGGGGAATTAGGAGCTATGCGAATTCCTGTCATCCATGAAACTGTATGGCATTATATCAATCTGTTTGGCCTAAATACTAGACCATTTGTCCAAGACAATGAGAATGCATTTATCTATGTAAGGAATAGAAGAGCGAGAAATGATCCCAAAGGGATAGATGTTATGAATAAAATCTATCCCGAATTTCCATTAACACAGATGGAAAGTGAAACATCTTGGCAGGAGTTATTAAATTATGCACTAACTACTTTGCTTTTTAGTTTAACTCCGGAAATTCGAAGAGAAATTTTGGAGATTAGAGAAAATTACTCAGAACAGATTGTATCAATTGATTATTATAACATACGACAAGTGATGGAGATGAGGGGGTTAAGTGAGGGGGCCATGGAGTTATTATCTTGTGTTGCGCCTTTTCTTGGTTCCTTATATTACAATAGTTTTTTTGAAAATCTGCAAGAAACTTATACAGTAGATTCTGCTTTTCGATACGAGATAATAGGAGGAATGGTGCAATTGCCCCTTTCTTTTTATAATTCCTTGGTGTCTAATAAGCCAAATTCTAATTCGGAAGCTTATGGAAATGTTACATGGAATAGTGGGAAAATGGTAACAGGTATCCGTCAGAGTGATTTTAGCGATCAGATTGTAATAGACTACAAAGATGTGAAATCTTTAGAGGCTGATCAACAGATATTTGATTTTGTGATATGCGCGATTCCTTTCTCTAGTCTTCGAAATGTTGATATATTCCCTATGTTTTCTACCAGTAAAATGCAGGCAATCAAGGAAGTCACTTATGTTAGCAATCAAAAGACCTTTTTTAAGTGCCGTAATCGATTTTGGGAAATGGGTAACAGCAATCAGAGAATCTTGGGTGGAGGTTCTTATACGGATTTACCAATTTCAAGTATTTGGTATCCGTCAGATCATGCAGGGCTTAGTGAATCGTATTTTAATGAAAATAAGTTATGGGAGAAACCGGGAGTTTTATTAGCTTCTTATAATCTCACTCAAAATGCTCTGCGATTAGGGAATTTAGATGAAAAGATACGTATTGAAAAGATAAAGAGGCAAGTAGAAGCGGTTCATGGCCTTCCACCAGGATATCTAGATACAATTGTAGAGGATACGAAATCGATTCAATGGGATAATGAACAGGGTTTTTATGGAGGTTTTTGTTACTATTCACCAGAGCAAAAGAGACTTTTCTCCTATGCCATGATTGAACCGGAGTATAATGAAAAAGTTTATTTTGCTGGGGAACATACTTCTTCTACTCATGGATGGCAGCAAGGAGCCTTACAAAGTGGAATGAAAGCTGCAAATGCTATTGCAGAATATTGTAATGTGACATTTCCATAAAATTTATTGAAAACCCCTTAGACACAGAAATGATAGAAAAGCAAAAACTCTATAGAGCAATCTAATAAGCAAGCTAAAAAATTAAACTAAAAAGCAAACTATAAAAGCAAAAAAATAAACTATAAAAAGTTAACAATAAAATAGCGATCAATATAAAACAGTAAGGGCAGAAAAACCTACTAAGTAGAGTCTGCCCTTAATCACTGTTCCTTTAATAATTTTATAATTAATCTATAACCAGAAAATGATAGTCTATTGCTATCTCTTATCTAAGAACAAATTTTTTACAATATCATACGCAATCTTAGGTCTTCGATATTCATCTACAACACCTTTGTTATTGTGACATCTAGCTCTAGTAGCAAACCATGGTCCTTCTTCTGTTACACTGCAATCAGCAAACTGCCAGACAAATACTCCGGTGATATGTTCATCATTCATATATACTTTTAAATTCTCTTCGATAATGTCAGCCTGTCTTTCCTCACTCCATTTACATCTGGTGCGATCTCGATAACCATAAATAGCGGCAGCACCTAATTCACTAACTATGATTGGCTTACCGTCTCCTCCGGAGTTTTTAATCCATTCGATTTCTTCTTCATTTCGTTCTTTCACAGGAACGTCTTTATACCAACCAGAGTACATATTAAATGAGACGATATCCGGTAAATCAAGGCTAATGTCGGTAAAATGTCTGCAAGTTGCAGAAGTGGTTGGACGTGACGTGTCCATGTTTTTAATTTGCTCGTACTGCTTCTGATATTTTAGCCTACCTTCTTTTGTTTCACTGGCGCACTCATTTAGGATACCCCAGATTATAACACAAGGATGATTGTAGTGATTTTCAACCATTTCACGATTGCAATCTTCACATTGTTTATCGAAGTTAGGATTTTGCATATCTTCTAATAGAAGCCCTCTAGCATGATTTTCTTCCCATACTAGAATACCGCGCTCATCACATAAATCTAGGAATATCTCATCGTTAGGATAGTGACATGTTCTTAGTGCA
This sequence comes from Lachnoclostridium sp., assembly GCF_031997925.1. Lineage (NCBI taxonomy): Bacteria > Bacillati > Bacillota > Clostridia > Lachnospirales > Lachnospiraceae > Lachnoclostridium > Lachnoclostridium sp. Next base: position 163,665 of record NZ_DAMADT010000006.1, on the reverse strand, counting down.
TTTACGCCCATGTCTTGCATAAGATCCATATCATGTACCATCAATGGTAGAGGAATTGCACATCCAACGGTTGCATAGTCTTCATGTCGGTTAAATCCTTTTAGAAAAACATGTTCCCCGTTTACTTGTAATTTAGTACCTATAACGTTAACCGTTCGAAAGCCAACCCTCTCGATAAGATCATCAATTGCATTCCCATTAGAAGATAGGATGGTATGTATAGAATAAAGTTTTGGATTTTTATGAGACCATGGGGTTATATCAGGGAACTGTTGTTTTATAGTAACAGTGGATTCACTATTTCCCAATACTTCTACATCGTTAAAACTCATCTCATAATGATCTATTGTGCTAACGAAACTAAATCTTCCAAGTTTGCTTGAGGTGTTATGAATCACAACATCTAATTTCCCATACCATACACCATCTTCGAAGGAAGGGGTAAATTTGATCTGTTTAATATAGGTATCTGAGATACATGCTAAGGAAACAGGTCTTGTAATACCTCCGTAGGTATAATAATCATTTGGAATATGTAATGCGGAGTATTCTCCAAAGCCATTGTCAACTAGTACTTTAATTTCATGCGTTCCCTTTTGTACTTGTTTTATAATGGTACTAAAAGGTGTAAAAGCATTATAGTGATGAGCGATGAGTTCCCCATCAAAGTAGACATCAGCAGTATGGCTTACCCCTTTAAACTCAAGTCTTAATGTACTAGGTTCGGTAATAACTATTGTTTTACGGTAGGTTCCTTTACCTCTATAGGTACTAAAGTTAGGATGTTGTTCCCAACAACCTGGGACTGGTAACTTGTACTCTGCTAAATCTCCTTCAGGTGAGAAATCCCACATACCATCCAGTTCCTTAATTTTTCGAATCTGATGCTGTTCAAACAATCGAATCATGAAAAGTCTCCTCTCAGTATAAACGTATTTATCTATTGTATTATTGTAAGACACCTATAATCGGAGCTGAAATCAATTTCTGATTATAGGATCACAGGTGCAAAAAACGCATCTTTTATCAGAAGTTTATAGAATCAAAATTCTTGTAAGCTATATTATCGGAACTAATTTTAGTTCTGATAAACAGATTGATAATGAAGAAATGCACCTTATCAGAATTTCAAACTTCTGCTAAGCTCTATTATAAGATGTTGACAAATATAATTTCAATAATATATCATGGTCAATAACTGATATATCCTAGCCTAGAGGAGAATACTTATGGAAGTGATACGAATTGGAAGTAACGGAACTCATGATAAAAATTTTAAAGTATCAAGACCGAATGGTTATCCTTTTTATCTGTTTTTACTGATAAAAACGCCAGCATTATTTGAAATTGATGGGAAAGAAATAATAGCGGAAAGTAGTTCTGCTATTATATATGACATTGATTTTCCACAACATTACTCCTCTTATAGTAACACTTACATAAACGATTGGATTCACTTTAAGTCAGATGCAGGTACTGATTATTTCAATTCGCTACATATTCCACTCAATACAGTCATAAAGATATATGATGATACTTTTGTTTGTGAACTGATTCGATTAATGTCCAACGAATATTATTCTATGAACACCAAGAAGGAAAAAACGATGACTTTGCTTTTACAAACGATGTTTGTGAAATTAAGTGAAGTAATTAGTAACTGTAACTCAAAGAAATACATCAATCCGCATTATGCAGAATTGGTTCGCTTGCGAGAAGAAATCTATAGTAATCCAGGAATGCAATGGCGGGTGGATATGCTAGCTGACAGAATGAATATGTGCAATACTTATCTACAAAAAATATATAAAAAAACATTCGGAATTTCATGTGTTGCAGATGTTATTGAGTGTAAAGTTAGCTACGCAAAAGATCTTTTATCAAAAACTAACATGCCAATTAAAGAAGTTGCTAATGAATGTGGGTATAAAAATGAGGTACATTTTATGAGGCAGTTTAAAAGTATAGTTGGAGTTACTCCTTCGGAATATAGAAAAAATAGTTTTTCTAAAGGATAATAAAAAGGCGCTAAAGCGTCAGAATCGAGGTTAATATGTTAGAAAATATAACGATTGGATTTATTGGGTTTGGAAATATGGCGCAGGCATTGGCCAATGGGCTATTGTATAAGAATGTTGTGAAACCGCAGCAAATCTATGCGAGTGCAAAAAACTATGAGAAGCTATGTAAAAATACAAGAGAAAAAGGTATGATTCCATGTAAATCAACGAACGAGTTGGTAGAACAGTGTGATATCATTGTGATTGCGGTGAAACCTTTTATGATTCCAGAAGTTATTACACCAATAAAGGAATTATTACAGAAAAAAATTGTCATTTCCGTTGCAGCAGGTTATCCATTTGAAAAATACGAGTCTATCTTGGCACCAGGAACTCATCATCTAAGTACGATTCCGAATACTCCTGTGTCCATCGGAGAGGGTATCATTATTTGCGAAAACCTTCACTCCCTAACAAAGGAAGAGTATGATATTGTTGCAGAACTATTTTCTAACATAGGTCTGTTAGAATTCGTTGATACCAAGCAATTAACAGTGGCAGGAACACTAAGTGGATGTGGTCCAGCATTTGTCAGTATGTTTTTGGAAGCGTTAGCAGATGGGGCTGTAAAGCATGGATTACCACGGGATGTATCCTATCGATTGGCTAGTCAGATGGTAGCAGGGACAGGAAAATTACAGATTGAGACTGGTGCTCATCCTGGTGCTATGAAGGATGCAGTATGTTCTCCTGGTGGAACTACCATAGTTGGTGTAGCTACCCTTGAGAAAAAAGGATTACGTTCAGCTGTGATTGAAGCAATTGATGAGATAGAAAAATCGAGAAAATAGAATCAAGAAAATAGAATCAAGAAAATAGAAGAATCAAGAAAATAGAAGAATCAAGAAAATAAAACAATCAAGAAAATAGAAGTATTAAGATAATAGACAGTGTCTACGGAGCGTGGATTGCTCTTCTTATTTTTCCTTGTTATCTTTATTATGAGGTGAAATAATATGGATAGTGTGAGAAAAAAGGAACTTATAGAAGCGTATAAAAACAGACGTCCAGAAATGGGCGTCATATCCTATCTTTGTAAAGAAACAGGAGAATCATTTTTAGGTATCTCAAAGGATACGAAGGCAGATTTTAATAGTAACAATGCAAAACTTGCAGCAAACTATCATCCCAATAAGCGGATGCAGGAACTCTGGAATATATATGGACAGAACGGATTTGAGATTTCAGTTATTAAGATACTAAAATACGAAGACCCTAATAAAAACCATACCGCTAAATTGGAAGAATTAAGGGAACAGTGCTTTGCAATGAACAATAGGGCAAGTAAGATTTGGCTCTAATTAGTTCATGCATGCAGTCGTAGGGAATCTGAATCCATGATATCCAAACGGAGTTAAAATTGTGTTGTTATAATCGGCTCGAAGACTAAGATACTGCTCCTTTCATAAGTAGTAAAGAAGTAACTTTTGATAGGTTATCATCAAAAAGATTGGAGGTGGCTTGTATGGATTGTGAGAAAGTCGGAAAATTAATTCAACAGCTCCGTAAGGAACATGGTTACACCCAACAACAAGTTGCTAATGCCTTAAATATTTCGAACAAAACAGTTTCAAAATGGGAAAATGGTTTTGGATGTCCAGATGTATCTATTCTTGGAGAATTGTCGATTGTGCTTGGTGTAGATTTGGAACAAATGTTAAAGGGAAAACTCAGAATGAACCATTTCGATAACGGGAATATGAAAAGGATTAAACTTTATGTATGTCCATTCTGTGGCAATGTTTTAACTGGTACTGGTAGTGGTAATATTTCCTGCTGTGGAAGAAAACTTACACCACTTATACCTCAAATGCACCTTTCAGAGCATACTTTTACCATGGAAGAAATCGATTTGGATTACTATGTCTCTTCTGACCATCCCATGAGCAAGGGACACTATATTTCTTTTATTGCTTGCGTGAGAACGGATAAGGTATTGTTAACCCGTTTATATCCCGAACAATCCTGTGCTGTGCGTATTCCGCTGTCATTTCACAAAGGTACTTTATATGCATATTGTACGGAGCATGGTTTATGGGCGATGCCAATGGAATTAGAAAACGAATAATGCAAAACGAATAAGCAAAATGAATAATGCAAAACAGAGTAAGATATTACCGAAGGGGTGATATCTTTTCTTTTTTATGAAAGATTGAAACTATTATATTATGAAAGATTGAAATTATGAATGATAAGCTAACTTTTGAAGTCTAAGTGAATTGAATGAAAATCGCGATGCATAAACGCCAAACGATTTGATACGAATCCAATGAATTAGGAACTTCCTAAATCATGAATAATTTATTAATATGGTGGAATTATTATCCTATCAACATAAAACTTAAAACAATGATTGAATGTAAAAATTCGTGCCTGTGCTATCTCTTTAAAAGTATTCCGATGCACAGAACTGGAGAAAAATTGATAGGAGTAGAAACGGAAATGATAGTAAAAAAACAGATTCCACGCGATAAATGTATTGATAACACACTTACTCTATTGAAGGAAGGATATCTATTTATCCAAAACAGAACGGAACGATATTCCTCTGATTTATTTGAAACGCGCATACTCGGGAAAAAAGCAATTTGCATCAGTGGAAAAGAAGCAGCAAAGCTATTTTACAATGCAATATTAATGAAAAAAAAGGGAGCGTTACCTAAGAGAATTCAAAAAACACTTTTTGGAGTAAATGCGATTCAAACGATGGATGGTCGGAGGCACCTTCACAGAAAGAAACTATTCATGACAATCATGAATCAGGAAGAACAGGATCGGCTATCAAAGATTACAACAGAAAAGTGGCAAGAGGCTATTAGCAGATGGGAAGGTGCTTCGCAGGTTGTTCTCTATGATGAAGTGAATCGTATTTTGTGTCAATCGGTATGTGAATGGGCCGGAGTACCATTACCAGCCTCCGAAGTTAACTGCCGAGCGAAGGATTTTAGTACAATGGTGAATACTTTTAGTGCTATCGGACCGGAGTATTGGAAAGGGAAAAAAGCAAGAAAACGGACTGAAAAGTGGATAAGAGGTATCATAGAATCTACCAGATCTGGTAAACTAAGGCCTGGGAGAAACTCAGCACTTTATCAGGTAGCCTACTACAAGGATTTAGACGGAAAACTGCTGGATACTCAAATGGCTGCAGTGGAACTAATTAATGTATTACGTCCAGTAGTTGCAATTTCAACATTTATTACCTTTACGGCTTATGCATTATACGAACACAGAGAATATTTTAAAATATTACGATCCAGTGATGAAAATATGCGAGAAATGTTTGTACAGGAAGTAAGACGCTACTATCCGTTTACTCCTTTTTTAGGTGCAATTACAAGGAAGAATTTTATGTGGAAAGGTTACAATTTCAAAAAAGGTACGCTTGTAATCCTTGATGTTTACGGTATAAATCATGATGCGCGGATATGGGAAAATCCTTACAAATTCAGTCCGGAGCGATTTTCCGAGAAGAGAGAGCATTTATTTGATTTTATACCTCAAGGTGGCGGCGATCCTTCCAAGGGACACAGATGTCCGGGAGAGGGGATTACGATAGATCTAATGAAAGTGAGCTTGGATTTTCTAGTAAATAAATTAGAATTTAAAATCCCAGCTCAAAAATTGAGATATAGTCTAGTAAAAATTCCGTCCTTACCTGAAAGTGGATTTATTATGAGGAATATTAAAACTCGTACCTCTATATAAAAATGATTGCATAAGGTATACATTTAAAAATGATTTGCATAAGAGCAAAGAAAGTTTCGAAACGAAGGATAATAGAAAGGCTTCTTTTGCCGGCAGGTAATGATAAGACAAAATGAAAGATAAACGACGGTTTGAAGTAACGATCAGAACCGTCGTTTTCTTGTGCGTTTTTCAGATTTGGCGGTTGATTTAGAGTTTGGTACATGGTGAAAGATTTGCATGTGCCTGCTCTAATTTTAATAAATTGAAACGTGATTATCCTGTTTCAAAGACATATTGTTTTTGTTGCGGTGGGCATTTTAAGTATCACTATGAGATTATGCTTGGAGTAAATTTAAGAGTAAAAGAGGTTGTAACTTCTCCGTTAGATAGTAATGGTATGAATTCATGTGTTTTTACATTTGATATTGTATAAGGGCTAATTTATTACTTAGGTAATATGATTATAATAAAAGTTCTTTTTAATCGTAAGTATTGATAAGAGAAAAGGAGGAGGCATTTTTGCCTCCTTATTCGTCATTAACATACATTACAAACTTGTAATAATTCATGACAAGGAAAAAGTCCGTAAAGCATGATTTTCTTGCTTAATTATATCAATAGATTTTTTATTCTTTTACTCCCTAATTCTTTTAATCTCTTATTTCTAATTTCTTAATCCTTTTATTCTCTTTCTGACTTAATGGTTAATATCATTTTAACTTACAATAAATAATTAAAAGCTTCTCTTAATATGAATTTAACTTGATGATAAGAGAAAACGCTAAAAATAGATGATGTTAAGTGAAGAATTAGAAACAATTTCGAGATTTAGGGACAATGTATCAGAAAATAGGATTGACTCAAGCGATAAAAGATAGTAAAATTATGGTAATACAAGTAGATAAGGAGTACGCCATACGAAAGATATTGGGGGGAATAATCATTGGAGGGTTGAGTATGAGCAAGTATTCCAGGGAAAAGGTGATTCAAAGGATTAAGAGCAGTGTTTATTCGAATGCGAATCAACTAAACATGGAACAGTGCTATCATGTTTGCGCAAATAAAAAAGTATTTGATGAACTTTTAAAAAAGGAATGTCAGATAATCTTTGGTAGAAGGGGTACAGGTAAGACAACAACTCTCAAAGCATTTACCCATTATGTCAATCAAGTGAGAAAAGGAGAACATTCGGAGGATTCTTGCTGGTACGTAAGATTGGATGAGTGTATTCCCAATAGTATTGAGATAATGAGTGGAGCATTAGAAGATAATATAGCATATTGCGTACAGAATATGTTGTTAGAATTTACAACATTTTTAATGAATGAATTTACGCAAAAAGAAAGAACATTACGTCCAAAGCCAAAAAAATTCGGTCAGGTTGAGGATGATATATTAAAGTTAGCCCAACTTGTTGAAGAAGGTAAGAAGAAAATAACTCTGTTGACAGGAACAGAAAGTTCACAGCATACCAATGTGAAGGAGAATGAGTTTAACTTAAGTGCGGATACCAGTGGGGTGTCACAAACAGATCATATATTATCAAGACTTCTTTCGATGAGATTTTCTTTTGGGAAAAAAGCGGGTCGAGAGATTAGAACGACGAAGGATAAGCAGTATGTCTATCGGATTGATATCAATGAGATTAGGAGAAGTATCGAAAAGATTCTTAAGACTATGGGATATCGTACTCTTTATATCTGCATTGATGAGTTTACTCAGATTGATAGAGATACCTCTATAACGATACAGCCCAAAGTAGCCCAAGTATTGAAACAGTTGTTTTTTAGCTCAAGCATTATTGTAGTTAAGATAGCTTCTGTTTGGTCGGAATATCGTATGCAAACAAGGCAAGAATACGGTTTTCGAGAAGGTATTGAACTTTCTCAGGATATCTTTAAGCATAATAGCATTAATTTTGACAGTATGTTTGATTATAACAATGAGAAGGCATATCAATTCTTTAAAGATGCTATGTTAAACTTCTTTTTATTTGAAATGAAGTACGAGGAAGTTATTCAACTACCAAATGGCCTAATCGTATCGCCAAGAATCGTAATGACAGAAGAAGAGCGAAATGGTCTATCAAATTACCTTGTAGAACTTTTATTCTCAAAAGATAGTTTTAAACACCTAATCTGTGGTTCACAAGGAGTTCCAAGAGTATTTGGTATTTTGTTAGTTGCCTGCTTTGATAAGCTAAAAGAGGTGAGGAAGGAAAAGGTAACGGTAGAAATTGTATTTGAGTGTATTATGGATAATTATTTTGATGAGGTAAGACAGTCGATACCGGAATCTTCGGAAATCTTCACCGGAATAGAAGCTCATATTGGGATGACAAAAAATCGCTTTTTCCTCATAACTATTACAGATTATAATACAGCATCTTTTTATTTTGATCGGTTAGTTGCTGTGAATGCTCTCTACGAATATACGAGTAAGGTAATTCCAAGAGAGTTAAGAAATACTTATAAGCTTTATTGTGTACACTATGGGAATTACCTTGATAGCTTTAAACGTGGGATGTCGAAGTTAAATAATGATACCATGGTTGGACAGGGATTTTTATTCCCTAAGTTTCCAGATGATATGATAACAAGTCCTCAAAAATATGTATTCATGCTACCAGAAAAAATATTAGAGGAAGCGATATTTTCCATATGTAAAAAGGAAATTATGAAGGAGAGTATTGGGAGCCATTCCGATGGAAAGGCAGAAAATCTCAAAACACCATGAGCAAAAAGATAGTATTATTAATTCTTAATAAAAAAGAGATAGTTCGTTATTCCGTTCGATTTTAAAGAATAACAAACTATCTCTTTTAAATTATGTCTTTTGTTGTTACAATAGTGATATTGTATTTTTTTATCTATCATCAGGTTATTTTCCATTCACCCATTTTAATCGCATTCGTTGCTTTTAGTAAGTACACAGTAACTACGGTAAGTACGAATGCACATAAGACGATTAAGGCAACGTCTGGTATATCAAGGACCGTTTTGAAAAATAAATAAGCGCGGTAGAAGACAGAGCAACCAAAAAAGGTAATTATGCCTGGCTTAAGTAAAGAGTTAACAGCATCAAACTTAAAGGGTATATTTTTTACCACGATAATAACATCAAGTGCAGTGGTTAATAATTGGCTAATTAAAACACTGATCAAATATCCATAGATACCGAACTTTGGTATGATAAGAGCAAGTAGTATGATACGAAGGGATAGTCCGGCTACTGAATTAAGGAAAGTTAGATGAGCCTTTCCCAATCCATTTATGATACTACTAAGTGTTGTTGCAGTATAAAGAAATGGGCAAAGCCAAGCCATTACCACCAGATAAGTTCCAGCTTCCTCAATATGAAACACAGACATTCCTAAAGGCGATCCAAAGAACAGAAAAAATCCAGTGCTAAAGATGCCTAGGATTAGGCTGTATTTGAGTGAAACTGAGACGGTATGTGCAATGAGTTTCGTATTCTGTTTTGCAGAAGCTTCCGAGATTGCTGGAAGTAGTAAAACAGAGAGGGAATTGGTTATTGTCGATGGGAATAGCAAGAAGGGAATTGCCATACCATTTAGGATACCAAATAAGCTTAATGCCTCAGAAGCGGTTAACCCTGATTTTTGAAGCATAGCAGGAATTAGAATTGCTTCAAAACTATGTAAGACACTGATAAAGAGTCGGTTTGCAGTTAGGGGAACGCTCATTTTAAAAAGTGCGCGAAGAAAACGGCTTTGGTATTGGTCCTCTACCCCGGCAGAAGAATAGTGTTCTTTTTTTTGTGTAATTAGTGAGATTAGATTATAAATATTCGATGCAATTTCACCGAATACTATACCAACAACAGCAAGTTCACAAGTAGCTTTTATTTTTCCTCCGCCAAAATAAAGTGCCGCAAAATAAACGAATCCAACTCGGATAATTTGTTCAACCAGTTGAGTTAGTGCAGGGACACCAGCTTTTTTTAATCCATAGTAATATCCATTAATACATGCGGTGATACCGCAAAATGGAAAAACATAAGCAAGTATGCGAAGAGAAGATGCACTCTCAGGATGAAGCAAAAGTTTAGTTGCTATTAGATCACTCGAGTTATAAATGATGATTGAGAGAATGGAAGCAATCGTTACGGATAGTAAAACCCCTGTTTTTAAAACTCGTTTTGCGCTTTTGGTACTGCCTTTCGCGGCTTCTTCAGCAACAAGCTTTGAGATAGCTGTTTGAATTCCGGAGGCATAAATAGTAAAGCAGATACCATAGACAGGAAAAATGAGCTGATATAGACCAAGGGTCTCTGCACCCAAAGCCTTAGACAGAAAGATTCTATAAAAAAAACCAATCAGCCTGGTAAGCAACCCTGCAAACGTGAGAATCAGGGTACCTTTGATAATTGTATTTTTACTCATGTGTACAGTCTCCTCCCGGATGTCGGGGCATAGTGGAATTAATAAAATATATTCAAAAAGTACGAAGATATACGTTATAGAGCAAAGTTGATGTCACAAGGTCACAAAATGTCATAAATCTTTTACTACAGGGATTGACAAACGGATTATCTGGGGTTAAAATGACGATATCATAGTAAATCACTAGGATATAACCGAATTGTCGAAAAAAGACAACATTGTTAGAGAAATACCGATAGGAAATATGGAAGACCTTGGCATTTCTTTCACAAGAGAATCATCGATGCGTAAAATATATCAGAAGCTTGTAGTGTTTTACTTTGCAAGATTAGTGATAAGCTTGAAATCCGAAAGCTGTAATGGGATGAAAATCCATTGCAGAGAGAAAAGTGATGATAAAAGCGAGCAAATATATTAGTAATATCGTATGATTTCATGTCATATGGAAATAATAGAGAAAATGTAGTTTATAGACAAAAAATAAGTCAGTAGGAACGAAAACAGGTTAGAGAAAAGAGGAGATCGGAATGGGTAAAATGATTTATTTAGATAATGCTGCTACCACTCAGACCAGACCGGAAGTAGTAGAGGCAATGTTACCATATTTTTATGAGAATTATGGTAATCCTTCCAGCGTGTATGAAATAGCAACAAGAAGCAGAAAAGCAGTTACAGAAGCAAGAGATGTCATTGCTAAGACCTTAGGCTGTGAGAATAATGAGATTTATTTTACCGCTGGTGGATCTGAGTCTGATAACTGGGCAATTAAAGGTGTTGCAGAAGCTTATCGCGATAAGGGTAATCATATTATTACAAGTAAGATTGAGCACCATGCGGTTTTGCATACTTGTGAGTACTTAGAAAAACTTGGGTTTGAAGTTACTTATCTCGATGTGGATGAAAACGGAATTGTTAAACTTGATCAATTAAAAGCTGCGATTCGGCCAACCACTATCTTAATATCAATTATGTATGCAAACAATGAAATCGGTGCGATTCAGCCGGTAAAAGAAATTGGTGAAATTGCGAAGCAGCACAATATTTTATTCCATACCGATGCAGTTCAAGCATTTGGACAGTTGCCAATCGATGTGAAGGAACTTGGTATCGATATGTTAAGTGCCAGTGGTCATAAATTAAATGGACCAAAGGGAATTGGTTTCCTCTATATTAAAAATGGTCTTAAGTTACGTTCCTTTGTTCACGGTGGCGGTCAGGAAAGAAAGCGTAGAGCAGGTACTGAAAATGTACCAGGTATTGTTGGATTTGGTAAGGCAGTTGAGATTGCAGCATCCAATTTAAAGGAAAGAACTGAGAGAGAAATTGAACTTCGTGACTATCTTATTGAACGAGTATTAAAAGAAGTTCCATATACAAGATTAAATGGACATCGTAAAAATCGTTTACCAAATAACGCAAACTTAAGTTTCCAATTTATTGAGGGAGAATCACTATTAATCATGCTTGATATGCAAGGAATTGCAGCATCAAGTGGTTCCGCTTGTACTTCTGGATCCCTAGACCCATCTCACGTTTTATTAGCAATTGGATTACCACATGAAATTGCACATGGCTCATTAAGATTAACTTTAAGTGAGGACACAACAAAAGAAGATATCGATTTTACAATCGATCAAATAAAAGTGATTGTTGAAAAGTTAAGACAGATGTCACCACTGTACGAAGATTTTATGAAGAAGTTATCAAAGAATCGTGCAGAATAATAATAGATAACATACCAAGATATTAGAAAAGAAAATGGAGGAACAGTTATGTATACAGAAAAAGTTATGGATCATTTTCAACATCCTAGAAATGTTGGCGAAATAGAAAATGCGAGCGGTGTCGGAACCGTTGGTAATGCTAAGTGTGGAGATATCATGAGAATGTATCTTGATATTGATGAAAACCAAGTTATCCAAGATGTAAAATTCAAAACTTTTGGTTGTGGCGCAGCAGTAGCAACAAGTAGCATGGCTACAGAATTAGTAAAAGGTCTCACAGTGCAAGAGGCTTTACAAGTAACAAATAAAGCAGTAATGGAGGCTCTTGATGGTCTTCCTCCAGTTAAGGTACACTGTTCCTTATTGGCAGAAGAAGCAATCCATGCAGCTCTTTGGGATTATGCTGAAAAGCATGGTATTCAAATTGAAGGTTTAAAAAAGCCAAAGAATGACATTCATGAAGATGAGGAAGAAACAGAAGAGTATTAATTAGATGAATCATCAAGATATGAATGAAATGACAATGAATTTAAGAAGATGATGCTCATTAGCTCATTTTGACATGAAACAACAAGGCGCTGTTTTAAATCTTAGGATGGAACAGTGCCTTGTTGATTTTTTCATTCATGACAAGGAAAAGTTCGAATAGCGCACTTTTTCTTGTATGGAGTCTAGTAAATGCTTGCAAATGTTCGTATTATAGTGGTATTGTAAGTAAAGATTGATGATAGGTTTGTTGTTATAGAGGAAAGTGTGAAGTTTTAGAAGTTCTAAGGCACCAAAAGATGCTGCCTAAGAATTTCTAAGTTTCACACGTTTCAAGATTCGGAGAAATGAGGTAAAAGATGAAAAAAGTTGTAGTTGGTATGTCTGGAGGTGTAGATTCCTCAGTAGCAGCGTACCTTTTAAAAGAAGCTGGATACGATGTCATTGGTGTTACAATGCAAATCTGGCAGGATGAGGATAACCAAACAGTAGAGGAAAATGGAGGATGTTGTGGCTTAAGCGCAGTAGATGACGCTAGACGAGTTGCTAACTCTTTAGATATTCCTTATTATGTGATGAATTTTAAATCGGAATTTAAAGCTAATGTTATGGATTACTTTGTAAAGGAATATCAGGCGGGTCGTACACCGAATCCTTGTATTGCTTGCAACCGTTATGTAAAGTGGGAGTCACTTCTTACAAGATCATTGCAAATTGGAGCAGATTATATCGCTACTGGTCATTATGCTAGGATTGTAACTTTACCAAACGGACGATTTGCTTTAAAGAAATCCGCGACTGCTGCTAAGGATCAGACTTACGCATTATATAATTTAACACAAGATCAATTAAGCAAAACATTAATGCCAGTTGGTGAGTATACCAAGGACGAAGTGCGTGAAATTGCTGCGAAGATAGGATTATTGGTTGCAAATAAACCAGATAGTCAGGAAATCTGTTTTGTACCAGATAATAACTATGCTGGGTTTATTGAAGATTATACAGGTGAGAAAATCATACCTGGTAATTTTGTAGATACGAAGGGAAATATCCTTGGTAAACATCAAGGAATCATTCATTATACGGTTGGTCAAAGAAAGGGACTTGGTATTGCACTTGGACGTCCTGCTTTTGTTGTAGAAATACGCCCTGAAACAAATGAAGTAGTAATTGGAAGTAATGATGAGATATTCACAGATCGTTTGATCGCAAATAAACTAAATGCAATGGCAGTAGAAGAGTTTGAAGATGGTATGGAAGTTATTGCAAAGATTCGCTATAATCACGAAGGCTCCAAATGTACGATTCGTAAAGTATCAGATGATGAGATAGCTTGTGAGTTTGATACACCACAACGTGCGGTTACACCTGGACAAGCAGTTGTTTTCTATCAAGGAGATATCGTTGTTGGAGGCGGAACTATAATAAAATAAGGACATTTAAAAAAAGCACCTGACAGAAGGATTAATATTGCTTCTGTCAGATGCGATTTTTTTGCTCTATTTCAAGACTTAGGGTATGATTGTTCTCAATCTTGTTCCATTACAAATGTAGAGCTATATTATCTTGTAGTTTTATTGCCTATTCCCAAGGTATAACTTTTAGATCGGACCATCTATCTAGCCAACTAGTTAAGTTGCCCTCCAACGTTTGGCTAAGCCAAATGACGTTTCTTCAGTCTGCCTTATATCTTGATATCTCTTCTACTTTCTTATAGCTTCAAGAACGTAGGCTTCCTATCACGAAATACCGTATAATAGCGAAAACCAAGGTTTGTTAATAAATCATTTGCTACTGTAAAATCATAAGCAATATGTTCTGGTTTATGAGCATCAGAGCCAATGGTTAAGATTTCTCCACCTAATTCTAAATAGCGTTTTAAAATCTCAGCTTTTGGATGAGGACTTGATAGCTTATATTTAAAACCTGAGGTGTTACATTCAATACCAATTCCATGTTCGATAAGAGTTCTTAAACATTCATCCAGAATATCCTTGTAGTCAAGGTAATCATAAGCCTTTAGAGTTTCTGGTATATAGCGGATAATGTAATCAAGGTGTCCATGTATTTGGAATCCACGATAATATTTCGCATTATGAGCTATGGACTGAAAGTAAGCTAGAATTCCTTCTTTTGTTGTATTCGTTGTCCAGAATTCTTTATAATATGGATCTGTATTTTGCAGTACATGAGTAGAACCTATAACAAAATCAAAAGGGTAGGTGGATAATAAGGAATTATAATATTCTCGCACCTCTTCTTTTAGTTCTGGTTCATTTCGTAGACCGAGCTCAACTCCAATTAAAAGCTCAATTTGATTCGCATAGTGTTTTTTTAACTCTTGAAGACATGTAATATAATCATTAGGAGTGAAGGTAAAGGTACCCTCTTCTCCATGAGGATAACGATAATCCATGTGATCAGTAATGCAATAGGTGGTTAATCCCATAGAGATAGCACGCTCTATCATGGATTCGGGGGTGCTATCAGAATCGGTTGAAAAATTTGTATGGGTATGAAAATCTGCAAGTATCATAGGTAAGTCCTTTCTCAAACGTGTATTTTAACTTGTTTCAGTGGGAATACAAGTTTCCACTGAAATAGTAACGTAGTTGTAATGGGTTACGAGTAAGTAGCGGTTTATCAGCTTGGTTGACATGTGAATTACGAGTATCCTTTGTCTTCTAGCTCATAATCTAGTCGGAGACTAAAGTTAAGGCACTGATATCCGGAGTTGCAATAAGGGAGTAGTTGGTGTAATAAACAACAAAGCCAGGCTTTCCTTTGTTTGGCTTTTTCACATTCTTTTTTTCTGTATAATCAATTTCAACCTTTTCGTTTTCTCTACCCTTAGAGTAATAGGCAGCAAGACTACCAGCTTCTTCAAATACACGATCTGGAAGCTCATCTCCGTTGCTTTTTACAACAACATGAGAACCAGCGATGCCTTTCGCATGGAACCACCAGTCATTTCCAATAGCAAAATCAAATGTAAGTTCATCATTTTGGTAATTGTTCTTTCCAACATACATGTGATAACCATCGGAGGAAAGATAGTGAAAAGGTTTACTTGTTATTTTGGTCTTCTTTTGCTTATTGCCGTTCTTTCCAGACTGCTTTCCATCGCCTCGGCCAAAATGACGCTTAATATAGCCATACTCCATTAATTCTTCCTTTAACTGTACAAGGTCATTTTCTGCGATAGCGATGTCAAGGGATGTACGAATGGAATCGAGATGTTTTAAATCTTCTTCCGTTTCGACAACTAATTTACTAAGGGCTTCATACGTACGCTTTAATTTACTGTATCGTTCAAAATAAGCCTTTGCGTTCTCAAGAGCTGAGATCTCAGGATTTAACGGAATGGTTAAGTCTTCGTTGGTATAGTAATTTAAAACCGTAATTGACTTATCCCCAGGAGTTGCTTGATAACCATAAGTAGTTAATAATTCTCCGTAAACTTTATATTTATCTTTTTTTTCTGTATCTAAGAGCTGCTTTTTTTGTAAATCATACTTTTTTGACTCACGTTCAATTGCATTTGCAACAATTTTACGTAGGTCTGCAGACTTTTGACGAATTCGTGTTACGGTATTTTTGGAAGCATAGAAGTTCTCTAAAACACTGGATATACTATCATAGTTACGCTCTTCATATCCATCTGCACTTTGGTAGCATGTTAGAGGAATACTAGAAAACTCAACAGGCTCTTTCCCACGATAAACGATGTTAGGAGTATATTCTTTTGATTTGGTAACCTCCATCATGCGTATAAAATTCTGGAAGAGGTGGTAAGTTAAATCCTCACTTAGGCTTGCAGTGGAGGCTTCAGAATCAAGGCTCGACCGATAACATATCTCATTTGCAAGAAGTGGACTAATTCCAGTTAACGTACTATAGAGTGCTTTTCCAATCGACATAGGCTTTGACATAACTTGATTTTTAAAATCATCAAAGCTAATTATAGTAGGGTCTAACTTTTCCATTGTTTTAGGAATGAAATATTTCCTTCCAGGTAACACTTCTCTTACAGAGCTTACAAAGCCAGAGATATGTTTGATACTATCAACTACTGTAAATTCTTCATCACAGAAGATAATATTACTATGTTTTCCCATAATTTCAACGATAAGATATTTTTTTCGTAGATCTCCCATCTCGTCTAGATGTTCGATTTCAAACTGTAGAATACGTTCGAAATCAGGTTGGGTGATTGAGAGTATCCTTGCGCTATTTAAATGTTTACGAAGGAGCATGCAAAAGTTCGGAGCATTTAAAGGATTTTGTTTACTTTGCTCCGTTAGATAAATAAGTGGAAGACCCGCAGATGCAGATAAAAATAGTTTATATTGATCGTAATTTTTAATTGTAAGTACAAGCTCGTCCTTTTCTGGCTGGCTAATTTTCATGATACGACCACCAACAAGCTTTTCCTTTAATTCATATAATAAATTGGATATCACAAAACCATCAAATGCCATATTAACCCCTATTCTGACGCATTTGCGCCGTTATATATCAAAGTAACATTTTTAAAATGTGTTCAGAAATGCTCATTGATATTAATTCGAAAAAGCAAATTGAATCACTAAATATTTTTCACACAAATTAGAGAAAAATTTCTTGAATAAAATGTCTTAAGCATTATATCATAATACCAGTTTCAGTGTCAAAATTATGCGTATACTAAATAGAAAGTAAAAAGATTATTAAGATAATTCAGTTTCGTTTGACAAGCCTAGCATGAATACATATAATAGTTTGAGGATAGTGGCAGTACCGAATAGGAAAACGGAGGTATTATATGAAATTTTTAAATAAATTAGAAAGAAAATTCGGCAAATATGCTATTCACAATTTAATGAATTATGTGATAGGCTTATATGTTGTAGGTTTTATAATCACTCTAATTAATCCTTACCTTATATCTTACCTAAGACTCGATATTGACAAAG
The DNA here is from genome assembly GCF_031997925.1 of Lachnoclostridium sp. Taxonomy (NCBI): domain Bacteria; kingdom Bacillati; phylum Bacillota; class Clostridia; order Lachnospirales; family Lachnospiraceae; genus Lachnoclostridium; species Lachnoclostridium sp. The sequence goes on along the minus strand of NZ_DAMADT010000006.1, from coordinate 146,345 downwards.
TATTGCAGGGACAGGTATGGAGACTGGTTACCTTCTTAATTCAAGTACCACCTTTAAACGGATTTAACTTGTTTTTCTACCTAATTGAGATGTATCTCTATTATTGGATAGGAAGCTCACTTGAACGCTCTTGGGGAGCATTCCGTTTTAACCTTTATTTTTTTAGTGGTATCTTGTTTAATATTCTTGCTACCGTTGTAATTTATACTGTAACTGGCTATAATGCTCCGTTTGGACTTACTTATATCAATCAAGCAATGTTTTTTGCCTTTGCAGCATTATATCCAAATGTTGAACTTTTACTCATGTTTGTTCTTCCTATCAAGGTAAAAGTCCTTGGCTATATATATGCAGCAATATATGTATATCAAATATATGATGTTGTGAAACGGGGACAATGGTTTGACGGTATCGCAATGGTTTTGGCAATATTAAATTTCCTAATATTCTTCTTTGCTACAAGAAATTACAGAAGAATATCTCCAAAGGAATACAAAAGAAGAGCAAATTACAAGCGTCAGGTACGAAACGCTCACAATCCAGACAATGTTATTCAGTTTCAAGGCAGGAGTACTGTTACGAGACATAAGTGCGCGGTATGTGGCAGAACGGAATTAGATGATGAAAGCCTAGAATTCAGATTTTGTTCCAAATGCGACGGAAATTATGAGTACTGTATGGATCACTTATATACTCATGAACATGTGCATCGATAAGACAGAGAACAGGACAGTTAAAGAGAGGAATTTGAAAGATGCAGAAAAAAACGAAAATTGTTTGTACCTTAGGGCCAGCAACTTCATCCGAAGAGATGATTAAGGAATTGTGTTTAAGCGGAATGGACATTGCGAGATTGAATTTCTCCCACGGAAATCACGAAGGTCATGGTGAAATGATTGCAAAAATTAAGAAGGTTCGTGAAGAATTAGGTCTACCAATCGCGATTCTTCTTGATACCAAAGGACCAGAGATTCGTACCGGACTTGCAGAGAATGGTAGAGAATTTACCCTAGAAAAAGGTGAGCAGATAATTGTTACAACAGAGGATGTTCCTTGTAATAGTTCAATTATCAGTGTTACTTATAAAAACCTTCCAGAGGATGTTTCAGTGGGTGGATCAATCTTAATCGCAGATGGTTTGATTGAGTTAAAGGTTAAAAAAATTGAAGACGAAGAAAAGGTAATCTGTGAAGTTATTAATGGTGGTGAGCTTGGTAGTAGAAAAGGTGTTAACCTTCCAAACGTGAAACTTAAGCTTCCAGCAATCACAGAGCAAGATAGAGCAGATATCATCTTTGGTATCAATGAAGGAGTAGACTTTATCGCAGCTTCCTTTATCCGTAATGCAGAAGCGATTCGTGAAATTCGTGGAATTATTCATGACTGTAATTCTGATATCGCAATTATTGCGAAAATCGAGAATATGGAAGGTATGGAAAACCTAGACGAAATTATTGCAGAAACAGACGGAATTATGGTTGCTCGTGGTGATCTTGGTGTAGAAGTAGAGCCAGAAACTCTTCCATACATCCAAAAGACCATGATTCAAAAGTGTAATGCGGCATTTAAGCCAGTTATTACAGCAACTCAGATGTTAGATTCTATGATTCGTAATCCACGTCCAACCCGTGCAGAGGTGACAGACGTTGCGAATGCGATTTATGATGGAACAGATGCTATCATGTTATCTGGTGAAACAGCTGCTGGTAAATACCCTATTCAGGCAGTACAGATGATGGCGAAGATTGCAAAGGAAACAGAAACACATTACGAGTCTATGACATGTAACAATAATGAATATGCAGCAGGCCACGAAGATGTATCTTGCGCGATTAGTTATTCAGCGGTTGCTACGGCTGGACGCCTTGATGCAAAATTAATTATTGCTTCTAGTTTCTCTGGTTATACTGCTCGTTTGGTATCTAAATACCGTCCAAAGTGTCCAATCATCGGATTATCTCCTTTAGATCGTACACTTCGTAAGATGCAGATTTACCGTGGTGTTCAACCATTAAAGGCAAATGAAGTGAATTCTACTGATCATCTTTTAGATGAAGCGGTAAAGACAGTAAGTGAACATGGCTATGTGAATGAAGGCGACGTTGTGATTTTAACAGCAGGTGTACCAGCTGGTAAGTCAAGCGTAACTAATATGATAAAGGCGGTTATTATTGAGTAATCAACCGTAGGGGGCATTCATGTGGAATTTAATGAAAAAGGACCTCAAAGTTTGGGGACAAAATAAACAAATATGGATGTTTCTCACTGCTGTGCTTATTATATTTATAATAGGCACTGCTTTTTATGCGTCCGAGGAACCTGCCTCATCGAAGGCAGGCATCACCATCGGCGTTATTGATAAAGACATGTCCGAATATTCAACTCTTATGTTATCTTATTTTAAAGACAATGAGGTATTCTCCCAATATGTAAGTGTTGTAGTGGGGGAAGAGAATGAGATAAAGCAAAAATTTGATGACGGGGAATTAACGATGTATTTGTTAATCCCACCTAATTTTGCAGAAAGTTTAATTTATATTGAAAATATTCCGATGCAAGCTGTGATTAGTAAGAAAGATACCACAAAAGCAATTCTCTTAAAAAACATGCTACTCGGTTATGAACAATACATATCTGCAGTTGAAATAAACTGCGTCGCATTATATGACATGATGCAGGAAGCATCCATGCCACAAAATCTTATTGACTCTGAAAATTTCCGTATTTCCTATGATTTAGTATTTACTGCTCTTGGAAGAGAGAACTTTTTTGATTATATAGAAAAACAGGATGTTACAGGAATACCATTACGTACGTATTACACATATGAAGCATTCTTCCTTCTTTTATCCTATCTTGCTGTATTTGCAGGAATGGATCTATTATTAGAGCGAAAAAATGGCATAGTATCTCGTCTGACTACAATGGGTACGAAAGTTACGACGGTGGTGTTTGCAAAGTTTATCTTGTATTTGGGACTTTTTTCTGCTCCGGTACTTATATTCTACGGTTTAGGACAGGTTGGTCTGCTTCCTAAAACAAATTTGTCTGAAATCGTATTTTCTATCCTATATTTTGGGACAACAGTGTTGGTATTTTTATTTCTTGGAACCTTAATCCGAAAACTACCTAACTACTTACTAGTAGCGAACGCTTTCATATTATTTTGCGCAATTATTGGTGCTGGGCTAATTCCTCTTTTTTATTTACCGGATGCTATGAAACAATTAGCAAGGTTATCACCAAATTATTGGTTTTTAAACATATGTTTTACGTTACATCTAAATGATAAGACACTATCTCTAATTTTTATTCTTGGTATGGTGCTCCTTATGTTATTCCTAGTCGTTTGCATTGGGATTGTTTCTCGAAGAAAGGAGGGAATGGTACGTGAAGATATCTAAAACCTCTGTGATGAAAGATATATTAAATCGTATTTCAATTTCTCTGCGGTTAGTTCTTCGGGATAAGGGAACAGTTATTGTATTTTTACTTTCTGTCCTTAGCTTTTTCCTAGTTTGTAATTCGTTAAATCAAGCGGCAACAAAGCAGAGCAAGATTCCTATTGGGTTAATTAATCTTGATGTAACATCGGAACATGGAGTAGAAACCCCAACGGATAGTTCGAGGAGTTTAGTTGAAAACCTCCATACCGTGGAATCATTTCTAGTGATCGAAAAAGATATGGATACGTTAGAACGTATGTTACAAAAACGTGAAATTCATTGTTTTTATGTAATCAACAAAGGGTATGAAGAAAAACTGAAAGATGGTGATTTAACTCATTTAATTACAACATATCAAGTAAGGGGAGACCAATCGGTATCAGTTTTATCGGATATTTTTGCCGGTGAGATGATGTATCAGATCTGTGTAGAGCGTACCGCATCTCGATATGCTGCAATCTTAAAGGACAAAAACCTAGAGGCAAAAGAGGACTTTTATCAATATGCAAAAGAGTTAAGAGAAAATAATGAGTTTGAGTTTAAATTTGATATTACACTTTCCGATACAACAAACGGGCAGGAGATGTTTGAAAAGATAGATAACAGCCTTATCTATCGACAAGTTATTGCAGGTCTTTTTGCTATCCTACTTTCCTTTGTTATCCTGTTTTCCTATACCTATGTATGTATGGAGAGAGAACAAGGAATTGAAAAAAGGGTACAGATATCGATGGTTTCCAGATGGTCAAAAGACCTTGGCACAATAGGAAGCGTGCTTATCTTATCGCTAACCTTAAGTGTAGTTTTTATTTCCTGTGTATGCTATTATACAAAATTACCGCAGGCGTTTGGTAGATTACTATTATTATCATTGGCATTTGCTCTTATGATATCGCTGTTATTTTTGTTCCTTACAAAAATCGTGCGTAGCTTCATTGCATATCAATTGTTTGGTGCTATTATGGTTTTAGTACTAGGAGCAAGTGGATTCCTTTCTTTTTTAGGGGTGGTATTAAAAGCTGATTTCTTAAATGTTTTTAAATTTACACCAAACGGGTGGTTTATTGAGAAATTTGTTGATATAATAATCAATATCTAATTTAGGTATTTTAATCCTCGGTCTTATAACAAATAAGTTAAAAAACTTATCTAGTATGCATACAATGAGAAGTGAGTGTACAACCATAAACGTAGTAGGCTAAGATGAAAAGTTATTAATCACTTATAATATAAGTTTAGTGGAAGAATAGAGGTTATTTACTGTTGTATGTGTGACACACACACTTACTAAGTCATTAGATGTTAAGAAAAGAGATTTTGTAAGAATGGAGATAAATATAATATGTTAAATAGAAAACAGATAGAGCAGGAAGTGCGTAAGGGAAAACAATTAGAGGTACATTTACCAATGTTGTTAAATCATATTTCCTCAGACTATTATGCTTATAGTGGTATGAGCTTTGCTATGCATTATTATAATGTGTTTGAGATGCTTGTATCTGGTGAATGCTCAGAAGGAGCTAAAAATCACATTCTCAAGGTAAATGACATTGTCTTAAGTACGATACTTGCAGAGTTTGATGCTACTAAGAGAGAACAGGGAATTAAGAAGTTACATGAACTTCGTACCTCGATTAATTCTATTATGCAAGGTTTGACCTCTTATGCGGATCGCTTTTCCTTGTATGAATATATGCTAAATCGTATCGAGCCAAACTACAAGGGTGATTTGGAAGACATTGATGTCGAAGCAGAAGTAAAGGAACTTGTTTCCATGATTTTTGCAGATGAAGACCGATTGGTAATGAACGAGCATATTCGTAGTATGCTTTCACAGTTGCCAGTTCGTATGACGAAGAATAGATTTTATGATATGTTAAAAGAAAGTCTCTCTATCTATGAAGGTAGTGAAGAGAGTACGGTAGAAGATTTTATATACATGCTTCGTTCTGCAGCAGGTATCTATAAACCAGATCATATGGAAGAAGATTTTCCACAGCTTATGGAGGCTGTAAAGCGTCTTGAGAATGCAGATTATCAAAACCTTAGTGAATCTGATTATAAAGAATTAGAAATAGTACTTAGTGATGTTACTTCCCGTTTACAAGTTGAGACAGAAAGTTACTATGCACTGGAAGAGGCAGTGAATGCTCTTTATAGTGTATTATTAAATGAAGTATATGCTTCGAAAGAAGCAGTAGCCACAGGGAACTTACTAAATGGCATAGTAAAAGAGATTACAATGCTATTACAAGAGAAGCAGTTTATCTCAATTCCAGAAGACTTAGTGGACGAATTTTCAGTAGCAGAAGGGAAATTAGAGCAGTATTTAGAGTGTGTTACGGAAGACGAGGCTATGATTGATTTAATTAAAAAAGATCATAAAGACCTTGCACAGGCACTTATGTTAACACACCATTTAGAATGTCTTGTATTATCCCAAAGCTTAGTCTCCAATTCCTTATTTATTGACTTAGATAAACAGTGGAATGGAAAAACAGTAGATAAATCATTTTTAGAAAAAAGATGGTGTGAACTTGTTGACGAGTTTAGTAATGTGTTAAGCGAAGGAAATAAGTTAATGAATCGCGCACGTATTGCAGCGACATTAAGAGAGATGCCGGTACTTTTTAGTAATACTACAGAAATTAGAGATTATATGAGAAATTCCTTAGCAAGTTGCCGTGATGTAGCTGAACGCGTTGCGAGTGTTTCTCTTTTAAAACAATTATTTGATTAAAGTAAGCTATATTGACGGCGTAAAAAGCACGCCTTTTATCAGAATTTGCTTCGCAATTTCTGATAAGTTTATATTATTGAAACAAAAAATCATGTTTCAATAATCAGTATTGACGGCGTAAAAAGCACGCCTTTTATCAGAATTTGCTTCGCAATTTCTGATAAGCTTTTATTATTGAAACGAAAAAGCATGCCTTTTATCAGAATTTGTTTTACAACTTCTGATAAGTCTGTATTTTTGCATAAAATCTGCTGTATTTTTAATAGGAAAATGTGATATAATTTAGGAGATAACCAAAAAGAGGAAGAGGATGAGGAGAACATGATTCAATGGAGTGAAAAATTGTATTATGGCGAATCCATCAAAAAAAGGCATAGGCGAATGATTTATGCGATTAATCATGGGAGAAAAGCACCTAACATCTACTGCATAATCTTTGCCTCCAATGTCCAAAATCTATTCGAAATCATACCAGCTAGCCATTTAAAGCTTCCTCACATAAAAAATAGTGAAGTTCATATCCTTGGATTAGCTTATAATATGGAAGAAGCCAAGGAAGTTATAATGCAAATGCTTGTAGAAATTTATAAGGCCACCGGTGATTTTAAGGTACGAGAGTATTTTGCTTAGCAAATTGTTAAGACAAGCATATAAGATTGGGGAATAATAGAATGCTTCATATTTTATTACTGATATTAAAAATAATCGGGATAGTGATAGCAGTCCTCTTAGGTTTACTGCTATTAGTTGTTCTGGTTGTCTTATTTGTTCCAATCCGTTATCGCTTTGAGGGAAAGAAATATTCGGATATTGTGGTAAGAGGAAAAGTGACTTGGGCTTTTGGACTGGTACATCTAAGAGTATTATATCTACAGGAAAAGCTAAGTATTGTACTTCGAATTGCAGGTTACCGTTTTTATGATAATGACGATTCAAGTAAGAAAAAACATAAGAAAAAGAAGCGAAAGAAAAAGGAATATAGGAAAAAGAAACAACGTCCTGAGGATGTACCTTCTGATATTGATAAAAAGCAATTATTAGAGGATAAGTCTAATGATTCCAGACAATTATCGAAAGAATTAGAAGATAAAAAATTAAAAGATAAAAAAATAGAAGATAAAAAAATAGAAGATAAAAAACTAGAGGATGATTTACCAGAAGTTGATTTTGATTTAGAGTCTAAGGACATATTAACGAAAGATAAGGTGTCTAATCTAAGTGAAGATTCCAGTAGTATACCCGGAAGTTTAAATACGATAGACGAGGCAGAAGATGGGGAATCTTTCGATAATGATAAAAATGCTGGTGAAAATACTAGCAAAAAAATCTCGTTCTTACGACGTTTTATATCTAAAATCAAACAGTTATATAGAAAAATAAAGAATGTTTTTACCTCGGTTTGGAATAAGATAAAAAATCTAAAAAATGTTTTTCATAAATTAAAAGATAAATTATCATCCATAAGGAATTTACTACAAGGTCTTTGGGAGAAAAAAAGAAAAGTGGTTGCTTATTTTAAGCTTGATGAGAATAGGGCAGGTATGAAATTAGGACTATCAAGTATCAAAAAGCTTTTAAAGCATATAAAACCTACCAAAGCCAAAGGTTATATTCATTTTGGCACAGGAGATCCAGCTTCGACGGGACAAATACTTGGAGTAGCATCCGCTTTCTACGGATATTATGGTAAGTATCTTAAAGTAGTGCCAGACTTTGAAGAAGAAGTTTTAGAAGGTGAGCTTTTCATTAAGGGAAGAATAAGATTATTTAACTTACTTATAATAGGAATAAAGTTATTACGAGATGAGAATTTCAAACGATTAATTAAAAATACAAAGCTATTAAAGGAGGAGTTATTATAATGGCAGAACAGAATTTTAACCAAACCGTAGAGTCATTGTTTAAAGGTATGGATTCTTTTATTACTACGAAAACAGTAGTTGGGGATGCAGTAAAATTTGAAGATGGAACCATCATATTACCATTAGTAGATGTTAGCTTTGGTGTTGGTGCAGGAGCATTTACAAATGATAAAAAGAACAATGCTGGAGGGGCTATGGGTGGTAAAATAACTCCTAGCTCAGTACTTGTGATTAAGGACGGAAAGATTCGACTTGTAAATGTGAAAAATCAAGATATGGTAACAAAGATTATTGATATGGTACCAGATGTAATCGATCGTTTTACAAAGGATCCAAAGAAGAAAAAAGAAGAACAAGAAATAAATGATAGGGCGTTTGAAATTCTAAATGGGAAAGAGGACGACTTAGAATAGAAATTTTAAAGTAAGTAACGCAGTAGAAAAAAATCATTTTCTGCTTGCATTATGTCTTAAATTCTGATAGAATAGTTTTGTTTGTAGGTCACAGTGTAATTTATGCACGATGCTGGCGGCTCTTAAGCAGGGAGACGCAAGGCCTAATTTAATTAAGGAGGTGCTTTTCAATGGCAAAATGTGCAGTTTGCGATAAAGGTGCTCACTTTGGTAAAGTTGTGAGCCATTCCAGAAGTCAGGTTTCTGGAAGATCCAACAAGATGTGGAAGTCCAATGTTAAATCTGTTCGTATTAAGGTTAACGGAGGAACACAGAAGATGTACGTATGTACTTCTTGTTTAAGAGACGGTAAAGTAGAACGTGCTTAATCCATATAAAAAGGGGTGTCATAATACTGACACCCTTTTTTGTTGTGTAGGAACTATTGTATATCATATGCAAAAACAATCTGTTGAGGTTTCATTGCTTGCAATGTGAGATATTTCCTAAGTCTCGTATCTTTGACTGTTCAATCTCTATAATAAAATGGTCTACTAACAACAAAAGAGATTATAGCCAAGAATAAGGAACAGGATGATAATACATATGGCCAAAAGACCATTGGTGATGAATAGCATAATTGTCATTCCGACAGCTATCCAAAAAAAGATGAAACCAAGCATTCTTTTCATAATCAAGCCTTATTTTAGCTGCTTTATACATATATATGCGATAAGTAGCATGTTATCCATCGAAGTGTGAGAAGAAGTTCTAATATTAAAAGGCACGAGTTTATGAACTTCTAAATTTAGCATGATTGAGTGAGGATAAATCTTTACTTAGGAAGTGAGACGTGCGTAATCCTAGGCAATCTTAGGATGCGCAAAAGGATTGTAGGAATTAAGAAAAATATGAAAGATGCACTCATTAAGATGCTATCAAAATTTTGTTTCTTTTTTTAATAAAACAGGTTATAATAGATTAATATACGAATTAGATTGGAGGGTTACGTATGAATGGAACGATGTTTACCAAAATGGGTGAAATCGCTATAGATACGGATGTAATCGCCAAATATGCAGGCTCAAGTGCAATTGAGTGCTTCGGTGTTGTAGGTATGGCTTCCGTTAGCATGAAAGATGGCTTAGCAAAACTTTTACGGCGAGAAAGCTTAAATCATGGCGTTAACGTAGTTATTGAGGATAATGTTATGACGATTGATCTTCATATTATTGTTTCTTATGGCGTGAGTATATCTGCTGTTGCAGAAAATCTGATTAGCAATGTAAAATATAAAGTAGAGGAATTTGCGGGCCTTACAGTCGCAAAAATTAATATATTTGTTGAGGGCGTAAGAGTCATCGACTAGATTTAAGGAGGAGCAAACAAGTGACTTTGAATACGATTGATGCAAAACTTCTGCAGAAAATGTTTCTTGCAGGAGCAAAAAGCATCGAAGTGAAGAAGGAATACATTAATGAGCTGAACGTGTTTCCAGTTCCGGATGGCGATACAGGTACAAATATGACATTAACTATTATGTCAGCAGCGAAGGAGGTTAGTACTTTTGAAAACCCAACCGTTGAAGATTTGTGCAAAGCGATCTCAAGTGGGTCCTTACGTGGAGCTAGAGGTAATTCTGGTGTTATCTTATCTCAGCTATTTCGTGGATTGACAAAGGAAATTGTAGAACACAAGCAAATTAATGTTATTGTTTTAGCAAATGCATTCCAGAAAGCAGTCGAGACAGCGTACAAAGCAGTTATGAAGCCGAAGGAAGGTACCATTTTAACTGTTGCCAGAGGCGGTGCAGAAAGAGCAGCGGAGCTTGCAAATGAGACTACTGATTTAGTATACTTTGGAGCAGAAGTAATTAAGCGTATGGAGGAAGTTCTTGCTCGTACACCAGAGATGCTTCCAGTATTAAAGGAAGCAGGAGTAGTAGACTCTGGCGGACAGGGATTATTAGAGATAGTAAAAGGTGCATACGATGCAATGCTTGGTAAGAAAGTAGACATTACGATTACTCCAGCTACCACTAGTACACCATCCACTATGAGAAAAGTTGATGTTGAAAATATTGCTACAGCAGACATTAAGTTTGGCTATTGTACTGAATTTATTATCATGGTTGAGAAGGAATACAATGAGAAGAAAGAACATGAATTCAAGGGATATCTTGAATCTATTGGTGATTCCATTGTAGTTGTTTCTGACGATGATATTATTAAGGTTCACGTACATACGAATGATCCTGGACTTGCAATCCAGCGTGCATTGACGTATGGTTCGTTAACTAGAATGAAAATAGATAACATGAGAGAAGAGCATAATGAGCGTTTAATCGCCGATGCATCTGCTCAGGCTGCTAAAAATATAGAAACAGTTGAAGTAAAGAAAAAAGAACCTAGAAAACCAGTTGGTTTTGTAGCTGTATCGATTGGAGCGGGTATTAATGATATTTTCTCTGGTCTTGGAGTTGATTATTTGATTGAAGGTGGTCAAACCATGAATCCAAGTACCGAGGATATGTTAAATGCAATTGATAACGTAAATGCAGATACCATCTTTATTTTACCTAACAACAGCAACATTATTTTAGCTGCAGAACAAGCAAAAGATCTGACTGAGGATAAAGAAATAGTAGTTATCCCATCAAAAACAGTGCCTCAGGGCATCACAGCAATCATTAACTATGTCTTTGATAAATCAACAGAAGAAAATCAAAAGAGAATGATTGAAGAGATGACTCGTGTAAAGACTGGTCAGGTTACCTATGCGGTTCGTGATACAAATATTGATGGTAAAGAAATTAAACAAGGTAATATCATGGGTATTGGTGATAAGACTATTCTTTCCGTTGGAACTGATATAAGTGAAACAACACTTGAGCTAATCGAGAATTTAGTAGATGACGATTCTGAGTTAATAAGCTTATACTATGGTGCTGAAGTAACAGAAGAGGATGCAAATCAAATTGCAGACCAAATTACTGAGAAGTATCCAATGGTTGATGTTGAAATTCATATGGGTGGTCAGCCAATTTACTATTATGTATTATCAGTGGAATAACTAGATATTTTAAAATCATGTAAAAAAAGAAGTGTTATAAAAATCGTGTATTTGAACGGAAAATTTTTTCTTCAAATACACGATTTTTTTTGGCTCTGTCTCTGTGTTGGGGTGGGGGTGGTTCCTGTTGTAAACCTATTTTTTTCTTCATAGACATAGTTGTTCGGTAGCCAAAAAAATCATTGATCTCTTTTGGTCTGCTTCTGTTTTGCTTTTGCTGTACATAACGTTTCGTAAAAAGGTTACACTTATTGGGTTATCTAATTGGGAATGATACTTGTAACTATAGGATAACTATGGTAGTATTTTTGTAATAAAAGTTTTAAGAAAGAAAGGGTTCATGCGATGCAGTTGACAGATTCCTTGGGAAAAATTAAGGGAATAGGGGAAAAAACAGAACTAAAATTTCATAAGCTATCGCTGTTTAGCGTGAATGATTTAATAGAGCATTATCCTCGCGGGTATGAAGTATATGAGATGCCAAAACCAATCAGTGGTGCTGTAGAAGGAACGACAATAGCGATTGAAGCTGGAATAGCTACGATTGCAGAAGTAAAGAAGATACGAAATCTTCAGATTATTACCTGCATGGTTCGTGACCCTTCTGGTATGATTAAATTAACGTGGTTTAATCAGCCATTTTTAAAGAATACATTGCGTATGGGAGCAAGATTTATCTTTCGTGGTAAAGTTGCAAGAAAGAATGGTTCCTTGGTGATCGAGCAGCCAAAGATTTACAAACAAGAAGAATATCGAATATTATTGAATGTAATGCAGCCAATTTATTCGTTGACCGAAGGTTTAACCAATCATGCAGTATCGAAAGCTGTAAATATCGTCTTAGGCCAGATCGATGATTTTAAAGAGTTTTTACCAAAATCTATTTTAAAAGAACAGAACTTAATATCAAGAAAAGCAGCAATAAAAGAAATACACTTCCCAAAGGCAAGAGATACGATGCTGGAAGCCAGAAGACGATTGGTCTTTGATGAATTTTTTCTATATACTGTTATATTACAAAGGATAAGGGAGAATAAAGGCAGTATTCTAAATGGATTTCTTATCAAAGAACAACAAGAGGTTTCCGAGCTTATAGCGAGTCTTCCATATGAATTAACGAATGCGCAGAAAAAAGTTTGGGAAGAGGTTAAAAAAGACCTCCTTAGTAACACCTCGATGAATCGCTTAATTCAAGGAGATGTTGGTTCTGGTAAGACAATACTGGCGGTTTTAGCCTTGTTACTTGTAGCAAAGAATGGGTATCAAGGTTGTTTTATGGTACCAACCGAAGTGTTAGCGAAGCAACACTTGGAAGCTCTTCAATCGAGCTTGTCAGGGTTTGATATTAAAATTGAATTATTAGTAGGTTCCATGACAGCCGCTATGAAACGTAACGCTTATCAGCGAATAGAAAATCATGAAGTTGATATTATTGTGGGAACCCATGCTTTGATACAGGAGAAGGTTATTTACGATAATCTAGCGTTGGTTATTACAGACGAGCAACATCGTTTTGGAGTAAAGCAGCGAGAAAGTCTACTAAATAAGGGAGATAACCCGCATGTGCTTGTTATGAGTGCAACGCCAATTCCACGAACACTTGCGATTATTCTATATGGGGATCTTGATATCTCTGTGGTGGATGAATTGCCAGCAAATCGTTTACCAATAAAGAATTGTGTAGTAGATTCCAACTACCGAGAAACAGCCTATCGTTTTATCGGTAAGCAGATTTTAGAAGGCAGACAAGCCTATGTCATCTGCCCAATGGTGGAAGAAAGCGAAACAATAGAAGCGGAAAATGTTGTAGAATATACCGAAAAGCTAAAAGAGGCATTGCCTTCTATCAATGGAATTGAATATCTTCACGGTAAGATGAAACCGAAGGAAAAAGATGATATCATGGGGCGTTTTGCCTCAGGGGATATCAAAGTTCTGGTGTCCACAACAGTTGTGGAGGTAGGTGTTAATGTACCGAATGCTACAGTTATGATGATTGAGAATGCCGAACGATTTGGGTTAGCGCAGCTTCATCAGCTTCGTGGGCGTGTTGGAAGAGGAGCGCATCAGTCTTATTGCATTTTGGTAAGTGGCTCTAGTAGTAAGGAGACAATGGAGCGTCTTGAAATATTAAACAAATCAAATGACGGATTTTTTATAGCAAGTGAAGACTTAAAGCTTCGAGGACCTGGTGATTTGTTTGGTATTAGGCAAAGTGGTGATTTAGAATTTAAGATTGGCGACATTTATCAGGATGCTTCCGTTTTAAAGGCCGCAAATGAAGCTGCAAAGAATTTAACTGCGGAAGAATATCTTAGCTTATGTGATAATTATCCTGCACTTTCGGATAAGTTTGAGCGACTTGCGATGAGCACCTTATAACCTAGAGGCTAGATTTAGTTATCTTGTAATAGTAAATGTTCAATTTTAGTGAAAAAAGTGTTGGTAAAGGAAGGGAGTGTTACCCCCTTTCCTTTCCAATTGTTGTATAGTATAATAATAGAGTTTAGGAAAGAATTGTACGAAAGTATAGTTAAGATAGGAGGATATTCATTGACTGCAGTTTTATATCTGATGATATGTTTTGTCACAGGCTGTATGATATGCACCTTTGCATTTCCAAAGCTAAGGGAAATCACAACAAAGTCTTTTCGTGGCAATCCAATAGAATTAAATCAGTATTTTGTTTTATTACCAGCTTGGTTTATTTCTGGAACCATTCTAGTAACTTGGCTCGTCTATTTATTAGCACTTATTTTTAGAAATAAACCACAGCCGTTAATTTTTGCAAATGGAATCACTATGTCGATTTGTCTGGTGATATCAGCGCTATATTTAATTCAAAAATTCTGGTCAAAAAAAGTACTTAAAATGGCGGATCGTGAAAATCCAGATCGCAAAATGAGCTTAACAACCTCGGAATGGATTTTCTTAGCCTTTGTAGTCTTTTTGTCTATTCAGTTAATGTGGCAAACATTTTTCGTAGCACATGGAAAACTTTATGTTGGAAATTCGGTTTTTAGTGACTTTTCACCACACATTGGTATGATACGTTCGTTTTCTCATGGAAATAATTTTCCAACAACTTATTCCCATTTTGCTGGAAGCGATATCCGGTATCACTTTATGTTTCAGTTCTTAGTTGGAAACTTAGAATTTTTAGGTATGCGATTAGACTATGCTTTTAATATACCAAGTGCAATTGGTATGATTAGCACCTTTAGCTTACTATATGTTCTGGGATGTAAACTTGGTGGAAAACGTGCTATAGGTTTCCTAAGTTGCTTATTTTTTGCATTTCGAAGTTCACCTAGTTTATTTACGTATTTATCTGAGTTACCAAAAGGTACTGGTATCTTTGAAGCTCTAATAGCAAATTCTTCATTTTTCTCGTACACCACTCATGAGGACTGGGGATTATGGAATCTAAATGTATACTGTAATCAGAGACATTTTGCATTCACGCTTCCAATTATGTTACTTATGTTGTTGCTATTCATACCACTTGCTTACGAAGGTTTATATCGTGCCTCGGAGGGAATGATCGTAGTTTCGAATAAAGTAAGTGAGAAGCAAAGTGTTAAATCGTTATTCGGTAAGGGAATAGAATTTGTAAAACTTCTTTTCTTACAATGGGAGGGTTGGAAGGTTAAGGATTTCAAGCTAGCAATTATGTCTGGGCTCATGATTGGTGCACTGGCATTTTGGAATGGAGCAGTTACGATTGGAATCTTATTGGTGCTGTTTGTATTAGCAATTGTCTCAGACCGTAGGCTGGAGCTTCTCATAACAGCTGTGATTGCAACAACACTATCCGTAATCCAATCCAAAGTTTTTATCTCCGGCTCTGCAATCGAGACCAATTTTTTATTTGGTTTTATAGCGGAAAATCCGACTTTTTTTGGTAGTCTAGATTATATAAAACGGTTAACGGGCATCTTATTCCCGATCCTTTTACTATCGTTTTTATCTTTAAAGGGGACAAGAAGGTGGGTATTATTTGCGTTTTCAGCACCTTTTATCTTTGCTTTTACTGTTTCATTAACCGCTGATGTAACAGTAAATCATAAGTACATTATGATGTCACTTATGTTGCTGGGAATATTTGCCGCTATTTTTCTAGTAAAATTGTTTGAAAATCGCAGCATTTTCTTAAAATTTATCAGTGGAATTTTAGTTATCATTCTAACTTGTACCGGCTTCTATGAATATTTAGTTGTATTAAAGAAGAATAGTGGAAGTAATTATGTGGTACTAAATATGGAAGATGAAGTAACCGAATGGGTTATGGATCATACAACTGCGAAAGATATTATATTATCACCGTATTACGCACTCAATCAGGTTGTTCTTGGGGGAGGTATGTTATATCTTGGATGGCCATACTTTGGATGGTCAGCTGGTTATGACACGGAAGGTAGACAAGCAATGGTGACAAGAATGTATGAAGCGGACACCACAGAAGAGTTAATAAGTTTGGTGGAGCAAGAAAATATTCGCTACATTATTGTTGACTATGATGCCAGAACATCTGATTTATATATTGTGAATGAAGAGAATATTAGAAACACGTATCAAGCGGTATTTTCGGCGGGAGAAGGAGAGTGGAATACCACGATTTATGATACCACACAAAAATTAGTACAATAGGAAAGAGAGGACGATTCATGAAAGTTAAGAATGTAGTAGTTGGAGCAGGATTAGCAGGGCTAACCATTGCACAGCGTATCGCAAACGAATGGCAGGAAGAGGTTTTAGTGATTGAGAAGAGAGACCATATTGGAGGAAATGTCTTTGATTCCTACAATGAAGATGGTATTTTAATTCATAACTATGGACCACATATCTTCCACACAAATGATAGAGGTGTCTACGAATATTTAAGTCAGTTTACGGAGTGGAATGACTTTTGGCACAGGGTATTAACTTATGTGGATGGTAATTTGATTCCAATGCCAATTACAGTGGAGACGATTAACAAGTTATATAATATGAATCTTTCCTGTGAAGAGGTAGAAGAGTTTATAAAAAAACAAGCAGTTGCAATTGATGAGATTAAAACAAGTAAAGATGTGGCATTATCTAAGGTAGGAGTCGACATTTACGAGAAGTTCTTTGAAAGTTATACAAAGAAGCAATGGGGAATTGATCCAGGAGAGATTGATACTTCCGTGATTAGTCGTATTCCTATTCGTTATAACCGTGATACAAGATATTTTACCGATCGCTATCAAGGTATGCCAAAGCATGGTTATACTAAGATGTGCCAGAATATGATTGCAGATAAAAAGATAAAGATCTTATTGAATACGGATTATAAAGAGATTATTGATGATTTAGACTATGAATTACTAATCTATACAGGACCTACAGATTATTTTTATAATTTTAAACATGGTAAATTAGCATACCGCAGCATTGATTTTAAATTCGAAACCATGGATTGTGAGAAGTATCAAGAGGCTCCAGTAGTAAATTATCCAAATGACTATGATTTTACAAGAATCACAGAGTTTAAACAAATGACATGGCAAGAGCATAAGAAGACGACAATACTAAAAGAGTTCCCAGGTTCTGAAGGAGAACCTTATTATCCTTTCCCAACCAAAGAGTGCAAAGAACAATTCGCTTTATATCAAGAAGAGATGAAGAAAGAAACAAAAGTACACTTCTTAGGAAGACTTGCAGAATATCGTTATTATAATATGGATGCGGTTGTAAGAAGTGCATTGGATTTATTTGGGTCTTTGGAGAAAAAATAGTAAGCAATACCTATAAAGACGCTTATATTGCGCAAAGATAAAGTGCGTATGTATATGGCTAAAATGAATGGAGATGGGAAGCAAATGGACAAACTATACATTGTAATTCCTGCATATAACGAAGAAGAGAATGTCGAGAATGTAGTTAGAGAATGGTATCCTATTGTTGAAAAAATCGGAAATGGTAGTAAGCTAGTTGTGATTGATGATGGAAGCAAAGATCATACGTATGAGCTGATGAAAAAGTTAGCTAAGGACCTTCCAGCTTTTGAGCCAATTACAAAACCAAATGGCGGTCACGGCGCTACGGTATTGTATGGATATCATTATGCCATTAAAGCGGGAGCAGATTATGTCTTCCAAACAGATTCTGATGGTCAGACGTTACCAAAGGAATTCTGGGATTTTTGGAAGAAAAGAGAGCAATATGCAATGGTGATTGGTCATCGTAAAGGCAGACAAGATGGATTATCCAGAGTATTCGTTACAAAAACTTTAAAATACGTATGTAGGATATGCTTTCATGTAAAAGTTACAGATGCTAACACACCATTTCGCTTGATGAAAGCGGATATATTAAAGGAACAATTAAAACTTGTTCCGGAGAATTTTAACCTATCAAATGTTATTATTTCGGTAATTTATGCAAAGAAGAAGTTACCGGTTCTTTATCTGCCGATTACGTTTCGTCCGCGTCAAGGTGGTGTGAATTCTATTAATTTTAAAAAGATTGTAAAGATTGGAAAAAAGGCTTATAAGGACTTTATACAAATAAACAAATGCCTAAAATAAGCAGTGTGAATTGCTTCTGAGCAGGCATGTTTAAAAGGGTGAAAAATCAAAGATTTTTCACCCTACGAATTTGTGTTACCGATTCGCAGGATACTGGTAAATGGAGGTTAGAGTGTATGAACGAACGGAACAAAAAAGGGAGTAATTCAGGAGCTACCTCCTGTCTTACAAAAATCATTATTCCCTATGCAATGCGTATCATAATATATTTGATTGCATTCTTTGTAGGCAAAAAATTATTGAAAGAGGATTTTACTCCTTTTCTAACGTGGTGGTTGACCTTACTTGCGATTACTATTACGTTTTATCCTCTGATTGGAGTATTGTTTAAAAACTTTCATGATAGTGGATGGATTTTTTCAAAAGCGATTGGAATTGCAGTAGCAGGCTGGGTGCTATGGTATTTATCTTCGTTGCGCTTATTAAAATTTACTAGGGAGAACGCGATAATCACACTAGTAATTTGCTTTCTCGTTAATCTCTTGGTTATCGGGTTGTCCTATTATCTAAAAAATCGAAGAGTAGAGAAAAAGTGTCTTCTAAATGACTGGTATCAGCTTGATGTGGATAAGGTGAAATCAATACTTACCGTAGAAGTCATGTTTTTTGTTATGTTTTTATTCTGGTGTTATGCGAGAGGATTTAAACCAGAGGCATACGGTACAGAAAAAATGATGGATTATGGATTTATGACAAGTATGATGAGAACGGAGTATATGCCGCCGATTGATACTTGGTTTTCTGGGGGAAGTATAAATTACTATTATCTAGGACAATACCTAGGTACCTATCTTTCGAAGTTAAGCGGTGTCGGTGTAGAATTTGGATATAATCTAATGCTCATGACACTAGCTGGTATTGCTTTTACCCAGTGTTATTCCATTATCTATAATGTGATGAGAACTTTCTTAATGGATAGTACACTTCGTCGTAGAAAAACTGCTAGAGAACATTTTGTTTTATCAAAGAGTAAATGGAAAGGTTTATGGTGTACCTTATCTGGCTTAATCTCTGGTTTTGCAGTTGTATTTGCTGGAAATATGCATTATCCAATTTATAAGCATATAAAACCATGGCTAGAAAAGGTATCAGGAAAGGAAGTTTCCAGTTACTGGTTTCCTAACTCAACACGTTATATTGGATATGATCCAGTTGTGGAAACAGATCAGACAATTCATGAGTTCCCGTCTTATTCTTTTATCCTAGGGGATCTTCATGCTCATGTCATTAATATCATCTTTGTTCTTGCAGTGTTAGGCCTATTATTTGCATGGTTATTATATCGAAAACAGAAAATGGATGATATTCGTTATGGAATTACCATACAAAAACCGGATTTTCTACAAGAAGCATTTCATCCAATCATCTTGTTGCTAGGCTTTTTTATAGGATTATTCCATATGACGAATTTTTGGGATTTCCCAATCTACTTTGTCGTGGCAGGTGCTGTAATCCTTTTTTCTAATTTGGTAATCTACCAGTTTTCAAGAGTTGCTGTAATATTAACCGCGGCACAAGCAGTTATCATAATGTTAATATCTAGCGTAGTATGCAAACCTTTTACTGAGAGTTTCAACCAAATTTCCACTAGTATTTATTTAACAGAAGCTAGATCAATGATTCATCAAATGATAATATTATGGGGTCTTCCATTTATTATTTGCGGTTATTTTGTCATAACAAGGTACCGCGATTTAAAAAAGGAAGGTTTCATTACGGAGAAAAAAGCAAGCTATAAGAAGTTAAAGTTTGAACAAAAAGAAGCAAAGCAAGCAAAATATAATAACTTTAGCGGAAATCGCATTCAGAAGCTAATGATGAGTTATGAAACCACAGTAACCTATGGTGGAGAGAAGAATAAACTTTACCAGTGGATAGAAAGTCTTCAGGTTGCTGATTTGTTTATTGTTATCATGGCACTATGCGCAATGGGGCTTATTATACTACCTGAGATTATCTATGTGAAGGACATCTATCCGAGTCACAAGCGTGCCAATACCATGTTTAAATTGACCTATCAAGGGTTTATCATGTTTGGTTTATGTTTTGGCTATATCTTAATTCGCTTTCTCCGTTTTGGTAGAACGATACTAAGGAAAATAGTTGCTGTGATTGGTTTAATCCTTTTATTATGGACTACCGGATACAGTGTAACATCAATGAAGTCTTGGTTTGGTGATATTCGTAAAACAGAGAATTATAAAGGTTTGGATGCATCTGCATTTATGGAAAAGGAAAACGCGGATGACTTCTTAGCAACGAATTGGCTGAATCAAAATATTACAGGACAACCTGTAGTTCTTGAAGCGAATGGGGATAGCTATACGTTTTATGAACGAGTTTCTGTCATAACCGGGCTTCCGACACTTCTTGGTTGGAGAACTCATGAATGGTTATGGCGATCTGGAGCAGATAGTGCATTACCACCAGAAGTAGCGGAACGAGAAAAAGTAGTGGAACTAATTTATACCTCAATGGATGAGAATGAAATTATAGAAAAATTACGTGAATATCATGTAGAATACATCTATGTTGGTAAACTAGAAGCTGAAAAATTTGGAACACAAAATCATGAGCTACTGAAAACATTAGGAGATATCGTATTCTCGATTGATGCTCGATCCGGAAAAGATTATGAAACATTTATCGTTCATGTTAACCCATAATACGAGAATATTCAGGTAAGTATGAAGTTAAAAGAACTTTATAACTAACTTTATAACTATTAATTCTTAATTTAAAATTACATTTCTAAAATATAACCTTTGATTAAGGTATTTTAGTGCTAGTAAGTAAAAACTAGTAAACAAAAGCTGGTAAATAAGAGCTAGTAAATAAAAGCTTGTAGATAAAAGCTGATTTCTGTATAGTACAGGAATCAGCTTTTTCTAGACTTATTGGAAATTACGCTGAAATTTTCATATAAATCTAAAACTCTCCAAGAGGTGTACACTCACCTATAGGGTTAGTTAAGGCGAAATGTAAATTAGCCATCAATTAAAATTAATAAGCCATTTGTTAAATCTTAAGAAATCCTAGAGTGATACAATCAATTAGTACAATTTATTAGCTACAAATAAATTATGATAGAGTTCGATATTTCTAGTATCTCATACACTTTTTACTTTAATAAATCGGTAGAATATGGTATAATACAGGCATCAAAATGTATTGGGAGGGTTCTATGAAATTAAATTATAAGCGTACGTTTTTTGTAGGTCTTGCCTTTCTATCGATCAGTTGTTTTTGGCAGCTATATGACAACATTATCCCATTAATCCTAAAGAATACGTTTGGGGTAGGAGAAACAGTTACTGGGGTAATCATGGCACTTGATAATGTTCTTGCTTTATTTTTATTACCTCTATTTGGTATGCTGTCGGATCAAACGAGTACTAGATTGGGTAGGCGGACACCATTTATTGTCGTAGGAACCATCGCATCAACGATATTCATGATGATAATACCAATTGCTGACCAGCAAAAGCAATTTGTAGTCTTTATTATAGCGCTTGGTCTAGTGCTCATATCCATGGGGACTTATCGTTCACCTGCAGTTGCACTTATGCCGGATTTAACACCTAAGCCACTTCGTAGTATGGCGAATGCTATTATTAATTTAATGGGTGCAATTGGTGGATTAATCAGTTTAATGTTAATTAGACTATTAGTGAAGAAAGAGGATTCACCAGATTACATACCAAATTACATACCACTTTATACCGCAGTAGCTTTGATTATGATAATCGCTGTTATTGTTTTAATTATCACAATCCGTGAAAATAAGATGAGAGAAGAAGTTGCAATTTATAATGTGGATGAGCCAAAAGAAACTGCAGAGGTTAAGAAAGAACCGATGAAGCCAGAAGTAAAACGGAGTTTAATCTTCTTGGTAGCATCTATCTTTTTATGGTTTACAGCATACAATGCGATAACAACAGCATTCTCTAGATATACCGAAGTTGTGTGGAAACTTGGCACAGGTGGTTTTACTAGCTGTCTTTTGGTTGCGACGGGAGCAGCGATTGTAAGCTATATACCGATTGGTATCATTGCAAGTAAAATTGGTCGTAAGAAGACGATTTTAATTGGTATTAGCTTGATTACATTCTCTTATGTGTGTGGATGCTTCTTCTTAGAATATTCACCATTAATTAATGTTGTTTTTGCAATCACTGGTATGGGATGGGCTGCAATTAGCGTAAACTCTTATCCGATGATTGTTGAGATGAGTAAGGGATGTGATGTGGGTAAATATACAGGTTATTACTATACGTTCTCCATGACAGCTCAGATCATGACTCCAATTATATCTGGTGCGTTATTAGAATTTGTTTCTTACCGTACGTTATTCCCTTATGCTGTTTTCTTTTCTATCGGATCATTTATTACGATGTTATTTGTAAAACATGGTGATGCTAAGCCAGAAAAAAAGCAGAAGATGTTGGAAAACTTTGATGTCGACGATTAAAGATTTATAAATATTAACCCATTCATGGAGATATTGCGAACACTATATTTGTATTGTAATATCTCCATTTTTGTGTCAAAATAGATAGGAGCACTTGGATAATAGTAGGTGACAAGTGAGTATGGAAAACGAAAGAAAGAAGACGGAAAAATTAGTGAAACAATGGTTATCAAAAAATTGGTTTAGTAAACTTAAGAATATAAAGACATTAATATTATTTGAATTTATTTATAAAGCAATCTTTTTAATTGTTATGGTACCGCTAGTTAGTGTACTTATGAAAGGTTCATTAAAGCTTTCAGGATATAGTTATCTCACCTTAGAGAATTTGTTTGCGTTCATAGCATCACCAGCATCGATAGCTGGTATTGCTTTGTTACTCATTTTGATTTCTGTGTTTATCTATGTGGAGATGATGTCACTGATCGTATACTATCATAGTAGTCTAAGGTTTCGAAAAATTAGGGTAAGTCATGTGTTTTTCCCTGGTTTATGGGAATCTTTTCGTTTGATTAGGAGAAAAGGAAACCGAGCGCTTAATTTTTATGCTTTATTCTATTATTTTGTGTATAGTTTACCTCTTTTACTGGGAATGATTATGCAGATGAGAATACCTGCTTATCTTTTCAATACGATTCTAGATTATAAAGTTGTAGTGATTGGTTTACTTATATTACTCGTTGCAGCTGCCTATTTCTTATATCGGGGTATCTTTGTATTACATTATTGTAGCTTTGATGAAATGAACTTTCGTGATGCTTATCGGATGAGCTGTAAAACATTAAAAGGACATGGTACCAAGATTGCTTCATCGATGATAGGTTACAATGTGCTTTTATGTTTATTTTACATTGCTCTGTATTATGCTGTAGTATTTCTATCTGGTTTGATTATCTATTGGACAGTAAGCGAAAATCTTGTGGTAGCGGTATTTCTAACAACTTTCGATCAGATAAATCTATACTTTTCTTTAATAGCTGGAGTGTTATCTATTATTGTAAACTGTTCACTTGTTACAAGGTTATTCTTACAATATAAGCTAACAGATATGAGAGGAGAGGCACAAATCCTTGCAATGCAAGAAAAGATATCAGAAGTTGAAGATTCTTTCGTTTTTGAAAATCGTAGTATTTGGTTTCGAATTCGTAAAAGTAAGTATACGAGAACTGTAGTTTTTGTAGGTGGATTATCGTTTGCTTTAGTTGGATTGTATTTTGAACAAAATTTTAAAAGTAATATATTAACAAATCGTGAGCCGTTGTTTGGTACCGCGATAACTGCGCACCGTGGGTTTTCAAGTGTAGCACCAGAGAATACCATACCAGCCATCCAGGCTGCAATTGATAATCTTAGTGATTATGCAGAAATCGATGTTCAGGAGACAAAGGATGGGGAAATAATACTGCTTCACGATACGAATCTAAAACGAACAACAGGGAAAAACAAGTATATTTGGAACTTAACGTATGAGGAACTGCAGAAAATTGATGCGGGAAAGAAATTTGGTAAGGAATTTGAAGAAACAAGGATCCCTAAGTTAGAAGAGGTTTTAGCCCTTTGTCAAAATACGATGAAGTTAAATATTGAATTAAAGATTAATAGCCATGAAAAACAACTTGTAGAAGAGGTAGTTCGATTAATTGAAGAGTATGATATGGAAGAGCAGTGTGTATTAAGTTCAGTAAACTATGGTGCTCTAGGACGTGTAAAGGCTCTCAATCCAGATATAAAAACAGGATATATAATGTCGTTTGCTTATGGATATTTTTATAATTGGGAAAATGCAGACTTTTTTAGTGTCAAGTCAAGCTTTATTTCTAGAGAAATGATTCGTTATGCGCACAGTTTAGGTAAAGGAATCCATGCGTGGACTGTTAACTCGATTGCAGAGATAGAACGTATGAAGCAGCTGGGGGTAGATAATATCATTACCGATCAACCGGTTCGTGTACGTGAGATTGTGTACGGAGAAGGACTAAATTCTACCTTCTTGGAGTTTATTAAGAGTTTGCTCAAGTAACATGTACTAAACACTTGAAGTGGGTGCTTCTTGGGCAAGTAGTCCAACAGCTACAAAGTAACTAGAGGATAGCTGCGCTCAATTCATCTTCCACCTAAGAGGTTAGGGAGTATTCTTGTAAGCATATAGATAAATAAGTACAGTCCTTATTACTATTGCACTTGGGTTAAGTTTCTAAGTGCATATCATTTTCTATGAAAACTGCTAGAAAAAAATATTAAAATATAATAATTTCCACTAAGTAGTGACATTGAAATACTTGATAAAGAGAAGTATAATGTATGGCAGGAAATTAGAAGAGATAAGTAAACCTTACCGAGGTGCTGTCGGTAGGAAAAGGTGCGAAAGCACAAGAATGGAGGATTACTATGACAAAAATAGATGTTATTTCAGGTTTTCTTGGAGCTGGAAAGACAACCTTAATTAAAAAATTATTAGAAGAAGCCTTAAAAGGTGAAAAACTTGTATTAATAGAAAATGAATTTGGAGAAATCGGTATTGACGGTGGCTTTCTTAAAGAAGCTGGTGTTGAAATTACCGAGATGAATTCAGGATGTATCTGCTGTTCTTTAGTTGGAGATTTTAGTACAGCACTAAAAGAGGTTCTTGATACGTATCATCCAGATCGTATTATTATAGAGCCATCTGGTGTTGGAAAATTGTCCGATGTATTAAAAGCTGTGTCTGGGGTACTTACCGATGATGTAGTATTAAATAGCTACACAGCTGTAGTTGATGTAAAGAAGTGTAAGATGTATATGAAAAACTTCGGAGAGTTTTTCAATGATCAGATTGAAAGTGCTAAAACGATTATACTTAGCCGTACCGGTGATATTACAGAGGATAAATTAGCAGCAAGTCTTGCATTAATCAAAGAGCATAATCAAAATGCTACGATAGTGACAACACCATGGGATAAAATTGATGGAAAACATATTTTAAGTGCAATTGAACATCAGAATGATTTGATGGATACGATGTTAAGTGAGACAGGCATTTGCGAATCATGCGGACATGTTCATGACCACGAACATCATGAAGATTGTTGCGGGCACGATCATGACCACAAACATCATCATGAAGATTGTTGCGGGCACGATCATGACCACGAACATCATCATGAAGATTGCTGCGGACACAATCATGACCACGAACACCATCATGAAGATTGCTGCGGACACGATCATGACCACGAACATCATCATGAAGATTGCTGTGGACACGATCATGACCACAATCACAACGATGAAGGCTGCAGCTGTCATGACCATGGACATGACCACAATCATCATCATCACCACGCTGATGAAGTGTTTACAAGCTGGGGTATGGAAACAGCGCATAAGTATGAAGAAGCGGAACTTAAAAAGGTACTTAACACCCTTTCAGAAGCAGAGAATCTTGGAATTATCCTACGTGCGAAAGGCATTGTATCCTCTGTGGAGGGCGAGTGGTTCCACTTTGACTTGGTTCCAGGAGAATTTGAGATACGTCGTGGAGGAGCAGATTACACAGGAAGAATTTGTGTAATTGGAAGCAAGTTAGATACGAAAGCCATCAGTGAATTGTTTTAAGAAAGATAAAAGAATGAAATTAGAAGATAAGTTGAAATAAAGAAAGTTTTTCAATGATATAGAAATGCCATATTCAGTTGAATTGGTACATGGAGGATAATATGGAGATACCAGTATATTTAGTCAATGGGTTTTTAGAGAGTGGAAAAAGTACGTTTGTACTAGAAACAATGAAAGACCCAGAGTTTACAGATTCCGTCCGTACCTTACTCCTTGTTTGTGAAGAAGGAGAAGTAGAATATGACGAGGCCATGTTAGCGAAGTTAAAGGTTGATGTGGTTGTCGTGGAAGATCAAGATAAATTAAATGAAGAATTTTTGAAACATTGTTATGAGCTTTATAAACCTCAGCGGGTTATGATAGAGTACAATGGTATGTGGGATACTGAAGAATTTTTAGAGATGGAGTTACCTGAGCCTCTTGTTATGGCACAGATTATCACATTAATCGATGCATCCACCTACCAAAACTATATGAGCAACTTTAAATCCATTATGATTTCACAATTTAAGTATTCGGATACTGTCATAGTAAATCGTTGTGACGAATCTACGGACAAGATTGCGATAAGACGTACCATTAAGCCTGTTAATAGAAAAGCTGAGATTGTATATGAATCTGTAGACGGGGTAACTACCGATGCAGGGGAAGAAGTACTTCCATTTGATATTACAGCAGACCACATTGACTTATGTGATGATGACTATGGTTTATGGTATTTGCATGCAATGGATAATCCAAAGATGTATCAAGGGAAAACAATTACGTTCCGTGCCATGGTATATAAAACAGAGAGGTTTCCAAAGGGAGCATTTGTACCTGGTAGATTTGCAATGACTTGTTGCGCGGATGATATCGCATTTATCGGCTTCTTATGTAAGACCGATTATGCGGGACCAGTTGCTATTGATCAGTTAAAGAACCGTATGTGGATTACATTAACAGCTCAGGTACGGGTTGAATACTATAAGGAATATCATGGAAAAGGTCCGGTTCTTTATGCAAAGAAAATCGAAATGGCAGAGGAACCACAAGAAAAATTAGTGTACTTTAACTAAGCATGGAATTAATCACCAAAAACTAGAAATTGCTTGACGAACAATATATTTTTATATATAATGTTTTAGATAATGGCTAATCGAGACAGCAGGTTAACTAAGAATCACAGGAGTTATTCCAAAGTGTAAAGAATTTATTTCATAAAACATGCCTGTTTAGTAGGCTGGATATTGTACCAAGACGACGAGGTACCAATATCCGTATAAACTTATCACGAGAGGAATTGAGCTGATATGTTAAAGAGTATGACTGGCTTTGGTAGATGTGAGATTGATACCGGGGAACGTAAGTTGATTGTAGAGTTAAAATCTGTCAATCATCGTTACCTTGAGATTTCGGTAAAATTGCCTAAGAAATTAAACTTTTTTGAATCAGGTATTCGAAACGTTCTGAAACAATATATTAGCCGTGGAAAGGTCGATGTATTTATTACATACGAGGATTACACGGAAGGTAAAGCTTGCGTTAAGTACAACGAGGATATTGCAAGAGAATACTATAACGGTCTTGAAAAAATGAGCCGGGATTTTGGTATAGAGAATGATATTAGAGCCTCCATATTATCAAGATTTCCAGATGTTTTTACTCTTGAGGAACAGACCATGGATGAACAAGAGCTGTGGGAATTACTTGAGAAAACAGTAAGAGCAGCTGCAGAAAAATTTGTGGAGACACGAATCGCAGAAGGCGAGCATTTGTTAGAAGATATTCATGCAAAGTTAGATAGTATGTTAACGATTGTTGAATTTATCCAAGAAAGAGAACCTCAAATCGTAGCAGAATATCGCAAAAAGCTATCCGATAAAGTGAAGGAACTATTAGGAGAAACCTCCATTGACGAAGGTGTTTTAGCAACAGAGATTACTATATTTGCTGATAAAATCTGTGTAGATGAAGAAACAGTTCGGTTACGTGCACATATCAACAATATGAAGAGCACTCTGAATGAAGCAGTAAATGTGGGAAGAAAATTAGATTTTATTGCTCAGGAAATGAACCGTGAGGCTAATACCATCTTGTCGAAGGCGAATGATTTGTCTGTATCGAATCAAGCAATCGATTTAAAAACTGAAATTGAAAAGATACGAGAACAGATACAAAACATTGAGTAAGAGGGGATACGGTTGAATAAACTGATTAACATTGGTTTTGGTAATGTAATAAATGCAGGAAAGATGATTTCTGTAATACGTCCGGAGGCAGCTCCGGTAAAAAGAATGGTTCAGAATGCAAAAGATAGCGGCAGCTGTGTGGATGCAACCTGTGGAAGGAAATGCAAAGCAGTTGTTGTAATGGAAACTGGACAGATTGTATTATCAGCATTGCTTCCAGAGACAATTGCAAATCGTGTGAACCAACGAGAGAGCATAGAAGGCAATGAAGTTTTCCAAGCTCTGTAAAATAAATTAAGGATTGTCAAGGAAGGAGATATTCAGATGTTACATCCATCTTATAATGACTTAATGCAGGTAGTAAATAGCGAGGTAGAACCAGGCGAACAGCCAGTAGTTAACAGCCGTTATTCTATCGTATTAGCTACAGCAAAGCGTGCTAGACAAATTATTGACGGCGCAGAACCTTTAACAGAAAGTAGTTGCAATAAACCACTTTCTGTAGCAGTGGAAGAACTTTACAAATCAAAGGTAAAGATCGTAAGCGAAGATGATGAATATGAAAATGAATAAGTTATAACAAGTGTGAGGGCTGTTGTAAAGATGTCTTATAGGACGACTTGCAACAGCCTGTTTCAGTGAAAGGGAAATTATGAGTAATGACATTAAAATAGAGGAGACAGCAACTGTGGAAAAGGATAAAGGAATGAGAGAAGCCAAATCGTTCTTGCGACAATCAATAGAGACGGTAGCTTACTTTATCATTATATTTTTAGTTGTGTTGTTAGTACAGCGATTTATAATACAACCTGTTGAAGTGAATGGAAGTTCCATGGAACCAACTCTCCATAATAATAACCATGTGCTCTTAGAGAAAATATCGTATAGCTTATCAGAGCCAAAACGTTTTGATGTCATTGTTTTTAGACCTTATGAGTATGATAAAGAGTTATACTATATTAAACGAGTGATTGGTTTGCCAGGGGAAACAGTTCAAATAATGGATAGTGTAATTTTTATTAATGGAGAACGTTTGGATGAGAATTACGGACTTGAAAATGTTATTAAGGGTGCAGGTATTGCTGGAGAAAAAATCGTTCTTGGCGAAGGTGAATATTTTGTACTTGGTGACAACCGAAATAATAGTAAAGATAGTAGAGATCCAAGCGTTGGGGTAGTAAAACAAGATGCAATATTGGGCCGTGCGTGGTGTACAATATGGCCGTTTAAAGATTTTGGTATAGTAAAACATAAATAGGTGGTGATAGCATGGAGGATAAACCAGTAGATGGTTTTCATGATTTAGAAACTGAAGTGGCACACACAGAAGGAAAGAGTTCGAGGAAACGAATTGTGTTAGAAATCTTAATCTACATAGTTGCCTTGTATTTTGCAGCTTTTATTGTACCTAGATATATACTACAAAGAACAATAGTAGTAGGAGACTCCATGGAAACAACACTGCAGAATGGTGAGAATCTATGGGTAGAGAAAATATCTTATCATTTTGACAAATTAAAGCGTTTTGATGTAATTGTATTTTATCCTCATGGAAAAGAAGATGAAGAATATTATATCAAGCGTATTATAGGTCTGCCAGGAGAAAAAGTTCAAATCATTGGTGAGGAAATCTTTATTAATGGGAAATTACTGACGGAAGACTTTGGAAAAGACCCAATAAGAAATCCTGGAATTGCGGCGGATCCAATTTTTTTAGCAGAGGATGAATATTTTGTACTTGGTGATAATAGAACTGTGAGTCTAGATAGTCGCTATGAAGAAGTGGGGCCTGTTAAGAAAGAAAACATTGGTGGTAGAGCAATCTTTCGTTTATGGCCGATCAATAAGATGGGGCCGATTAAATAATACTTATTTTTTAGCCTTATCTTTAACAAAATAATAAATATAAAATGCACAAAAAAAAGATGGGAAAAGGTTGAATTATAGCCTAAGTGTTAATAATTAGTAAAAAAATAAAATTTGCTTGAAATTATATTACAAATTGGGTAAAATAGAGAAGGATTTTGGTTATAGTCAGACTTAGTCTTTGACAAAATCTTAACAATCTAAGAAATAAATTAATAGCTGTCCACTTTGATTAGCATTTATGACAGTATATTATAAAATTTCATTTAGGAGGAATTTAATCATGGCAGTAAAAGTAGCAATTAATGGTTTTGGACGTATCGGACGTCTTGCATTCAGACAGATGTTTGGCGCAGAAGGTTACGAAGTAGTAGCAATCAACGACTTAACAAGCCCAGCAATGTTAGCTCATTTGTTAAAGTATGATTCAGCTCAGGGAAGATATGACGGACACACAGTAGAAGCAAAAGAGTCTTCTATCGTAGTTGATGGTAAAGAAATTAAAATTTATGCTGAAGCAGATGCTTCTAAACTTCCTTGGGGAACACTTGGAGTAGACGTTGTACTTGAGTGTACAGGTTTCTATGTATCCAAGGCTAAATCTCAGGCACACATTGATGCTGGTGCTAAGAAGGTTGTTATCTCCGCTCCAGCTGGTGATGATCTTCCTACTGTCGTTTTCAGCGTAAATGAAAATACATTAACAGCTGAAGATACTATCATTTCCGCAGCTTCTTGTACAACAAACTGCTTAGCTCCTATGGCAGATACTTTAAACAAGTTAGCTCCAATTGAAAAAGGTTTCATGACTACAATCCACGCTTACACAGGTGATCAGATGGTACTTGATGGACCACACAGAAAAGGCGATTTAAGAAGAGCTCGTGCAGCTGCTTGTAACATCGTTCCTAACAGCACTGGTGCTGCTAAGGCAATTGGTTTAGTTATTCCAGATTTAGCTGGTAAATTAGACGGTGCAGCTCAAAGAGTTCCAGTTCCTACAGGATCTACTACTGAGTTAGTAGCAGTTGTTAACAAGAAAGTAACTAAGAATGAAATTAATGCAGCTATGAAGACAGCAGCTAGCGAATCTTTTGGTTACACAGAGGAAGAGTTAGTATCTTCTGATGTCATTGGTATTAGATATGGTTCTTTATTCGATGCAACTCAGACTAAGGTTACAGAGCTTCCTGATGGAAAGACTTTAGTTAAGGTCGTTTCTTGGTACGATAACGAGAATTCTTACACAAGCCAGATGGTAAGAACGATCAAGTACTTTGCTGAATTAGCATAATAGAAGATCCAGTATGGGTCCGGTCTCTATGGACCGGGCCCATTTTTAAAATTTATAAGAAATTGCGTTGCAATTGACCTATAGATATTTAATAGATGTATTGATTATGGGGAATTATTCTTATCCATAAAAATTTGACAGGAAAACAGGTAAACTGTTTCTCTGTTTCGATAAAGAAAGGAGTTTGCACATGTTAAACAAGAAGTCAGTTGATGATATTAATGTTAAAGGAAAAAGAGTCCTAGTTCGTTGTGACTTTAACGTACCATTACAGGAGGGAAAGATTACAGACGATACTCGTCTTGTAGCAGCACTTCCTACGATTAAGAAATTAATCAATGATGGTGGAAAGGTTATTCTTTGCTCCCATCTTGGAAAGCCAAAGGGAGAGCCAAAGCCAGAGTTATCCTTAGCTCCTGTAGCAGAGGCTTTAACTAAATTACTTTCTCAAGAAGTTAAATTCGCAGCAGATGCAACTGTAGTTGGTGAGAATGCAAAGGCTGCTGTTGCTGCTATGAACGATGGAGATGTAGTATTACTTGAGAATACTCGTTACAGAGCAGAAGAGACAAAGAATGGTGAAGCTTTCTCTAAAGAACTTGCTTCCATTTGCGATGTATTCGTAAATGATGCATTCGGTACAGCTCATAGAGCACATTGCTCTAACGTGGGTATCACACAGTATGTTGATACAGCAGTAGTTGGTTACTTAATGCAGAAAGAAATCGACTTCTTAGGAAATGCAGTAAATAATCCAGTAAGACCTTTAGTTGCTATCCTTGGTGGTTCTAAAGTTTCTTCTAAGATTTCCGTAATTAACAACCTTCTTGATAAAGTAGATACCCTTATCATTGGTGGTGGTATGGCTTATACTTTCATGAAGGCTCTTGGAGAAGAAGTTGGTAATTCTTTATTAGAGGCTGATTACATTGATTATGCAAAAGAAATGATGGAAAAGGCTAAGAAGAATGGTGTTAACTTATTACTTCCTATCGATACAGTAGTTGCAAAAGAGTTCAGTAACGATGCTCCATCCAGAATAGTAGGCCGTAGAGAAATCGCAGCAGATGAAGAGGGTCTTGATATTGGACCAAAGACATGCGAACTTTATGCAGATGCTCTTAAGAGTGCTAAGACAGTAGTATGGAATGGACCAATGGGTGTATTCGAGATGTCTAATTATGCAAAGGGTACAATCGCAGTAGCACAAGCTATGGCTGATATTGATGCTACAACAATCATCGGTGGTGGTGATTCTGCAGCAGCTGTTAATCAGTTAGGATTTGGAGACAAGATGTCTCACATCTCAACAGGTGGCGGTGCTTCCTTAGAGTTCCTTGAAGGCAAAGAGCTTCCAGGTGTAGTTGCAGCTAACGATAAATAAAATAAAAGTATAAATCTTTTCAGTTTTTATTGGTTATAATAATACAATAGTCGATGCATGGCTGTTTGTTTGGAAGCGGTATGCGCTCCTAACAAGCAGCCATCATACATAATAGACTAAAAAAGAATAGGGAGAAATAACAATGCGTAGAAAAATTATTGCAGGTAACTGGAAAATGAACAAGACTCCAAGTGAGACTGTTAGATTAATAGAAGAATTAAAGCCATTAGTGAAAAGTGATGATGTAGATGTAGTATTTTGTGTACCAGCGATTTCTTTAACAACTGCGATTGAAGCAGCATTGGGATCAAACATTTCTATTGGTGCAGAGAATATGTACTATGAAGAGAGTGGTGCTTATACTGGAGAAATCGCTCCTAATATGTTAACAGATATCGGTGTTAAATATGTTATCATTGGACATTCTGAAAGAAGAGAATACTTTGCAGAGACTGATATTACAGTAAATAAGAAAGTATTAAAAGCATTAGAGCACGGTATTACTCCAATTATCTGCTGTGGTGAGTCCTTAACACAAAGAGAGCAAGGAATTACAATTGACTGGATTCGTCAGCAAATCAAAATAGCTTTCTTAAATGTTACAGCAGAGCAAGCAGCAACAACCGTAATTGCTTACGAACCAATTTGGGCAATTGGAACAGGTAAAGTTGCAACAACAGAGCAGGCTCAGGAAGTTTGTGCAGCAATCCGTGTATGTATTAACGAGCTTTATGGAGAGGCAACTGCAGAAGCTATCCGTATTCAGTACGGCGGTAGTGTTACAGCTGCAAGTGCACCAGAGTTATTTGTTCAGCCAGATATCGATGGTGGATTAGTTGGTGGAGCTAGCTTAAAACCTGACTTTGGACAGATTGTAAATTATAAATAAGTCATAGAGTATAAAAAAGGGAGTGCAACTCCCTTTTTTATACTTATAATTTCTCAATCAATTAGTCCTTGACAGAAACAAAGTTTAAAACTATAATACAGAAAACAAGAAAAAGGCTAAGAAGAGAAGAGTAGTCTTTCTAACACTTACAGAGAACCTTCGTCTGGTGGAAGAAGGTAGTGAAAGATAGATGAAACAAGGCTCGGAGCTGCATACGGATATGAAATTAGGAATGCTTGAGTATTAAATTATTATTAATGATTGCCAGTGTATTAATGGTAGTCAGAGTATTAATGGTTACCTAGGTATTAATGCTTGATTCCTAATATTATTGATGCTATGACGTTTGTCCCCGTTACAGGACTAGAGTATCTTAGTGTACTTGATGAGATTGATATGGTGACGTATCAATGAAATAGGGTGGTACCGCGAATTCCTTCGCCCCTTGCTAAATATAACGCAAGAGGTGATTTTTTTATGTCTGAATTAAAGATTGAGAAGACGCGTCCTGTATTTCCAAAACGCGCAGTTGTTACAGCAGGTATGCCTTATGGCAATAAAGAACTTCATTTTGGCCATGTTGGTGGCATGTTTGTTCATGCCGATACCTTTGCAAGGTTTCTACGAGATCGAATCGGAGAAGAAAATGTAATATTTGTTTCGGGAACTGATTGTTATGGTTCTCCTATCTTAGAAAGTTATCGCAAAAGAAAAGAAGAGAATTCGGATATTGGTTCCATTATGGATTATGTTCGTGGGAATCATGAAAAACAAAAAGAAGTACTCGAAAAATATCAGATAGCTCCAAACCTTTATGCAGCCTCAGCATTAGGAGAGGCTGGTAAAATTCACGAGAAGGTTTCAGAAGAAGTATTTTTAAAGTTAGAAGAACAAGGATTTTTAGAAAAACTAACAACAACACAATTTTATGACCCTGATTTTAATGTGTTCTTAAATGGTAGACAGGTTGTAGGCCAATGTCCGATTGAAGGTTGCCAATCCGAACATGGTTATGCAGACGAATGTTCCCTAGGGCATCAATATATGCCAAGTGACTTGATAAACCCCCAAAGTACATTATCTGGGAAAACCCCAATCATGAAAGAGGTTAGTAACTGGTACTTTCGATTAGAAGACTGTACAGAAATGCTTCAGACTAGGATTGATTGGCTGAGAAAGAATACGGTATCACGAAAGTATTTACTTAATACAATCGAAGAGTTTTTAAAAGCACCTGTAATTTATGTATTAAAAAAGCAAATTGAGGATTTAAAGGAATTAGAAGAAAAACTTCCAACACATGAGACTATTAATGAGGAGAAGAAGTCTTCTGTAACCTTTGTGTTTAAAAATCTAAACGATAGAGATAGAGCAAAAGATATCTTAGCTGCAGAAGGGCTTCGCTATCGTACCGGTAAAACATTAGTACCATTTCGTTTAACAGGAAATATCGAATGGGGAGTACCGGTACCGGGTGAAAAAGATTTGACCTTTTGGGTATGGCCAGAATCTCTCTGGGCACCAATTTCATTTACCAGAGGATATCTAAGACTTCAAGGGAAGGACGAGGATTTATGGAAGGATTATTTCCTTCATGAGGATAGTGAAGTGTATCAATTTATTGGTGAAGATAATATTTACTTTTATGGAATTGCTGAGATGGCGATGTTTGCTGTTCTCTTTAGTGAAGATGCAAATCAAATTGATATGACAAAAGTAAAACTTCCAATGCTTGTTGCCAATAATCATATTTTATTTATGGATAAAAAGGCAAGTAGCAGTTCAGATGTCAAGCCTCCGATGGCTGGTGAGCTTCTTGATTATTATACTGATGAGCAGCTTAGAATCCATTTCTTAAGTTTAGGGTTAGCGAATAAGAGTGTTAGTTTTATGCCACAGGTATATTTGCCAAAAGATAAACAAACTGGTGCAGATCCGGTATTAAAGGATGGTAATCTTCTTACGAATGTGTTTAACCGTTTGATTCGTTCCTGTTTTTATCAGGTACAATCTGATTTTGATGGAAAGCTTCCAATTGGAGCTGTAAGTCAGGAAGTAATCGATGAGGCGAAGGATGCTATCTTAACCTATGAAGAGCATATGTACCGCCATGAGTTTCATAGTATTACGTATGTATTAGATTCTTATATTCGTTCTATGAATAAACGTTGGGCGAATGGTATTAAGATAGCACAGGAATCTGCAGATAAAGAGATATTAAAACAACTATTAATTGATTGCTTCCATGGTGTACGTACCACTTCCATATTACTTCATCCTATTGCACCAAGAGGTTGTGAAATGATACAAGAATATCTAAATGTTGGAGAAGAGTTCTTTTCGTGGGATCACGTGTTTGAACCTCTATCTTATTTTATATCATCAGAAAAGGAACATGAGCTTAAGTATTTGGAGCCAAGAGTTGATTTTTTTGCAAAGCATCCAAGCCAGTTTGAACGATAGTCTTATTTTTTTAACAGCATTACACTAATAGGACTGTTGCAATACACTCATAGTACGGTTGCATTATACTCATCATAAAATAGTTGATTTCACTTATAGAACTGTTGCAATACTTCGAATAAATAGTTGCTTTTTTAATCGGTTGTATTAAAATTATAATGGCATTAACGAATTAGTTATTTCATAGGATACAGAAAGGAAATCAATTCGATTGGTGCATTGAAACGAATCGGTGGAAAGTAGAAGGATATGTGGATATTATTTGCATTTTTATCAGCGTTATTTGCAGGCTTGACAGCTATTTTAGCGAAGTGTGGAATTAAAAATACAGATTCGAATGTTGCAACAGCATTAAGAACAATTGTAGTTCTCATCTTCTCATGGATTATGGTATTCCTTGTGAATAGCCAAGGGGGTATTGGTAATATAGCTGTTAAGTCCTGGGTATTTTTAATATTATCAGGGGTATCTACCGGTGCTTCATGGTTATGTTATTTTAAGGCATTGCAACTTGGAGATATTAATAAAGTAACTCCAATTGATAAGTCCAGTACGGTATTGACGTTTTGCTTCGCTTTTCTATTTCTTCATGAAAGTGTAACTGTAATTAAGGCTATTGCTTATATCCTTATCGCAATAGGCACCTACCTGATGATAGAAAAGAAACAGGGTGAAAAGAATAAGAAAACTGAAAAGCAAGCATGGATCCTATACGCATTTGGTTCTGCAATCTTTGCCAGTTTAACTTCTATACTTGGGAAAGTTGGAATTGAACATGTCGATTCCAACCTAGGAACTGCAATTCGTACCGTTGTTGTATTAATTATGGCTTGGATTGTGGTGTTTATAACCAAGAAGCAAAATACTATAAAATATATAGAACGGAAAAGTTGGTTGTTTTTAATCTTATCCGGTCTTGCAACAGGCGGTTCCTGGTTATGTTTTTATCGAGCGCTACAGACTGGACCAGCTAGTGTGGTTGTACCTATTGACAAATTAAGTATCGTAGTCACGATTGCTTTTTCTTGTTTTGTATTTAAAGAAAAACTAAGTAAGAAAGCCTTTATTGGATTAGCTTCCATTGTACTTGGGACGTTTTTATTGCTGATTAAATAGATTACTAAAAATTTGGTTGAGTAGGAATTGTCAAACTTTATGTTATATGTTTTACTAGTTGTACTCTTATGTTAAGCTTTCATTTTAGGTTTACAGAAAGTGAGAAACTTGACAGAATAAATTAAGGGGTCTAGAATTACGGAAGGGTATTTTAATAGTACCCTTCCGTAATTGCGTATCAAGACAGAAATAAGGTGGAAAATAACATGGCTTAAACAAATGATTTTTCAAAAGGTAGTGTAGTGGGAAATATAATAAAACTTGCAATCCCAATGACATTAGCACAGGTACCTCTGAAACGCTAAAAGGGGTAGCTGACACAGAAATTCTCTTGACTAATGAATAAATCATGATATGATAGAAAAGAATGAAGTAGTGCCTCTGCTATTTTTTTAACAAAGGAAAAAAGCACTACATAGGAAATATTTGACCGTATGAAGTTATACAATTTTTAACGCCGTAATATGACATGCTAAAAAATTGTATGACATAAGTCTACATTGAACAAAAGGAGAATAAATTATGAGCAAAAAACCTACCGTACTTATGATACTGGATGGATTTGGATTAAACGAGAAAACGGAAGGTAATGCAATAGCATTAGCCAAAAAGCCTGTTCTTGATAAATTGATGAAAGACTATCCATATGTAAAAGGAAATGCTTCTGGAATGGCAGTTGGTCTTCCAGAGGGACAGATGGGAAACTCTGAAGTTGGACATCTTAATATGGGTGCCGGAAGAATAGTATATCAGGAGTTAACCCGTATCACAAAAGAAATTAAAGATGGTGAATTTTTTGAAAATAAACAATTATTAAAAGCAATAGAGAATTGTAAAAAGAATAATACAGCACTTCATTTATTCGGATTATTATCGGATGGTGGTGTTCATAGCCATATTACACATCTTTATGGATTATTAGAGCTTGCTAAGAAACATGGTTTAGAGAATGTTTATGTACATGCGTTTTTAGATGGTAGAGATACTGCGCCAACCTCTGGTAAGGGCTTTATGGAAGATCTAGAAGCGAAAATGGCAGAGTTAGGCGTAGGCCGTATTGCTTCTGTAATGGGACGTTACTATGTTATGGACCGTGATAATCGTTGGGACCGTGTAGAAAAAGCATATGCTGCTTTAGTAGATGGCGAAGGTACCACTGCTACGAATGCGGTAGAAGCAGTAGCTGCTTCCTATGCTGAAGGTGTAAATGACGAGTTCGTTCTACCTACTGTAGTAGTTAAGGATGGTAAGGCAATTGCTCCTATTAAAGCAGATGATTCCGTTATCTTCTTTAATTTCCGTCCTGACCGTGCAAGAGAAATTACAAGGGCATTCTGTACTGATGATTTTGACGGCTTTGTTCGTAAGAGTGGTAGATTACCTCTTACTTATGTTTGTTTCTCAGAGTATGATGTTACAATCCCTAATAAGAGCGTAGCATTTGAAAAGGTATCTATTACAAATACATTCGGAGAATATCTTGCAGCACATGGAAAGACTCAGGCTAGAATTGCTGAGACAGAGAAGTATGCTCATGTTACCTTCTTCTTTAATGGTGGTGTGGAAGCACCAAACGAAGGAGAAGATCGTATCCTAGTGAATTCTCCAAAGGTCGCAACCTATGATCTTCAGCCTGAGATGAGTGCTAATGCAGTAGCGGAGAAATTAGTAGAAGCAATCACATCATTAAAATACGATGTTATCATCGTTAACTTTGCTAATCCAGATATGGTTGGTCATACCGGAATTTCTGATGCAGCAATCAAGGCAGTAGAAGCAGTAGATACGTGTGTAGGTAAGGCTTATGATGCTCTTCTTTCTGTAGATGGTCAGATGTTTATCTGCGCAGATCATGGAAATGCAGAGCAGTTAGTAGACTATACAAATGGAGAGCCATTCACAGCTCATACTACAAATCCAGTTCCATTTATTTTAGTAAACTATGATGAATCCTATACCTTAAGAGAAGGTGGCTGTTTAGCTGATATCATTCCAACCTTAATTGAAATGATGGAGATGGAACAACCAAAAGAGATGACTGGAAAAACTTTATTAATCAAAAAATAAATTCCAAAATCAGTTACTACTTGTCTTATTTCCGTGATTGTGGTAAAATATTCAGTGTGACTTTTAGGAGGTGTTATTGATGGAAATATTAAGAGCAATACTTACAGTTGTATACGTTCTCATCTGTTTAGGATTAGTAGTTGTTGTTTTAATGCAAGAAGGTAAGTCTGCAGGACTTTCTGGTTCAATCAACGGCGTTGCAGATACTTATTGGGGCAAGAACAAAGGACGTTCCATGGAGGGCGCGCTTGTAAAGATTACAAAACTTTTAGGAGCTCTTTTCATCGTTATTTCTGTAGTTCTAAATATGAATTGGGGCTTATAGGAAATTGATTACACATAAGTGAAATGTAAAGCGAGAATAAGTGGATGATTCCAAAGAGAAGCATGTCAGCTTCAAGGTGGGGTTCCATTTATTCTCGTTTTTTTGAAGTCATAGTTATACTTTTCACTTTTTTCTTTTGATATGGCACATGTCATGTTATAATAGGAAGAGCCCAAAACAGAGTATCTTTTGTAAAGGAATAAAAAAAATTATCTTAATCACAGATTTCTTTCAGTAGAATTAAGTTTCTGTTGATTTTGATTATAATAAAGCTACATAAAACGAATAATAAATAAAAGAAACTAGAATTGATATAGGTTCTCAGAAATTAGTGATTTCACCAAATCATTAATTTCTGAGAACCTATATCAATTCTAGTTTCTTTTATTTATTATTCGTT